>JAOUNA010000336.1 GCA_029881215.1 Myxococcales bacterium | reverse complement strand
GCCGCGCACCTCGGCAACGGGGAGCCGCTCGCGGCGCACGCCCTCGGCACGCTCGGCGAGGGCTCGTTCGACGGCATCCCCAACCTGTGGATGCAACCCTTCTTCCGGCCGCAGGTGCGCCGCGTGTTGCGGCGCTGCGGATTCATCGATCCCCGGAGCCTCGACCACTACCTCGCCACCGACGGCTACAAGGGGCTCGAGAAGGCGCTCTCGATGGCGCCGGAAGCGATCATCTCGGAGGTCGAGCGCGCGGGGCTGCGCGGGCGCGGCGGCGCCGGATTCCCGACCTTCCGAAAATGGCGGTTCTGCCGAGAAGCGCCGTCGGAGCAGAAGTATCTCATCTGCAATGCGGACGAAGGAGACCCGGGCGCCTTCATGAACCGCTCGGTGCTCGAGAGCGATCCGCACGCGGTGCTGGAGGGCATGATCATCGCCGGGCGCGCGATCGGAGCGTCGACGGGTTACGTCTACTGTCGCGCCGAGTATCCCCTCGCTCTCGAGAGATTGCGCGCGTCGATCGCGGACGCCGAGTCGATGGGGATCCTGGGCAATGACGTGCTCGGCTCCGGATTCTCCTTCCACATCGAGGTCAAGGAGGGTGCGGGCGCCTTCGTGTGTGGCGAGGAGACCGCCCTCATCGCATCGATCGAAGGGCACCGCGGCATGCCGCGGACGCGCCCGCCCTTCCCCGCGATCTCCGGCCTCTGGGGCAAGCCCACCATCATCAACAACGTGGAGTCGCTGGCTTCCGTGTCGCTCATCCTCCAGAACGGAGCGGCATGGTATGCAGAGGTCGGCTCGGAGAAGAGCAAGGGAACCAAGACTTTCGCGCTCGTCGGCAAGGTGCGCCACACCGGTCTGGTCGAGGCCCCGATGGGGATCACGCTGCGCGAGATGATCTACGACATCGGCGGAGGCATCCTCGACGACAAGCCGCTCAAGGCAGTGCAGACCGGCGGACCCTCCGGCGGCTGCATCCCGGCGAGCTTGATCGACACGCCCGTCGACTACGACTCCCTGAACGCCCTCGGCACCATCATGGGATCCGGGGGCCTGGTGGTGATGGACGAGGACACCTGCGCGGTGGACTTCGCGCGCTACTTCCTCGACTTCGCCCGGCAGGAGAGCTGCGGCGAGTGCGTGCCGTGCCGCCTCGGGACGACGCAGCTGATGCAGATCCTGGAGGACATCACGCGCGGCAGGGGCACGCCCTCGGACATCGATCTGCTGGTGGAGATGGGCGAGGCGGTCAAGAAGGGCTCGCTGTGCGGATTGGGACAGACGGCGCCCAACCCGGTGCTCACGGCGATCCGCTATTTCCGCGAGGAATTCGAAGATCACGTGCTGCGCAACCGCTGCCCGGCGGCGGTGTGCAAGGAGATCATCTCCGCCCCTTGCATGCACGCCTGCCCCATCGACACACAGGCGGCCACCTACATCTCGCTCATCGCGGAGGGGCGCCTCGCCGAGGCCTTCGACGTGATCCTCGCGGACAATCCCCTGCCGTCCGTCTGCGCGCGCGTGTGCCATCATCCCTGCGAAGACAAGTGCACGGCGGGAAAGTGGGGCAAGCCGATCGCGATCCGGGCGCTCAAGCGCTTCGCGACGGATGCCGCGAAGGCAGCGGGCATCTACCCGGACAAGAAGCGCGAGCCGAGACGCGGAGAGAAGGTCGCCATCGTGGGATCCGGGCCCGCCGGACTGATGGCGGGCTATCAGCTGGCGCGCAGTGGCCACGACGTCACGATCTTCGAATCGCTGCCGGTCGTCGGCGGCGCGCTGGCCGTCTACATCCCGGCGTACCGGTTGCCCCGCGAACAGCTCGCGGACGACATCCGCCACATCCAGAACGCCGGGGTGCAGATCGAGACCGGCGTGACGATCGGCGTGGACATCTCCTTTGCACAGCTCCGAGAGCGGTATCGCGCCATCTTCATTGCGACGGGCGCGCACGCTCCGAGTGCGATGCGCATCCCCAATGAGGATGCCGAAGGCGTCATCCCGGCGATGGCGTTCTTGAAGGACACGGCGCTGGGCAACGAGATCTCCATCGGCAAGCGCATCGCCGTCGTCGGCGGCGGCAACGCAGCCATCGATGCGGCGCGTTCGGCACTGCGCACCCGAGGCGTGGAGCAGGTGACCATCCTCTATCGGCGCACCCGCAAGGAGATGCCGGCGTTCGAGGAGGAGATCGAGGCGGCCCTCGAGGAGGGCGTTCGCATCGAATACCTCGTCGCTCCCGTCCGCGTCCTCGCGGATTCCGGCAGGCTCGAGGGCGTGGAGTGCTTGCGCATGGAGCTCGGCCCCCTCGACGCGAGCGGCCGCCGCCGTCCGGTGCCGATCGAGGGCTCCGAGTTCATCGTCGAGCTGGATACCTTGATGCCGGCGATCGGCGAGCGGGCCGACACGCCATTCCTCCCCGACAGCATCGAGAAGACCCGGTGGGACACCATCGCGACGTGCTCCGAGACA
>JAOUNA010000335.1 GCA_029881215.1 Myxococcales bacterium | reverse complement strand
GACCCAAGCGCTATCTCGCACAGCGCCTCGTCGCGACCTGCGAGGAGCACGGGAACGACCGCGCGCTCGTCCTCGAGCAGCCCGAGGAACTGGATGAGCACGAGCTGGCTGGCCAGATCCGAGTTGCCGAGACGCTCGATCGTGTTGGTGACAATTTCCGGATTCTCCTGGACAGCGCTTCGAATGCGTTGCACGATCCGATCTGCGGCTGCACCGTCGGCGCGCGAGAGCATGCGCAGCAGGGATTTCTGGGATGCCTCTTGCGGCGCGCGAGCGCCCGCCGCGAGCCCCTTCAGCAGGATCTCGAGGGCGGCGGCGTCATCCTCGACACAGCCGAGCAGCGCCAGGCCGCCCGGCCGGAGCACGGGATCCGCGAGCACTTCGGCGAGCTCGTCGGCTCGCACGGGCACTTCGAGCCCGGCGAGCGCGTGCAGTGCGGAGAAGCGCACGAGCGCATCCTGCGCTTCGCTCGTCGCCGCCGCCTTCAGGGCGCGCGCGGCCTCGTCGCCCCCGACGGCACCGAGCGCGTCGGCGGCCGCGGCGCGAACGTTCGCATCGGCGTCTTGCATGCGTTCCACCAGAGCGTGGACCGCACCGGGATCTCCGATGCCGGCCAGGGCATCCACCGCAAACTTTCGAACGTCGCCATCCCTCGCCTCCGTGGCGGCGACGAGGTAGGGCAGCATCTTGGAGCCGTGGTGGATCAGCGCCTCGACCGCGGCGTTGCGCCGCCCCGGATTCTCTCCGTCGGCGAGCGCGCCGATCAAGGCCTCGGCGGTCCCTTCCGTATCGGGCCAGGCAACCAGACGCTCGACCGTCGCCTTGCGGACGCGCCAGCTGGCATCCCCGAGTCGCTCCACCAGGCGTGGAATGACTTCATTCGCCGGGAGGGACTCCACGCGCTCGACCGCCAGTCGGCGCACTTCGTCATCCGGGCTCTCGAGGTCGCGCAGTACGTTCTCGCGATCACGCTCGTCGAAGTTCAGCATCAGTTCATCCCCTTGGACCGGGCGATTCGGAGCAGCTCCCGTTTGAGGAACTCCTGCGGGTCGCCCACGGCAGGATCCACCCGCCCTGCGAAGAGCGCGTGTCCCTCAGCCAGCTCCGAGGCAAGCGCCTCGGCGACGTTCCCGGCGCGCACCCCAGCATCGAATTTCTCCTGGTTGTACAGGATGATGTCGGAAACGATGATGCGCGCGAGCCGCTCGGCTTGCTCGCGCTCCGGCGACTGCGATGCCTCCATCGGCGCATCCGAGGCTTCCGTAGCCGGTGCCGGGGGCGGCGGCGCAACCGCCTGCGCGCGCGCGGCGGGCATCGCAATGCCGGCGGATGCAGGCTTCGCCGCTGCAGCGCTGCCAGTCGCTCCCTCCGCCGAACGCAGGGGGAGCCCAAAGCGCTGGAGGATTCCATGCAGTGCATCCGGCAACTGATGGCGCTCGGCGTAGGCATCCGCTCCGTAGAGATCTTCGGGCGGCCGGCGATAACGCCGTTCGTCGTGGATGGCGCCGACCAGCACCACCATGATCTCGCGCAGGCTCTCGTTCCGCTTCATCAGCTCGCACACCTGGAAGCCGAACATCTTGGGAAGCGCCGCATCCAGAACCACTGCGCGTGGAAGTGCGCGCTGGATGTTGAGAATCGCCTCCACGCCGTCGTGAACGAGAATCACCTCGAGTCCCCACTCCGACAGCGTATTCGCCAACTGCTTCGCGGCCTTCTCTTCGGGAGACGCGACGAGGACGAGCCGTTCGCGCTTGCGGGACTCTCTCGGTGCGGCCGCGGCGGCCGCCGCCGGATCCGGGGTGGACGCCGCTCCACCCCTCGGAGCCTCGAACAACGGCGTGGGCGGCGGCTCCGCGGACGGCGCCTGAACGCGGAACACGGTTTCACAGCGGGTGCAGCGCAACCGCGACCCTTCGGGGCGGAGCTTGGATGTATCGATGCGGTAGCGCGCTCCGCAGGTCGGACACGCCGCAATCATCAAACCCTCCTCCCCGTGCGCGCGTCACAATTCCGCGCGCTCGCCCGCTTAGACACGGAAACGGCGGACCTCATTCCGCAGCGTCTCCGCCTGATGCAACAGTTCCTTCGTAACCAGGTTCATTGCCTGCATGGACTCCTCGTTGGCACGCGTGCGCCCACGCACTTCCTCCAGAAATTCCACGGCCGCCGAGCACGCCAGCGACTGCTCCTGCAGCGCCCCGTTGATCTGCTCGACCGCCGAACGCACGCCCTCGACGCTCTCGCTGATGCGATTCGCGCCCCGCGCCTGCTCCTCCGTCGTAGCACGCACCTGCTGCGCAACCTCGCGCATCGTCACCGAGCCTTGGTACACGACGACGTTTCCCCGATCCTGTTCCGAACTCGCTGAACGGATTTCATCCACGCCGCTGCGCACGCGCTCCATCAAGCCCACCACGTGACCCGCCGCCTTTGCCTGCTCACGCAGCGAGGCCACGATTCCCGAGATGCGCTCGCCGCTGTCGCGCGAGGCTCTC
>JAOUNA010000116.1 GCA_029881215.1 Myxococcales bacterium | reverse complement strand
AGGAAAATACGATGCGACTCCGCCTCTCACTCCTGTTGGCCGTCCTCGCGATTGCGATGGCCGCGTCGGTAGCTTCGAGTTCGGCCTTCGCGCAGGACGAGTCGAAGTCCAACCAGTTCTGGTGGCCGGAACGGCTGGACCTGTCGCCCCTGCGCGACCACGACCCGTCCTCGAACCCCTATGGCGAGGACTTCGACTACGCCGAGGCGTTCGCCAGCCTGGATCTCGAGGCCGTGAAGCGGGACCTCGAGGAACTCATGACCACGTCCCAGGACTGGTGGCCGGCCGACTGGGGTCACTACGGCCCCCTGTTCATCCGCTTGTCCTGGCACGCCGCCGGCACCTACCGCGTGGCCGACGGTCGCGGCGGCGCCGGCGGCGGCCAGCAGCGCTTCGAGCCGACGAACAGCTGGCCCGACAACGCCAATCTCGACAAGGCGCGTCGCCTGCTCTGGCCGATCAAGCAGAAGTACGGCCGCAACCTCTCCTGGGCCGACCTGATCGTCCTCGCCGGCACCGTCGCCATGGAGGACATGGGCTTCGAGACCTTCGGCTTCGCCGGGGGCCGGGCGGACGACTGGGAGCCGGATCTCGTCTACTGGGGCCCGGAGCTCGAGATGCTGGCCGGGGAACGCTTCGACGAGAGGGGCATGCTCGCGAACCCCCTCGCCGCGACGCAGATGGGGCTCATCTACGTGAACCCGGAAGGGCCCGGCGGCAACCCGGACCCGCTCGCCGCCGCGGCGCACATCCGCGAGAGCTTCGGCCGCATGGCCATGAACGACGAAGAGACCGTCGCCCTGATCGCCGGCGGCCACACGTTCGGCAAGCTCCACGGCGCGCACAAGCCCGCCGATTGCGTGGGTCCGGAGCCGACGGCTGCCCCCATCGAGGAGCAGGGTCTCGGCTGGAGGAACAAGTGCGGCAAGGGCAAGGCGGAGGACGCCGTCACCAGCGGCCTGGAAGGGGCCTGGACCGCGGCGCCCACCAGCTGGACGATGATGTACCTGTCGAATCTCTTCGCCTTCGAGTGGCAGCAGACCCGCAGCCCCGCCGGCGCCATCCAGTGGATCCCGAAGGATGGGCAAGCCGCGAACACCGTTCCCGACGCCCACGTCGAGGGCGTGCGGCACGCGCCGGTCATGCTGACGACGGACCTGTCGCTGAAGGCCGATCCCGCGTACCGCGAGATCTCGCAGCGCTTCCTGCAGAACCCGAAGGCGTTCGAGCTCGCCTTCGCCAAGGCCTGGTTCAAGCTCACGCACCGCGACATGGGTCCGCGTGCCCGCTACCTCGGTAGCGATGTGCCCGCCGAGCTGCTGATCTGGCAGGACCCGATTCCCGCGGTGGACCATCCGCTGATCGGGGATCGCGACATCGAGAAGCTGAAGGCCAAGATCCTCGATTCCGGTCTGACCGTCCCCGAGCTCGTCCGCACCGCCTGGGCGGCCGGCGCCAGCTTCCGCGGCAGCGACATGCGCGGTGGTGCGAACGGCGCACGGCTGCGCCTCGCGCCGCAGAAGGACTGGCCGGTCAACGATCCGGCCGAGCTCGCGAGGGTCCTGCAGACGCTGGAGCAGATCCAGAAGAACTTCGACGGCGGGTTCCTGAGTGGGAAGAAGAAGGTCTCACTCGCGGACCTGATCGTCCTCGGCGGCGCCGCGGCGATCGAGAAGGCGGCCGCGGACGCCGGCTACGACGTGAAGGTCCCCTTCACACCGGGCCGCGCCGATGCCACCCAGGAGCAGACCGACGTCGCCTCCTTCGCCGTGCTCGAGCCGCGGGCGGACGGCTTCCGCAACTACTACGCGGAAGGCAACCGCCTGTCGCCGACGGCGAGCCTGGTCGACCGGGCCGATCTGCTCACCCTCACGGTGCCGGAGATGACCGTGCTGGTCGGCGGTATGCGCGTCCTCGACGCCAACACCGGCGGTGTGAACCACGGCGTGTTCACCGCCCGTCCGGGCACCCTCTCCAACGACTTCTTCGTGCACCTGCTCGACATGTCCACGAGGTGGGAGCAGTCCTCGGGGATGGAGGGCGTCTACGAAGGTCGGGATCGCGCGACGGGCGAGTTGAAGTGGACGGCCACCCCGGTCGACCTCATCTTCGGCTCGCACTCCGAGCTGCGCGCGGTCGCCGAGGTCTATGCCGCCGAGGACGGCCGCGAGAAGTTCGTGCGGGACTTCGTCGAGGCCTGGGTCAAGGTGATGAACCTCGACCGCTTCGAGCTGTGATCGCGGGGAACGGCGGCGTGCCATGCGCCGCCGTTCCATCTGCGTCGGAGCAGCGGAATCCCGCGAGCCGGCATCGGCTCGATCGCCCTCGGCGGCCGGTCGAGCTTCGGGCAACTCCGGGGATCGCCGGCGCGCCAGCTGGATGGCGCACCGACCCCGAGTGGTGCTCAGGGTGTCCCGCAGGCCACGGTGGTCGAGAGGCCGTGCGGATCCGGACGCGCGGAGCCAGGCCTCCGCGCCCCCATGGGGCTCTCCGAGATCCGGTTCGGCCTCGCCCAGATTCTCGGGTTGGCGAGACACCCCGAACCGCAGCTCTTCGGCCCCGGTGTCCGTCCCGGCTCGTGCGAAGACCTCCCGGATCCTCGACCGCGATCTCCCGGTTCCCGGATCCCGGGGGAATTCGCTCCACCCGGCCCGCGACGGGCTTGCCGCGCCTGTCCGGGCCTCTTCGGTCTGCCCGCTTTCGGGGATTTCCCGGTATCTTCCCCGCTGAGCAGGGACCCCGGCCGACGGAGACGGGTTGGCACGAGACTGCCCGCTCCGCCAACCCGTCTGCGGTTGCGGAGACCGTGCGCCCATTGTGCCCGCCAGCCGCGAATTTCCCGCGATTTTGCGGAGGGTTGTGCTGACGGCCTCACCCCGCGGAAGGCTCTTCGCATGATCTCGGCCCGCTCGATCGCATCGAAGTCCGCCGCTTCCGCGTCACTGCGCGCCCGCGCTCTCGCGCGCAGCGCCCTCGCGACCGAGAAGCCCGGCCACCAGCACCACGGTGCTCCGCGGGGCAGCGAGCGTCCGTCGGCTGTGGGTGTGCCGCGACTCCAGCGTTCCGACCCGCCTCTCGGCTGCCAGCGCCGGGCGCCTTCCATTAGGATCGACCCCAAGACAAACGCTCTCGGAGGAGATACGAATGCCGTCGCGAAGCATCAAGGAGCGTCTGAATGCGGGGCAGATCCTGATCCTGGACGGCGCAACCGGCTCCGAGCTCCACCGACCGAATCCGGAGTGCGACCATGAACGAAAGTGAACTTGTCAAGCGGCGACGTCGGGCGCTGGCTCCGGCTTACGAACTCTTCTACGACGAGCCCGTCCATCTCGTGCGCGGCGAAGGGGTCTGGCTCTTCGACGTCGACGGGCGTCGCTACCTCGATTGCTACAACAACGTCCCCTCGGTGGGGCACTGCCATCCGCGCGTCGTCGAAGCCATCGCGACCCAGGCCGGCCTGCTCAACACCCACACGCGGTACCTGCACGAGAAGGTCGTCGAGCTGGGAGAGCGCCTGGGGACGAAGTTCTCGGGGAAGCTCAGCGCGTGCTGGTTCGTCTGCACCGGGACGGAGGCGAACGATCTGGCCACCCAGATCGCCAGGTCGGTGACGGGTCGCTACGGCATGGTGGTCAGCGAGGGGTCGTACCACGGCAACTCCGATCTCGTGCTGAAGCTGTCGACTGCCAGCTACCCGGCCAAGGACCGGCCCGCTTGGCTCGCGGCCGCCGAGGCACCGGACACCTACCGCGGCCCCTTTCGCGCGGGCAGCGAGGCGGGAGGCGACGAGGCCCTCGCCGAACGCTATGCGGCCTCGCTCGCTGAAGCCGTGGAGGGTCTCGCCGAGCGGGGCTACCAGCCGGCGGCGATGCTCGTCGATTCGAGCTGGGACGACAATGGCCTCCTCATCCCGCCCAAGGGCTACCTGGCTCGCGCGGCGTCGATCGTGCGAAACGCCGGAGGGCTCTTCATCGCCGACGAAGTGCAGGCGGGCTACTGCCGGCTCGGCGATACCTGGTGGGGGCACGAGCGCTACGACGTCGTTCCCGACATCGTCGTCCTGGGCAAGCCGATGGGCGGCGGGCATCCGGTCGCCGCGGTGGTCTCGACCCCGGAGATCGCAGCCGCCTTCGGGGAGCAAGTCGATTACTTCAACACCTTCGGCGGCAACCCCGTCTCGGCCGCTGCGGCGTTGGCGGTGCTCGACGTGATCGACGAAGAGGGCCTGCTCGAGAACGCCCACCAGGTCGGTCGGCGCCTCGAGCGGGGTCTTGCGGAACTCGCGAATGCGCATCCGATCATCGGCGATGTGCGAGGCTCCGGGCTCTTCTGGGGGATCGATCTGGTCAAGGATCGCGAGAGTCGTCAGCCGTTGGACCGCGCGGAGGCGAAGCACATCGTCAGCGCGATCTGCCGAGAAGGCGTCTTGATGGGGCTCATGGGCAGCAACGGCAATGTCCTCAAGATGCGCCCCCCGCTTCCCTTCAGCCGCGACAACGCCGACCACGCGCTCGAAGTGATCGACGCGTGTTTGAAGCGCCATGCCTCCTGAGCCGGATCGGATCAGGCTGCCGCGCTTTCCCTGAGGGCATCGCGCATCCATGAATGATCTCGACATCGCTTGCCCGCGTCTGTGCAACCCGACCCAATTCGCGTCGAAGCGGGCAGTTGCGTCCGCGCTCCCGATGGGCCGGGTCTCGGCCTCGATATCGACTGGAAGCCAATCAAGTGTGACGCTTCGCCGGTGATCGACACCGAAGAAATGTGAGATTGGATGCGCCGCGCCGATTCGGTGGGAGTTTGCGGTCGGGGGGATCGTTGGGAAATTCCGGAATGAGCCAACTGGATACCATCGTCGTTGGAGCAGGCGCGGCTGGACTGTCGGCGGCTCGCCTTCTACAGCGAAACGGGCTCAGGGTACCCGCGACCGATCATCAGAGCGTGGCGGGTGCTCGGATTCAGTGCCATCAACCACCGCCCCGCTCGGGCCCACTCGGTCCCCGACCCGCTGCTTGACAGGATCTGGGGTCGTCAGACCGTCCCGAAAACGCAGCCTGAAATGCCCGTCCCCCGATGATCGCATCCTCTTCAACTGCAGGCGGGAAATCTGGTCTATGAAACGGTGGCTCCCGGTCAGTTCGATCCAGAGCGCACGAGGCATCGGTACACCGGCCAGGAAACCGCCACCATGATCGCGGCGTAAGCGGCGGTCTCGATTTCAGCAACTGCCTGGAACAGGGCGATGATCAACCAACCGAGAAGACAGATAGTTGTGCTCCAGGGGTGAGCCAAGGCCCGGTACGGGCGGTCGGTGTCCGGCTGGCGCGAACGCAGGATGATGACTCCCGCGATCAGCACGACATACAAGAACAGGTAGAAGAACACGGAAAGGTGCAGCAGGAGATAGAATCCGCCGATCATGATCAGGCCGACCGATAGCCCCCAGGACAGCAGCACCGCAAAGATCGGGTTGCCACCCTCGGAGATTTCCCCTGCGCGCCTGACGGCCAGGCCATCGACCGCCAGTGCCTGGAGAATTCGGGGCGTGCTCATGTACAGCAGGTTCTGGTGGGCGAGCAACATCATGATTGCGGCAACCAGCACGACGGTCGATGCGAGCGGGGAGACGACCATCTCCAGAGCGCCCGCCAATGCCAATTCGTCGCCGGCCAGGCTGGTCAGGGGCACCGACCAGGCCAACGCCGCAATCAGGAACACATAGAGCAGAATTACGACGATCACGCCCTTGATACAGGTGCGCGCCACGGCCCCACTGCCGCCCTTGATCTCACCACTGAAGTAGGCGGCGTACAACCAACCGTCGTACGTATAGACAACGGATGCAACCACGAGGCTCCAGGCGCCGAGCCCATCAGCTGCATCGGAAACCGAAGTCGCAACACCGCTCACCGCTGGCTCGGCGCATACCAGCGCCAGCGTGAACCCGATGACGGTCACGGCCACCGCGGCAGTAGCGGCCTGCTGAATCTTGGCGCCCAGGGCGATCCCCCGTAATTGCAGCGCGGCGAACACCGATGACACCGTGATCGCCAGGGGTGTCTTCCATTGCGCCGCTGCCGGAATCAACAATGCGGCAAATTCCGTGGCCACGACGGCCTTGAAGGCGATGTCAGCGACAAAGCTCAGCCAATCGACCCAGCCAATGACGAAACCGGGAAACGGCCCGTAGGCGCGTCGCACCAGGGCGTAGGTGCCGCCGGATCGCGACGTCAAACCCACCAGCTCGGCCACCACAACCGTGCTCAACAGGATGAACAGGCCGCTCGAGGCCCAGAGAGATACGAACAGAAACGGATCGGGAACGACCGCAGCTATTTCTCCGGGCGTGCGCAAGATGCCAAGGCCAATGATGCCACCGATGCTCACAGCCAATGTAAAGCCGCTGCTCAGCACGCGCCGCGGGTGACGTTGTATGTCGCCGGCGCTCAATATGGAACCGATGACGCTCGAAATTTGAAGATCATGAATCCACCCATTCGCAAAGGCACCGCGGCCAAGGTGGAAGCCATCTGGCCTGGTGCATGTTTTGGCCACGAAGCATACTACGGGGGTTCCCTCGCGAGTTCACAACAGAGCACTTCGCGAGACCCCCGCAAGTGCGGCCACCCTGTTCGACGCAGGCGCCGGAGCGGCGCGAGCACTCATGAGGAGAGGAAATGTCGCAGCCGTACCGCGCGGACGCAGACGGCTCAGCGTTCGATTTCCGCCATATCGAGGCTGAGCTGGCACGCGGCTATAGCGATCCGTTCTTCATCATCGACGCACGGCTCGTGCGCGAAAAGGCGCGACGTTTCCGGGCCGCGATGCCCAGGGTCTTCCCCCACTATGCGGTCAAGGTCAATCCTGCGACCGAAATCCTCGCCGCGCTCCACGATGAGGGCGTCGGCTTCGAGATCGCCTCCAGGGCCGAACTCGATGTCCTGCTCGGCCTCGGCGTACCCGCTCACGAAATCCTATACAGCAATCCCATCAAATCCCATGCGTACCTGACCCATGCGATCGAGTGTGGAGTCACCTGGTACGTCATCGATGCGATCGAAGAACTGCACAAGGTTCACGCCGCCAAGCCTGACGCGAATCTCTATCTCCGCATCCACACCTCCAATGAGGGATCCGTCTGGAAACTTTCGAACAAGTTCGGTGCGTTCGAAGACGAGGCGGAACAGCTGATCGCTGAAGCCGCGAGAATCGGCGCGGGCCTCGCAGGGGTCGGGTTCCATGTCGGCTCGCAGTGCAAGAACATCCAGAACTGGCCGATCGGAATTCGCGCGTCGCGCGAGACCTTCGAGAAGATGAAGGCGGTCGGACTGGAGCCGCGCTTCTTGAACCTGAGCGGGGGATTTCCGGTCTCCATGGGAGACGAAGTGCCGAGTATCGAGGAGATCGGCAAGGCCGTGAACCGCGAACTCGAGAACATCTCCGACTCCGTTCATGTCGTAGCAGAGCCGGGTCGCTTCATGGTCGCAGACACGGGCGTGTTCGTCTGTCAGGTGATTGGCACCGCAACGCGCGATGGCAAGCGCTGGCTCTACCTGGACGCCGGCATCCACCGTGGCCTGGGTGAGCTGAGCAACGAATTCAGATTCACGATCCATACCGATCGGGACGGACCGAACATTCCCTGGACCGTCGCGGGCCCAACCTGCGACGGCCTCGATGTGTGCATGACCGACCAACCCCTACCTCAAGGTCTGCAGGCGGGCGACTTCATCTACGTCCACGATCACGGCGCGTACTCAGCCGCATACGCGAACACCTTCAACGGCTTCCCAATCCCGAATACAGTCGTCGTCAACGCCGATTAGCCCGGCGCGTTGTTACCACATCACTGTGGGAGAGCCGATCGATCCTGTCGCGCCTCGAATGGGTACCGGCGTGAAGAGGTAGGCGAACGTATACACGCCCTGCTCCACCAGCGCGGACAGCGTGAGATTTTCTTGGTTTACGATTCCATGTCGCGTCTGCAGGAACGCATGTACGCAGTATTGACAATCTGGGTCGGGATTGGGCACGGCATCGACCGCCCAGGTATCGGCGGCAGACACACCCGCCTTGCCGTCGGCCAACCAGCGCGCCACCTCCATGCCGATGCCCGGGCAGCCGCTGTTGTATTTCTCGTTGTCGACGATCCAGTAGCGCTCCCATCCGGTGCGAAAGACCACTGCGTCACCGGTTTGAAGTTCGAAATCGGCCATCCCTTGCTTCTTCAAAGCCCCGCGAACGTCGGCCATCGAAATGACTTCGCCCGCCTCCATCGCATCGACGCCTCGGAATGCGGCGATATCGATCAGTACACCACGCGCGACGATGGGGTGGAGCTTTTCGGTGCCGAGCCGCTTCAACCCGTAGGCGTCGAGAATCTCGGCACCCGTGAAGCCGTTGTAGAAGCGGATCTCGTTCTTGTCTCCGGGCTTTCCGATCTGCACGCCGATGTGTCCGAATCCGTCGAACTGGGTGCCGACCTGGCCGACTTCGGCCGCAAGAAACTCGTCATTCCAGACCACCTGGTTCTTTCCGAGTGCGCCGCCGGTGGGGCCGCCGGGAATGCGCAGCGAGAACGATCTCGGCTCGAGCAGCGGCATCTCCGCGCTGTACTCCTGACCAATCTTCAGCACGCGGTTCAGCTTCACCTGGGCGAGCGCTCGCGCGAGCACCTCGGGTTTCGTGTACCAGTTCGTCGAGCCGGCCTGATCACCCTCACCCCAGAGCGGGTGAGGCCACCAGCGCTCGCCGAGCGGTGTCTCCATGCACGTCCCATCGACCCAGGCCCTGCCTTCGAGGTTGCGGTAGGCCTCGCAGTCGGCCCCAACGGGGCTCGCGAGCAGGCTGAAGGTCATCACGTAGAACACGAAGGACAAAGCGTGCAGCATGCGACTCCTCCTGGTGATGGGCGAGCCTACACCTTTCTCGCCGCCATCATTCCTTCATAGACCGCCTCTTCAGCGGTTCGCGGACTCAGGCAGTCGCCGACCAGATGCATCTCCAGACCGCATCCACGCAGTGATTCTTCCAGCGCGATCTCCGGCTGATGGCCCTGGGCGAGCACCAGGGTGTCCATCCCGTCGCAGACGATGGGGTCGCCGCCGGCCATATGGTGGAAGTAGGCGGTGTCCCCGTCGGCGCCGTACAAGCGGGCATAGGGAATGACCTCGACGCCCAGGCGGTGGAGCTTTCCGGCCCAGATGTCGCGAATGTACATCTGCAGGTTCTGTCCGGCGTGGGTGCCGCCCACGGCCAGCCTGACGCGGCAGCCATCCCGCGCCAGCTTTTCGGCCAGGCCGACACCGATCCAGTCGCAGCGCCAGTCGGCGACGACCACCGAGTTTCCGGTTTCGACCTCGCCTCGCAACACCTGCCACGCTTCCACCACGTGGGTACCATCGGCGATCTCGGCGTCGCAAGCGAAGGGTGTCGCCCCGGTTGCGATGATGACCGCGTCCGGTTTCTCCTCGCCGATCAAGGCGGCGTCGACTGCGGTATTCAGGCGAACC
>JAOUNA010000334.1 GCA_029881215.1 Myxococcales bacterium | reverse complement strand
GCGCGAGGCGCACGGGCACTGCGCACGGCGTCGGCAATCTGGTCGGCTTCCTCCCACGCCGGAATCACCACGGACAGCTTCACCGAGCGACCATAGCATCGCGTTCGGGGAGATTGCGTTTGCTGCGCGACTCGCCTATCTCCTCGCACCGTGAACGCACCCCCGGACGAGACGCAATCCAGCGCCCCTGCCTACGCGCGGGCGGGCGTGGATCTCGACCACGACGAGGCTTTCGTCGACGAGATCCGCGAGATCACGCGCCCGACGCTGCGCCCCGAAATCCTCTCTTCGGTCGGGGGCTTCGCGGGCCTCTTCAAGGCGCCGGATCGCTACGAGAACGCGGTCTTCGTGGCCGCGACCGACGGCGTCGGCACCAAGCTCAAGCTCGCGGCCCAGCTGCAGCGCTTCGACACCGTGGGCATCGACTGCGTGGCCATGGTGGTGAACGACCTGGTGGTGCAGGGCGCCGAGCCGCTCGTCTTCCTCGACTACGTGGCCATGGCGAAGCTCGACCGGGCGCGAGCGCGCCAGGCCCTGCGCGGCATCGCCGAGGGTTGCAAGCGAGCCGGCTGCTCGCTCCTGGGCGGCGAGACGGCCACGATGCCCGGCGTGTACGAAGAGGGCGAAATCGAGCTCGTGGGATTCGGCGTCGGTGTCGTGGAGCGCGATCGCCTGATCGACGGCTCGGGCATCAGTCAGGGAGACGCCCTGCTCGGCCTCGCCTCCAGCGGCTGCCACAGCAATGGCTACAGCCTCGTGCGTAACATCGTCGAAGCAGGCGTGCGGGCCGGACGTCTCGATCTGCGCGCCGAGAACGCAGAGCTCAACACGTCGCTGGCGGCGGCGCTGCTGGCCCCCACGCGGATCTACGTGAAACCCCTGCTCAACGTCATGCGCGATTTCAACATCAAGGGCATGGCGCACATCACCGGGGGCGGATTCAGCGGAAACGTTCCGCGCAGCCTGCCCAAGGGCGTGCGCGCGCGCATCGATCCGACGAGCTGGCCGCGTCCGCCGATCTTCGGATTGCTCCAGCGTGAAGGAAACCTCGATGAGAGCGAGATGCTGCGCGTCTTCAACTGCGGCATCGGCATGGTGATCGTCGTACCGTCCGAGCAGAGCGAAGACGTGCTGGATCGACTGCGCGCCGTCGGCGAGCGCGCCTACCGCATCGGAGAGATCGAAGCGAAGGCGCCGGACGCAGCGCCCCTTCTCCTCGGCCCCCTCCCCTCCCAAGGCGGCTGATGCGCGGGCTTCCGGCGATTGCCTCTACGGAGAGCTTTCGCGTGCGGCGCTGGGACGCCGTGGTGCTGGGCGGCGCGACTCCCGGCCTGATCGCGGCGATCTGCCTGGCGAAGCGCGGGGCGCGCGTGCTGGTGCTCGAAGAAGCCAAGGCGCTCGCCGGCTTCCAGGGCCTCCGCGAGCCCTTCTTGATGACCGGCGCCGAGAGCGACCAGGTGCTCGGAGCCTGCCTGCGCGCGCTGGGCATTCCCCTGATCGACCAGCGTCGCCTGGTGAGCCGCGACCTGGCGCTGCAAGTCGTCCTGCCCGATGCGCGCCTGGATCTCGGGCGACCCCACCTCAGCATCGACGAGCTCACCGCCTGGGGCCTCGCCAAGCCCGAGGTGGCCCGCGCGATGCTCTCCGCGCTCCAGGAGGCGAGCGAGGCCGAGCGGCTCGCCATGCTATCGGGGGTGGTGGTGCGCAGCGGGCGCCGCCTCGGCCGCGGGCCGCGGCGCTCCCAGAGCGAGGTGCCCCTGCGCGCTCGGGATCGCGCGACCCGGCTGCCGCCCGCCCGGGGGCTTCCGGCGGAGGTGACCGCGGCTCCGCCCCGCGTCGCCACGCTGCTGCGCGCGGTGTGCAAGACGCTGGCACACCGCGCCGGCGCGCCGATCTCGCCCGAAGCGCAGGCGCGGATGCTCGGCAGCCTGCTCGGCGGCGGGGCGCTGCTCGGAGGTGGAGACGGCTGGCTGCGAGGCATGCTGCGCCGCCGCCTCACCTCTCTCTTCGGCGAGTTCCGCAGCGTCGCCGGTCCGATCCGGCTCGTCACGGTCGCGCAGCAGCCCGGTCTCGCAATCGGGGACTCCGACGAAATCTGGGCGGGGCGGGCGCTGGTGCTCAACGCCCCGCGTGCCGCGCTCGCGCGGGCGCTGGCCCAGGAGGTTCCGGATCTGCTGCGCGGTCCACCCGTGACACACAATCGTGTCTTCCTGCATCTCCAGGGTCCGCGCAGCGTGCTGCCCGAATCGATGAGCGACAGCCTCGTCTGGCTGCGGGATCCTGCGCTGCCGCTCGAGGGCACGAATTTGATCGCCATCCGCTGCTTCGCCGGCCGCGGCCGCGATGCCGTCGACGTGCTGGCATCGGCCGTGGTGCCCGTGGACGCCGCACGCGAAGGTGCGGTCGGCGACGAGATCGAGCGGGCGCTGCGCGATCTGCTGCCCTTCTCGGAGGCGTCGCTCGTGCGTGTTCCCACGCCGCAACCCAGCTGGGATAGTGACGCGCTGTTGAGCGATT
>JAOUNA010000333.1 GCA_029881215.1 Myxococcales bacterium | reverse complement strand
CGCGATCAGGCTCGTGAGCAGCACGGCATTCTGCGGCTCCTTGTCCCCGGCGCGCACCTTGCGGAGCCAATTCGAAAAGCGACCCTGCGGGAGCACGTTGTCGGCGGCGATCGCCTGGAGCGTGCGCGGCGCCACGAGCGCGGATCCGAGCGCGGAGGACAGGGTCGCGCAGGCAAGGCCGATCGGAATGATCGGGGGCCAGACCGCGATGCGGGCCATCACGAGCGGATCGCCGGCGAGCGTGACGGGATCCGCCGACGCGGCGAGCTTCACGACCACCAGCAGATAGATCGCGAAGCCGGATGCCACCGCCGCCAGGGTTCCCAGCGGGATGGCCGCTTTCGGATCGCGCAGGTCGCCGGACAGGCCGACACCGGCCGTAAGTCCGGTGAAGGCCGGGAAGCAGATCGCGAAGACCAAGAAGAATGGGTCGGGCGAGTCCACCCGCGCCACCATCCGATCGAAGTGCGGAAGAAATGCGCCACCGCCGCCCGCGAAGAACAAGACCAGGGAGACGAGCAGCGTCCCGGCCACGATGTAGAGCGTGGAGAGACCGAGTCGCGCCCCGTACAAACGCAGCGCCAGCCACAGCAGGCCGATGGCCGGCACGGCCACCAGACGCGAGTCGGTCGGCAGCAGCGGCCAGCGCAGGGCGGCTTGCTCGAGCAGCGGACGAAACGCCTCGGCAAACGCGATGGTGTAGAAGGCGAGACTGATCGCCTGGGAGAGGTAGAGCGCGATCCCGATCGAGCCGCCGATCGTGATTCCGAAGGAGCGCGACAGGACGTAGTAGACGCCTCCGCCGGCGACCTTCTGGTTGGTCGCGATCTCCGCCACCGCCAGCGCGGCCGGAATCGTGACGAGGTGACCGAGCACGATGAGGGCGAGACATCCGACGAGGCCGAGATTTCCAACCGCGTAGCCCATGCGCAGGAACAGAATCGCGCCGAGAATCGTGGAGAGGGTCGTCCAGAAGACGGCGGCCACGCCGAAGCCGGGGCCCAACGCGCGCGGTGCTCTCACCGCGCCGACCGACCGCGCGACACCCGATCCAGCTTCGTCCGGTGCCGACATCGCCACCCCCTCGAGCGCCATTGATTACCGGGCGCGAGGGCGGATGGCCAGCCCCGGGCCGGGGGGTGCCGCTGGCCAGACGCGAGCGGCGCCCCGGCGCGGCGTCGATCCTGCGCATCCAGGTCCGCGGCCCGCTGCGCGTCGCACGAAGTCGAGCGATCCGAACGCGTGCGCGTCACCGGCTCGGCTCGAAGAAGCTGTCTCCGATTCCTGTCGGCTCCGAGGATTTTCCGATAGCCTTTCGAGATCTGATCCCAGATGCCCAGCGCGGAGGGCCGGCCATGGTGCGCCGCTCGTCGATCGCTGCAGCCGTGGCGGCGATCTCTTGCGCGCTTGCCGCGTGCAGCGTGGCGTCCATCGAGAAGGAAGCCCCGCTTCCGGCGACAGCGCCTGACTCGAGCCCGGTCGTCGACCGACTGACCTGCGATACGCCAAGGACGACGGTCGAGGGCAACCCCTTCATCGCGCCGGCCGGATGGAGTCTCAGCGTGCGCGGTCCGGCCACCATCCTCGAAGCGCCCGAGGGCGACTCGCACATCGCGCTCGTCGACGTGCGGGCAGCCAGCGCGGATGCCGCCGTGGCTGCGGCCTGGCGGGCCTACAAGCCAGATGCCCGCTGGCCACTCAAGGTCGTCCATCGCCTGCCGGACGTGGACGGCTGGATGGATTACCACGAATACGTCTACGAGACATCTCCCAACGAGAGAAGAGACGTGAGCATCGACGTCCTGCGCGCGGGTGAGGTGTGGACGGTGGCGATCTACGACATGGACCAGGCGGTGGGGGAGAAGCGCCTCGCCGAAGTCGAGCTGATCTATGGCGAGCTTTTTCCGAAGGGGTACACGCGCGAATCCTTCGCCGGCAAGCAGGCGCACCCGCTCGACCCTGCGCGGATCGCCGCGCTCACCGAATTCGTCGAGAGCGCAATGCAGATTCTCCGCGTGCCCGGAATCGCCATCGGCCTGGTACAGGATGGCCGGGTCATCTTTGCGGACGGCTTTGGCGTGCGCGAAATCGGCGGCGCCGGGAAAGTGGATGCCGACACGCTCTTCATGATCGGGTCGAACACCAAGGCGTTGACGACGCTCATGCTCGCCAAGCTGGTGGACGAGGGGAAGCTCAGCTGGGAGACGCCGGTGACGAGCGCGCTGCCATCCTTCCGGCTCGGAGACGCCAACACCACCGGACAGGTCCGGATCAAGCACCTGATCTGCGCCTGCACCGGGCTGCCGCGTCAGGACATGGAGACATTCTTTCAGTTCGAGGACCTGACACCGACTGGCGTGCTGGCGCGGCTGGCGACCATGCAGCCGACCAGCGGATTTGGCGAGATGTTCCAGTACTCCAATCCGCTCGCCGCCGCGGCCGGCTACGTCGGCGGACACGTGGCCTATCCGGAGCTCGAGCTCGGCGCCGCCTACGACGAGGCCATGCGGACGCGCGTCTTC
>JAOUNA010000115.1 GCA_029881215.1 Myxococcales bacterium | reverse complement strand
GCGCGCGCGATCGGCCGCGCGCAGCACCGCGCGCACGTTGTCGGCCTCCATCTCGGGCCCGTAGGGGAGGGTCGGCTGTCCGTCGGTGAAGAAGAAGACGATCTTTTCGGCCCTGGCATCCGCGTGGGAGGAGGCCCCCCGCAGCCCGAGCAACTCGATCGTTGCCTGATCCACCCCCGCAGCCATGTGCGTGTTGCCGTCGGGCTTCGTGCGCAGCACCTGATCCAGGGCTTGTTCGATCTGTGCGTATTTGCGCGTCAGCGGCTCGCGGGTAAGCGCGGCGCGGCTGGCGCTGGAAGAACGGGCGTCGCCGTCGGCATCGCCGGCGAACGTGACCAGTGCCACGCGCGTGCTGCGGGGATCGAGGCCGCGCAGCACCTGGCGCGCGGCGGCCACCTCGGCCGCGAGGATGGAATCGCCTCGATCGCTGCCCCCGGAGCCGAAGATCGATGCGATGCGTCCGCGATGCGACCGACCCACGGTGCCATTGCCGTTGATGTCCGCGCCCGCCGGTTCGAGGGTCGAGCGCGAGGTATCGATGACCATCACCACGTCGAAGCGGTGCATGGCTCCGGACAGTGCGTGGGCCCTGCCGGAGACGAACACCCCACAGATGGTGTCCGTCACCACCGCGCCGTCCGCTGGGAAATCGATCGAGAGAAAGACGCGAGACGCTTCGTCGCGCCGCTCGGTGAGCAGCGCGCCGCGGCCCGCAGGCGGGCTCGCCGGCTCCGGATCCTCGCGAGCGGGCGCGGCGCGCGACATGGCGTGCGCGTCGCGCGCATAGGCAGCGAACGGGCGCCCCGCGCCAGCGGCCAGCGGCTTCTCGAGCGCTTCGACGACTCCGGCAAGCGGCGCCGCGAGGACGCGCGCCGTCGGCCCGTGGGGCACGTGCGCCTCGAGGACGCCCACCACGCGGCCGGAATGGGCCAGGAGGATCGGAGCGCCGCCCCAGCCGCTCAGGTCCTGGCGCGCCTCGAGATCCACATCGATGCGCGTGGTCGAGACGCGCGCGACCTCTCCGTACACCGCATCTTGTTCACCGCCGCCGAGCGCCGGCGGGCCCAGAATCCTGACCCGCGCGCCCACGCTGGGCGTGGGCGGTTGCGCCGCCTCGAGGATCCGGATGCCCTTCGGTGCCCGTTCGAGGGCGTAGATCATGAAGTCGTCGCGCAGCGTGGCGTCGGGCAGATCGAAGGGTCGACCGGGCGGCGCCAGGAAGCGGCTCGAAGAGGCCACGGCTCGCTGCGAGCCCGCCAGGAGGAATTCGACGCGCTCCGCTTCGGCGAGGGTGGCCGCCGAGAACAGGTGTGCGGTGCCGATCGCCGCGGCGCCCGGCTCGGCGCCGATGCCCAGGAAGAAGACCAGGCCGCGGGCATCGTCCGGGGCGTGATGGCCGGCCGACAAGCGCAGCCAGGCCACGGACGGGAGCTCGGCGCGTGCCCCCCCGGCTGCCCCCGAGGCGATCGCGACTCCCAGGAGCAGCCACGGCATCGCTCGCTTCACGCGTTCTCCCCTCGCTGCACGGCAGCCCGGCGCGCGGCCCGCGCGTTCCCGTGCGTGTGATAGGATCGGCACGAACGCCCCCCTACATGACATCGCGCAAACGCGGCGTGCGGCGTGTGCCGCGCTCTCGCTCGGATCGTGTGCAGCATGGTATGGGACGCGGGGGCTCGGCGCGCAGCGCGCGGGGCAGATCGAGGTCGGGACGGTGCGCTGCGCGCGCGGAGGGGGGTGTGCTGCGCGGGCCCGGCGTGCAGCGAGCGCGCTGCGGGTGAGTGCTGATGTCCGCCGCGCTTCCGGCCGGATTCCAACGCGCGCTCGAGCGGATGCGCGCCTGCGGCACACCTTTGCCGCTGGCTGAGATCGCGCGGCGCCTGCTGGCCAGCGCGGCGCCGATTGCCCCGGATGTGGCGCGGCGCATCGTGGCGACGGCGCTCGGCCACGACGCGCCGGGAAGCCTGCCCGAGCTCCTCGATGCGAACCAGCTGCGTCCCGCCGCGGAACTGCGCGTCGCCGACGTAGCGCTCGCGCGCGCCGACTTCGCGGTCGTGGATCTCGAGACCACGGGATTCTCGTCGGATCGCGATGCGATCATCGAGATCGGCGCCGTGCGGGTTGCCGGTCTCGCCGTTGCGGATTCGTTCCAGACGCTGGTTCGCCCGCCGGGCCCGGGGCCGCTCTCGGATGCGATCGTCGCGCTCACCGGGATCGACGAAGCGCTGCTCCGCGACGCGCCGACGGCCGAGCGCGCGCTGCCCCGCTTCCGGCGCTGGCTGGCGGCCGCGCCGCGCGCGACGTTCGTGGCGCACAACGCCTCGTTCGACGCGCGCTTCACGTGGCGCGCCATGGACGTGCAGGGTCTGCCGCCGCTCGACGTTCCGGTGCTGTGCACGTGCCGACTGGCGCGGCGCGTGCTGCCGCGCCTGGCCCGCTACGATCTCGACCACCTCTGCGCCCACTTCGGCATCGCCAATCGCGCGCGCCACCGCGCGCTCGGCGACGCGGAGGCGACGGCGCGGGCGCTGATCGAGCTGCTCCGCGAGGTGCTCGAGCGGCAGCCCGCTGCCACGCTCGGCGATCTGCTGGATCTGCAGAGGCGCACGACGGGTCGGCGGCGCAAGCGCCGTCGCTCGACGCGCAGCGCGCGGGGCGACGCGACCCCCGAGAGCGCGTCTGATAAGCTGGCTCGGGGGGAACGAGATTGAAGCGAATCGCGCTGTACCGCTGCGCGGCCATCGCCGGGCTCGCTGTCGCGTGGGCCGCGCAGGCGGGGCGCGCCGCGCCCGCCGCGCCCGACGTCTTCGACACGGTCGTGCTCGACGCGGGCCATGGCGGAGAGGACGCGGGCGCCCGGGGTCCGGCCGGCGCGCTCGAGAAGAACGTGGTGCTGGCGGTGGTGCGCGACCTGGCCGCGCGCCTGAGCGCGCGCGATCTGCGCGTGGAGATGACGCGGGATCGCGACGTGTTCGTGCCGCTCGAGCGCCGCACCGCGATCGCAAACGACGCCCGGGGCGATCTGTTCCTGTCGATTCACGCCAACGCCGCGGAAGACGCCGCCGTCGGCGGCACGGAGACCTACTTCTTGGCTCTCGATGCCAGCGACGCGGGGGCGGCGCGGGTCGCCGAGCGGGAGAACAGCGCGTTCGCGACGGCGAGCGGGTCGGGCGTCGCGCTGGTCAACGATCCCTTCATCGCGCTGCTGGGCGACTTGATCGCCACTGAATACCTGCGCGAGTCGAACGACGTGGCCCAGAGAATCCAGATCGAGCTGGGCGGCATCGAGAGCATGCGTTCGCGGGGCGTCAAGCAGGGGCTGTTCGTGGTGCTCACGGGCGTCCAGATGCCCGCTGCGCTGGTGGAGATCGGCTTCATCACCCATCCCGAAGACGAGCGCTCGCTGACCAGCGCGCGCGGCCGCAGGAGCGTGGTCGATTCCCTCGAGCGCGCGGTTCTGGAGTTCGGGAGGCGCTACGATGCGCGCCGCCTGGCGCCGACGCCGGCGAGATCGAAGCGCTGAGTTCGACGCGGGGAGGGGCGGCTTGAGAGCGGATGGCCGGGATCCCGAGGGCCTGCGCCCGGTGCAGATCGAACCCGACTTTACGGAGAGCCCGCTCGGCTGCGTGTTGTGCCGCGTGGGCCGCACGCTCGTGCTGTGCACCGTGAGCGTCGAGGAGAGCGTGCCGCGTTTTCTCGCGGGCAGCGGCCGTGGCTGGATCACGGCCGAATATTCGATGCTGCCGGGCGCGACCGAACCCCGCTGTGAACGCGATGCCTCCCGCGTGCGCCCGTCCGGTCGCACGCTGGAAATCCAGCGCCTGATCGGACGTAGCCTGCGCGCCGTGGCGGATCTCGAGCGCCTCGGCGAGCGCACCTGCTACGTCGATTGCGACGTGTTGCAGGCCGACGGCGGCACGCGCTGCGCCTCGATCACGGGCGGTTACGCGGCGCTCGCCATCGCGCTCGGGCGGCTCGCACGCCGCGGTGTGATCGATGAGGTTCCGCTGCGCGATTCGGTATCGGCCGTGTCCGTGGGCCTGGTCGATGGCGACGTCATTCTGGACCTGGCGTACGAAGAGGATGCGCGCGCGGCGGTGGACCTGAACGTCGTGGCGACCAGCCGGGGACAGCTGGTCGAGGTGCAGGGCACGGGTGAGGAAGCGACGTTCTCTGCGCAGCAGCTGTCCGAAATGACGGCGCTGGCCCTGCGCGCCGTGGCCGAGCTGACGCAGCGCCAGAACGAAGCGATTGCAGCGGCTCGCGAGGCGTGAGCCGCGCGTTGCCGGGACGTCTCGAGGTGGTGGTCGCGACGTCCAATCCGGGCAAGCTGCGCGAGATCCGTGAGATTCTCGGCGATCTTCCGCTCGTGCTGCGTTCGCTCGGCGATTTTCCCGCGCTGCGCATGCCGGAAGAGAGCGACGCCTACGCGGAGAATGCGGCCGCCAAGGCGCTCACGGTGGCGCGGGAGACCGGTCGCGTGAGCGTCGCCGACGACTCGGGCCTCGAGGTCGATGGCCTGGACGGCGCTCCCGGAGCGCGCTCGGCGCGCTACGGAGGACCCGACCTCGACGATGCCGGCCGCGTGCAGCACCTGCTGCGCGAGCTGGCGAGTCGGCGCGGTGCGGCGCGGGCTGCGCGCTTCGTGTGCGTAGCGGCCCTTGCCACACCGGACGGTGACGTCGTCACGGCGCGCGGCGAGTGCGCGGGACGCATCCTCGAGGCCCCGGTCGGGTCCGGCGGCTTCGGCTACGACCCGGTGTTCGAGTCCAGCGAAGCGGGCCTGGCGATGGCCCAGCTCTCGGCCGCCGAGAAGAACCGCCTCTCGCATCGCGCGCGTGCCTTCCGCGCGCTGCGGGAGCCGCTGCGCGCGCTCGCCCGGCGCGGCTGACGCGCCGCGGCCCTCACGGCGCGCCGAAGAGCAGCTCTTCGGGAGCCGGAACCTCCGGGTTGTAGCGCTCCACGCAGCGCCGCAGGCGCCGCTGCGCGCGCGGCGTCAGCTGCAGCCCGCGCTCTGCGAGGAATCCCTCGAGAGGGCGCCCGCAGAACGCCGCCGAGGCTTGCGGCGTGAGCGTTTCGGGGTCGCATCCGTTCTGGTGCATGCGCATCCAGAGCGCGTAGCGCGGGATGCGCGCCCCGACCGCGACCGAGATCTCCACCACCAGATGATCGAAGCGACGCCGGCTCACCGAGCGCCTCCGCGCCCCCCGCTGAGGAGTGGGACGGGAGGCGGGCGCGTGTCAAACCCGGCGCGAATCTTGCGCGCAGCCGGAACGGCCCGCCCGCCCCTTGGGGCCGGGATCTGCCGCGACGCCGCTCGGGCCGCGATCGGCGGGGCGGGGCGCGCGCCGGGCGGGCTATCGTCCGCATCCCATGAGCAACGCGAGCCTACTGCTCATCCGACACGCCGAGTCCGTCTGGAACGCAGCGGGCCTCTGGCAGGGCCACGCGGATCCGCCGCTGTCGGCGCGGGGTCGCGCGCAGGCCGAGCGCCTGGCGCAGGCGCTGCGTGGCGAGCCGATCGACCGGCTGGTTGCCAGCGATCTGCGGCGGGCCGCGGAGACCGCGCGCATCGTCGGCCGCGCGCGCGGCCTCGAGCCCCGGCTGGAGGCGGGCCTGCGCGAGCTCGATGTCGGCTCGTGGTCTGGCCTCACGCGTGCCGAGATCGCGCTTCGCGATGCGGACGCGCTCGCCCGCTTCGAGGCGGGAGATGCGCTGGCGCGGGCCGGGGGCGGCGAGACGCGCCGCGAGCTGCGCGCGCGTGTGCAGTATTGCATCCGGGCACTGCTGGACGAGTCCGCTGGGGCTCGCGTGGCCCTGGTCGCGCACCTCGGCGTGATCCGGGTGCTGCGCGGCGCCGCCGAGCTCGCCAACGCGCAGTGGTGTGTGCTGCGCCCCGATGCGATCGCCGCGGCGCCGGCCGGCGCATTGCGCCGCGCGGCGCCGTGCATCGAGCAGATGCCCACGTGAAGCGGACGTCTGGGCTCCGAGAGATCCCGCGGGACGAGAAGCCGCCGCGCATCGGCGTGTCCTCCTGTCTGCTCGGCCACGAGGTGCGCTTCGACGGCGGCCACAAGCGCAACCACTTCCTGCTGGCCGAGCTCGCGCCTTTCGTGGAATTCGTTCCCGTGTGCCCCGAGGTGGAGATCGGTCTCGGCGTGCCGAGGCCGACGCTGCGGCTGGTGCAGCAGGGCGACGAGGTGCAGCTGCGCGAGGCCAAGACCGAGCGCGATCACAGCGCCGCGATGCGTCGCTACGCCCGGCGGCGCGTCGCCGGCCTCGCGAAGCTCGGGCTGGGCGGCTACGTGCTGAAGAACCGCTCACCCAGCTGCGGCATGGAGCGCGTCAAGGTGTACGAGCCCGGCAAGCCCGGGCGGCGCGTGGGTCGGGGCTTGTTTGCGGAGGTGCTGCTCGAGGCGCTGCCGAATCTGCCCGTGGAGGAAGAGGGGCGGCTCCAGGACACACCGCTGCGCGACAACTTCATCGAGCGCGTGTTCGCCTACCGCAGGCTGCGCGCCCTCTTCGCGGGGCCCTGGCGCGCGCGGGATGTCGTCGCTTTTCACACCGCCCACAAGCTGCAGCTGATGGCGCACGCCACGACGGCGTACCGGGAGCTCGGGCGGCGGGTGGCCGAGGTGCGCCGCGCACCCCGCGCCGCGTTTCGCGAGCACTACGAGTGCGCCTTCATGGCGGCGCTGGCGCGCCGGGCGACGCCGGGTCGCAATGCCAATGTGCTGCAGCACATGGCCGGACACCTGCGCAAGCGGCTCGACGACGCGTCGCGCAGAGAGCTCGCCGATCTCATCGAGGAGTACCGCAAGGGTGCGGCGCCGCTGGTGGCACCGCTCGTGCTGCTGCGCCATCACGCCCGCCACCACCAGGTGGATTATCTGCTCGGCCAGACGGTTCTCCACCCCGATGCCGAGGAGCTGATGCTTCGCAACCACGCCTGAGCGCCGAGCGCCCAGGGCTCCGCGGGTCACGCAGGGTCGGAGCCTTCGCCGGGCTGGCGCGGGAGCTCGTCGCGCGTGTCGAACCACGGGATGCGGCTCGCGGTCCAGACGTGGCGGCGCGGCGGAACGCCGGCTGGATTGTCGAGGCTTCCCACGTTGACATCGATCGTGCGGGCGTCTGCGAACGCGCGGTAGGCGATCTGGGTGCCGCACGTCGCGCAGAATTCCCGCACGCCATGGGCCGAAGAGCGGTACAGCGCAGGCGTTCCCTGCGTGTAGGCGAATCGGTCGAAGGGGAACGTCGCCCAGACGAGCACGGGCGCGCCGGTGGAGCGCTGGCACAGTCGGCAGTGGCAGTAGCCGGCGTCGAGGGGCGGGGTCGCGCATCGGTAGCGCAGCGCACCGCACAGGCAGCCGCCTTCGAACTCGTTGCTCTGGCTCATGCGCAGTCTCTGGTCCGGTTCCGCGGAGCGCGTTCAGCGTAGCGAGCGATGCGCTCGCGCGCTGGCGACGTGGACGGCGCCGGCGCGCGCGCAGCGCGACGCCGGGCTCAGCGGCTCGCGACGGGCGCCAGCGGCTGCACCGCGCGGGTCGAGAGCAGCACGCGCAGACCCGTGAAGAGGATCCAGAGGTCGAGGGCGAGGATCGCGCTGCCCATGAGCGCGAGCAGCCAGCGTTCCGAGAAGTGCGCGAAGTAGCTGCCCACTTCGCCCAGCATGGACGCCACGGTGGCCGCGGCGACGAAGATCATCGGAGCGAGCGTGTAGAGGCACGGACGCCCCTGGCGACGCAGCCAGATGGACACGACGAGGAGCGTCACGCCGGCGACCAGCTGATTGGTCGTGCCGAAGAGCGGCCAGAGGATGAGACCTCCCTTGCCGCCGGCCTGCGTCAGCGCCAAGAGCAGCGCCGCGCCGATGGCCACGCCGCCGGCGACGTAGCGGTTGCTGAGCGCGCGCAGGCCGTGGTTCTCGGCGAGCTCGGAGATGATCAGGCGCTGGATGCGCGCGCCGGTATCGAGCGACGTCGCCGCGAAGGCGATCACCATCACCGCGATGAAGGTCTTGCTGGTCTCGAAGGGAATGCCGAGCGCCGCCACGAAGGTGGCGCCGCCGGTCACGAACGCGTCGAGCTTGGCCGACAGGCCGGATGCCGCGCCCCAGCTCGCGTAGTGCGCGTGCCAATCGCTGCGCGTGGAGAATCCGGCCGTGGCGGCGAGCACCGCCAGCATGCCGAGTGTTCCCTCGCCGAGCATGCCGCCGTAGCCGATCGGGCGCGCGTGGGTCATGCAGCTCACCTGCTTGGACGTGGTGCCCGAGGAGACGAGCCCGTGGAAGCCCGAGATGGCGCCGCAGGCGATGGTGATGAAGAGGAACGGGATCATCGGCGGTGCGCCTTCGGGCGCCGGGTTGATGGCGGGGGCTTGCACTTCCGGGTGAAGGATCGCGAGGCCGAGGAAGAGCAGGGCGAGCCCCGTGATCAGCTGGTGCGCATTCAGATAGTCGCGCGGCTGCAGCAGCAGCCAGACGGGCAGCACCGAGGCGACGAAGGCGTAGATCAGCAGCGCCCAGACCCAGCTCTGGACGGAGATCTCGCCGATTCCCGGAAACGCCTCGGCGAACGCGCTGCCGTAGAAGACGGCGGCGAGGAGCAGGACGTAGCCGACGAGCGACGGCGCGAAGATGCCCGCACCGCGGCGATAGACGAGCCAGCCGAGGCCGACGGCGACGGCGATCTGGATCCAGATCGGAAAGATCGAGCTCGGCGTCGAGTGGAAGAGCGTGCCGATGACGTAGGCGAATACCGCGAGCACGATCCAGATCAGGAACGAGATGATCAGCAGGAAGAAGGTGCAGGCGCGCTGCCCGATGACCCCGGCGGCGATCTCGCCAATCGATCGTCCCCGGTTGCGCAGACTGATGACGAGCGCTGCGAAGTCGTGGGTGGCACCCATGAAGACGGTTCCGATGGCGACCCAGAGCAACGCGGGAAGCCAGCCCCAGATCACGGCGATCGCCGGTCCCACGATGGGCGCCGCCCCGGCGATCGACGTGTAGTGGTGCCCCCAGAGCACGTCTGCCCGCGTCGGCACGTAGTCGATGCCGTCCTCGAGCTCGCGGGCGGGAACCGGCTCGTGCTCGGCGAGCGCGAAGACGTGCCGCGCCAGAAAGCGCGAATAGAAGCGGTAGCCCAGGGCGAAGAGCGCGAAGGTGATGGCAGCCAGCACGGCGGCGTTCACGACGGGGATTCCTCGTGGTTCGCGGGCAGACTCTCCCGCTGCGCGCCCGGCGCCTCCGCGGCCCCGCCGCGCTTCCAGCGCAGGTAGGCGATGGCCATGCCGACCGCAGCCAGCGCGCCCGCGAGGTCGAGCAGGACGTCGTGCGGAGAGCCCGTGCGGGTGCCGGTGAACACTTGGCGGGACTCGTCGATGGCGGCCACGCAGAGCGCCGTCAGCAGCGCGCCGGCCGCGAGCCGGGCCAGGATCGTGTGGAAGCTGAGCCAGAACGTCCGAAAGGCGAGCAGCGCGAGCACGGCGTATTCGGTCACGTGGGCGAGCTTGCGCACGAACACCTGCGCGTTCCAGAGCTCCCGCGGTCCGAGGTCCGGGAAGAAGAAGAGCAGGAGGGGGCGCAGGTAGCGAGAGGTCGAGTTCGCCGAGAAGCCGGGCCCCCCCAGCCAGAGCACCAG
>JAOUNA010000332.1 GCA_029881215.1 Myxococcales bacterium | reverse complement strand
CGAGCAGACTCGGCCCCGGGGCACGGGCGAGAACCTGGGGGGCGCGGCCCAGCCAACCGGACTAGGAGTTCATCGACTCCAGGAAATCCGCGTTGCTGTCGGTCACCTTGATCTTCTCGCTCAGGAACTCCATGGAGTCGACCGGATTGAGCGGCGCGAGCACCTTGCGCAGGATGTACATGCGGTTGAGCGTCGCCTCGGGAAGCAGCAGCTCCTCCCGCCGCGTCGACGAGCGCGTGATGTCGATGGCGGGATAGGTGCGGCGATCCGCGAGCTTGCGATCGAGCACGATCTCGCTGTTTCCCGTCCCCTTGAACTCCTCGAAGATCACCTCGTCCATGCGCGAGCCCGTATCGATCAGAGCGGTTCCGATGATGGTCAAGCTCCCGCCCTCTTCCAGATTTCGAGCCGCGCCGAAGAAACGCTTCGGCTTGTGCAGCGCGTTCGAATCCACGCCACCCGAGAGGATCTTTCCGGAGTGGGGCACGACCGTGTTGTGCGCGCGCGCCAGTCGCGTGATCGAATCGAGCAGGATCACCACATCGCGACGATGCTCCACCAGACGGCGGGCCTTCTCGATCACCATGTCGGCGACCTGGACATGGCGCGTGGCGGGCTCGTCGAAGGTCGACGAGATCACCTCCGCCTTGACGTTTCGCTGCATGTCGGTCACCTCCTCGGGACGCTCGTCGATGAGCAGCACGATGAGGTAGGCCTCCGGGTGGTTCTCGGCGATGGCGTTCGCCAGGTCCTTGAGGATCATCGTCTTCCCCGCCTTCGGCGGTGACGTGATCAGCGCGCGCTGTCCCTTCCCGATCGGCGCGATCAGGTCGATGATGCGCGTCGTCATCCCGCCCGACTGCGCCTCGAGATTGAACTTCTCCTCGGGATACAGCGGCGTCAGATTGTCGAAGAGGATCTTGTGGCGCACCTCTTCCGGGGATTCGAAGTTGATCTGGTTCACCTTGAGCAGCGCAAAGTAGCGCTCCCCTTCCTTGGGCGGTCGGATCTGTCCGTAGACCGTGTCGCCCGTGCGCAGGTTGAAGCGGCGAATCTGTGACGGCGACACGTAGATGTCGTCGGGCCCCGCGAGATAGTTTTGATCCGGAGCGCGCAGGAAGCCGAATCCGTCGGGCAGCGTCTCGAGCACGCCCTCCGCGTAGATACGACCCTGCTTCGCCGTCTGTGCCTTGAGGATCGCGAAGATGAGATCCTGCTTGCGCAAGCCCGATGCGTTCTCGACGCTCAGCATCTCTGCCAGATCCGTGAGCTCCGGCATCGACTTGCCCTTGAGCTCCTTGACGTTCACGCGCGGCGAGACCTCGTCGTCCGTGTCGTCGAATGCATCCAGCTCGAGCAGATCGTCCTCTGCAAACTCGTCCGATTGGTTGTTGCGCGGATCGCGAGATCCATTTCCGCGCGGGCGCCGACCACGCCCGCGACGCGGACGGTTGTTGCTCGTCGAGTTCGTGGTTTCACCGGCACGGGGATTGGTCACGGAAGGGTCTCTTTCGCCAAAGGGATTTCGGTTGCGTGGAAAGAACGATCGGGGCGTCGCGCTTGGGACCGGGGGCTGCGAATCGGGCTCGAGTCTGAGCTTGCCTCGTGGAACGCGGTCGATCGCAGAGCTGGAAATCGATCGAGCCGGAAGCGGGCTCGAGGACGAACGGACGAGTATCGGATCAGAATGTCGTTCGGACGCTCGTGCCCTGTGGTTGAGCGATGTGCCGAGCAACCCGGATGGGGCTGCCGAAAGGGAAAAGGGGCACCCCAAACCTACACGGGCGCCTTCCCCCCTGTCAAGGCTGCCCCGCAGCGATGAAATGTACGAGTCGGCCTGCGCGGGGGCCGTCCCGGCGATGGGAATGGAACCTCTTGACATCGCAACATGTGCATGCTCCGTCGATCCGCGCGGCTTCGGCCGCGCCGAGATCCGACATCTCGATCTCCGCAATGGCCAGTGCACCCAGATCGAGGTAGGCGTGCCCCGCGCGCCCGGGACGCAGCGCAGGCGCGAGCGCGCTGCCGAAACGGGCTTCCAGCGCCGCCAGCACCGGATCGTCCACTTCGTAGCAGCAACTTCCGATGTGCGGCCCCACGACGGCCGTGAGAACCTCGGCCCCGGATCGCTCGCGCACCGCCGCCATGCCCGCCGCGACGACACCTCGCGCCAGACCTCGCCAACCGGCGTGGATCGCCGCCACCACGCGACCCGAGCCATTCGCGACGAGAATGGGAACGCAGTCCGCCGTGACCACGCCCACCAGCACACCCGGCTCGCTCGAGATCACGCCGTCGGCCTCGGGCGGGGGCTGCGCGCGGCAGTCCGCGGCGGCAACGATCTCACAGCCGTGCACCTGCCTCGGGCGCAACAGATCCGCAGGCGGCGGCGTGCTGCGCGATCCGAAGGCATGTCGGACACCACAACCAGTCAACAGCGGGTGGAGCAGCATCAGCCCATCTCCTCGCGGCGCTCGAGCGCGGACAGGATCGCCGCGAGATCCTCTGGAATGGGCGCGTCGAAGCA
>JAOUNA010000331.1 GCA_029881215.1 Myxococcales bacterium | reverse complement strand
CGAAGTGCTGCACAAGGAGCTGCTGGCGAAGCCGGGAAGATTCATCGCGGAGCTGATCGCTGCGTCCAAGCAGCGGCACGCGCGCTTCGGAGAGTCGCTCTATCTGCTGCAGCCGAACGTCAAGGAGAGCGCCGGCGGGTTGCGGGACTTTCACGCCTCCTATTGGGCCATGCAGGCGGCGCAGGCGGGGGCTCGCGGGCGGGACGACTTCCTGCATCTCGGCCTGCTCACGGAGGAAGAGGCCGCGGCGTATTTCGAGGCGCTCGACTTCCTGTGGCGCATCCGCAACGAAATGCATCTCCAGAATGGACGCAAGCACGACCAGATGAGCTTCGACTGTCAGGAGAAGATCGCGAGGTCCTTCGGCTATACCGGGAGCGCCGAGGAGGCGACGGAGCTGCCCGTCGAGCGCTTCATGCGAGACTACTACCGTCACGCACGAAGCATTCTCAATCTCTCCTCTCTGGTGATGGAACAGTGCCTGGCCCGCGTGCGTCAGGCCGCCGGTCGGGCGCGAGTGGCGTCGGTGGAGCGCGGTCTGCGCATCGTCGACGAGCACCTGGAGATTCCGCACGCTCGGCAGCTGCGCGAGGATCCCGTCCTCCTGCTCGAGGCGTTTGCCGTCGCGCAAGCGCATGATGTCTCGCTCACCCGCAAGGCACAGCGGATCCTGCGGGAGAATCTCGATCTCGTCGACGATGCCTTCCGCAGCAAGCCGGAGGTGATTGCGACATTTCTCGGCATCTTGCGTTCTGCGAATCGGGTGACGAGAACGCTCGTCACGATGAACGAGGTTGGCCTGCTGGGGCGGTTCCTGCCGGAGTGGGATCACATCGTGTGCCGATGGCAGCATGTCATGTACCACACGTATACCGTGGACGTGCATTCGATCTTCCTCGTCGAGGAGCTGCGCCGATTGATCAAGGGCGATTACGACGCGGAGATGCCGAAGCTGGCGGAGCTCGCGCGCGGCGTCGAGGACCCGATCGCACTCTATCTCGGCTGCCTGTTTCACGATCTCGGCAAGGGGCTGGGAGGGGATCACTCGCACAAGGGCGCGGCGCGCGCGCGGATTTGTCTGGAGCGCATGGGGATGGACGCGGAGGTCGTCGAGCGGGTCGCGTTCCTCGTGGAGCATCACCTGACCATGTCGCACATCGCGCAGCGGCGGGATCTCTCGGAGCCGCGGCTGATCCTGGACTTTGCGCGCACGGTGAAGGATCGGACCAATCTCAAGTACCTGTATCTGTTGACGGTGGCGGACATCCGGGCGTCGTCGAAGACGGCCTGGACCGCCTGGAAGGGCAGGCTGTTGCGCGAGCTCTTCGAGCGAACTTCGGAGTTCCTCGAGACGGGAGCCGCGGGGACGCGTGAGGCAATCGAGGTGATCGAGCGTCGGGTGGAGACGCGGCGCAGGGCGGCGGCGGAGGAGCTGCGCAAGCAGGGCGTCGAGGAGGCGTTGATCGGGCAGTACTTCGGGATGATGCCGCGCCGCTACTTCATCGCGCACTCACCGTCCCAGATCGCGCGACATGCTCGCGTGGTGCTCTCCGCCGGGCCCGATCGCATCATGTCGACCTCCGTCCGGGAGATGCGGGGCGGATTCTCGGAATTCATCCTGGTCACGCGGGACGTGCACGGCCTGTATTCGAATGTCTCCGGCGTGCTGACGGCATACCACATGAACATTCTCGGGGCGCACGTCTATTCGTCGACTTCCGGAATGGCCCTCGAGATCTACCGGGTGGCGACGCCGAGCGGCGGAGAAGAGGAGCGGCGCCTGATCTGGAGCGCGCTGGAGCGCTCGCTCGAGCGTGTGCTGCGCGGAGAGATGGGTGTCGACGTGCTGCTGCAGAGACGCGGGCGTCCGCTCCAGGTGGTGGCGACGCCTTCCGCGGCGGTGGCGAAGGTCGCGATCACGAACGACGAATCCGACTTCTATACGATCGTGGACGTCGTGGCGAACGATCGCCTGGGACTCCTGCACGATCTGACGCGGGTGATCGCGGCGCACGGTTGCGAGGTCTACATCTCGAAGGCGGGTCGCGTCTTGGACCAGGTGGCCGACACCTTCTACATCAAGGATGGGAAGGAGCGGAAGCTCGAAGACGAGGCGGCGATCGCAGCGCTGCGGCGCGACCTGCTCGACGCGGCGCGCTCGGGTGGAGAGCATGGCCGGGGCTGAGAAGGGGAGCGTGGTGGAGGCGGTGCAGCGCTTCCTGGTGTACGCGGCGGTGGAGAGGGGCCTGGCGCCGCGCACGATCGACGCCTACGGCCGGGATCTCGCGCGCTTCTCGGCCTACCTGGAGATGCGCGGGGCCGCGCGCGTGTCGAATCTGGAGCGGCGCCACGTGGTGGAGTTTGCGCGCTGGCTCGAGGCCGAGGGGCTCGGGAGCCGCAGCCGGGCGCGGGCGCTGGTGGCGACGCGGCGCTTCCTGCGCCATCTGGGCGCGCGCGGGATCTTGCACGGCGAGGCGACCGAGGGCGTGGCCAACCCGAGCTACGAGCGCCCCTTGCCCCGCATCCTGCGC
>JAOUNA010000011.1 GCA_029881215.1 Myxococcales bacterium | reverse complement strand
TTCTTCGGCACTCAGGTGTACGGGGGTGAACGCGGGGGGATAGAGGTACATGCGCACAACCCACCAGGTCAGCAGCGCGGTTCCCAGCACGGCCGCGAGGACGATGAGCGCGACCTGGAGCCCAGAAAAGGCGCGTTTGCGCGCGCTGTGGACCGGCGTCGGAGTGCTCATGCGCTCATCTTGGCCGAATTCCGCGCAATGGCAAATGGGCGCAGCTACGACCCGCTACCCCGCGCCCGAGCGCGTTTCTCCGCAACCTGGACAGCATTTCGCGATCAACGCGAAAAGCGAGGAGGATCAACAGGATGGGCAGCTAGCGGCGAGCGCATCGAAGCGTGTTGCGTGTTTCCGTGAATAGGAACCGGCGCACAACGTCTAGACTAGCCATCAAGCCATCGGGGCAATGAAAGGAAACACGCAATGCAGAGGAAATCTTGGCGCGACGCAATGACGTTGTTGTTCGCCTCGCTGCTGCTCGTCACCGGCCAGATGGCCCAGGCGGACGAGCGGGATGAGAAAGTCACCGGGCTCGAGGACAAGACTGTCGACGAGCAGAAGGTGGACGAGCTCGACGTAGCCCCCGCCGACGAGCTGCAGCGCGGCAAGCAGAAGCTCCGCGAGGGCGCGAAAAGTGCGAAAGGTGCCAAGAAAGCCGCGAAGCACGAGCAGAAGTCTGCGAAGGATCGGCGAGAGGCAGATGCGGAGAAAGCGCAGAAAGGCGGACAGGCGCTCGAGCACCGTTCCGAGCACGCGGCGGAGCGAGCCAACAGCCAGTGGGAGGGCGAAGCAATCCGTGGGCATGAGCGGGCGGGCTCGGTGCGCGATGCGGTGGATCGAGCAGGGAACATCGAGGGCGAAGCGCTCGACGACGGAGCGGATGTGAGCGCTCGGAAGGCGCAGGCCGCGGATAGGCGAGGCAAGGGCGAGTCGCCGACACAGGCCAAGGGATTTTGGAAGCGATCGCGCGAGATCCTCGGGCTCGACGACACCAAGGCCGAGCCGAGCAATGACAGCGTCGAAGTGGAGTAGGCGCGCAGGATCCGCAGCTCCGGTGAGCTGCGGATCCGCTGTCTTGCAGCCGCCGACGCTCTGTGTTTCTGGCGTATGAGCTGATGATTGCGAGCCGTCCGAGAGCACTCGTTTCGGCGCTCGGCTGCGCGGCTCTCGTGCTGTTCGTCGGCTGGATCGCGGATCGAGATGTCGATCGCGAGATCATCGCGGAGACTCCGATTGAGCGTCTCTTCCAGGCGCAGCAATCGGGCGCGATGGTCGAAGCGGATGGAATCATTTCGAGATTGCTTGCGGACGACCTCGAAGGCGCGAGACATCAGCGATTCATCTTGCGCATGGATTCGGGTCATCAGGTGCTATTGAGTCACAACATCGATCTCGCGCCACGCCTCGAGGGCTTGCAGCTCGGTGACGTGGTGAGATTTCGCGGTCAGTACGAGTGGAACCCGCGCGGGGGCGTGGTGCATTGGACGCACCACGACCCGCAGAGCGAACGATCTGGAGGCTGGTTGCAGCACGCTGGCCGCACCTACCGCTGAGCCAATGGGCGGCGAGAGGAGCGCGCGACGCGCTGCGCAAGAAAAGGAGATGCCCATGGGAATCGTTGACGAGATCCTGAGCAACCATGGCGGCCAGCTGGCCGCCGCACTCACGAAGAAGGCCGGTTTCAGCGCCGGCGAGGCGCAGCGATTTCTGCCGCTCGGCATCGGAAGAGTCGTGGAAGTCGTCAAGGCAGGGGGGGCCGACGTAGGCACCCTGCTGAGCGGTGGCGGCGCGGCTTCCCTGCTCGCGCGCGTCGATGCGGGAAGCCTCGCATCGGCATCGGGCATCGAGGCTGCGAAGGCAACTTCCGGACTGCAAGCGCTGCTTCCGTTGCTCCTGTCCGCGCTGCGAGACAAGGCTGGGAGTGCGGAGGGAATCGCCGCGCTGCTCGGTGGTGGGTCCGGAGCGGGAGCAACCGGCGCCGTTGGCAACTTGGCCGGCAAGCTTTTCAAGCGTTAGAACGCTCGCGCAATGCGAGACGATCGAGGAGAACCTAGATGGCCAACAAGAATATCGAAGAAATCGAAGGCATCGGGCCGGTGACCGGCGAGAAGCTCCGCAAAGCGGGCGTGAAGGATACGAATTCGCTGCTGGAGAAGGGCGGCACCCAGGGCGGCCGCAAGGCGCTCGCGGATGCCAGTGGTCTCAGCGACTCCCAGGTCCTCAAGTTCGTCAACATGGCGGATCTGTTTCGCATCAAGGGCGTGGGCGCCGAGTACGCCGAGCTTCTCGAGTGCGCCGGCGTCGATACCGTCAAAGAGCTTGCGATGCGAAACGCCGCCAACCTCGCGCACAAGCTCGCCGAGCTGAACCTCGAGAAGAAGCTCACGCGCAAGGTTCCGACCCTTTCGCAGGTGGAAGCGTGGGTCAAGCAGGCGGGCTCGCTGCCAGCCAAGGTGCGGCACTAGCGCCTACTGCGAATACGAAGCGCGAGCCGTCATGGGGACCACGAGGCCATGTGCGTGGTCGACAAGTCGAGTGTTCCGTCATCGCTGCGCCGCGCGCGGCTACTTGCCGAAGACCTCTTTCAGCAGCTGCGTGGTTCGTGCCGCGGGATCCTGGCGGATCTGGCGTTCCTGGTTGGCCAGCTCGACGAACAGGCCATCGAGCGTCTTGTCGACGACGTACTTGTTGATGTCCAGGCTCTCGCTCTTTGCAAAAGGAATGGACTGGTATTGATCGGTCAGCGCCTTGTACTGCTGCATGACCCCGTTCTCGCTCATGGTCTTTTCGACGAAGGGCTGAAAAGCGGCGGCAAGCTGATCGGAGGTCTTGTCCTTGAAGTAATCGGTGGCCGCGCTGTCGCCTTCTGACAGGATCTTCTTCGCATCGTCGAAGCTCATGGCCACGATGGCATCGCTGAAGATCTTCCTGGCGGCGGGCGCCGCCGCCTCGGCCGAACGATTCATGCTGAGAATGAACTCGTCGATCTTGGAACCGTATCCGACGGCGCGCAGCCCCTTCTCCATTGAACGCAGCTTGCTGGGCATCAGGATCTTGATGGCATCATTGCCGAAATAGCCGTCAGTCCGGCCCGTCAGCTGCACGGCCTTGTCCGCGCCCACCTGGAGCGCTTCCTTCAGTCCGGAAGCCACCTTCGGATCGCTCAACGCGGACGATTGCCCAAGACCCAGTCCCTTGAGGATGTCGCCAAGTTGCGCATGTCCCGGCGCTGCAGCCAGCAACAGACCGAGGCAAAGAACCAGGATGCGAGCCATGTGAGCTGCCCTTTCTGGAACGTGGGGCCGAATGGCCGTGAGATCGCCGGGTCGATTGCCCAGCGCGGCCTGGAACTCCAAGTCGACAGAATCAGTACTTCTCGGACGCACCGAAAGCGCCCCCTCAAACTTCCCATCTGCCCCAGGTTGGATGCTACGCGGTCCTCCGACACCAGTGCAAGGCGATGAGCACCGAGAGCGAGGCGAGCCACATTTCGATCGCGCCGGGCTCGGGCAGCTCCACGGGATCCTCGGTCCAGGCCGTATCCAGCTCGCGATTGAGGTCGTCCCAGACCATCGCGGGTTTCAGAGAAGGAAGCGCTGTTTCCGAGTTGTTTGCGTATCCGACGCCCGTGATGTTGCCACTACGGTCGTTCAAGAGGGCCGTCGTGAAGATCTCGTAGTTGCCCGCCGGAATCTCCTCCTCCCAACTGATGTAGAGAGCGGTCACGGTCGGCTCCGTTCGCGCGGTGATGTCCGGCGACGTGGCGGCGGTGCTCGCATTCGAGATTCGGATGTCCGAAGCCTGCCAGGCACCCGAGTTCTGCGCCTGGTGGTACGTCTGCCAGCGCCCCGTGCGCAGGTCGGCCCAGACGACGTAGGCATCTCCCAAGAAGTCGGCTGCGATGGCCGGAACTCGTACACGCTGGCCCGTGGTGATGTTCACGACGTGCCTCGAGGTGGCTTGCCAGTTGGTGGCACCACCCAGCACCGATCCCTCCAGGTAGATGATCTCGTTCTGGTCACGCTCGAACACGAGGAACACGTCGGATCCGTCGGTGGCCAGATCGGCTTCGACGTCGTCCAGATACGGGACCGACTGGTCGTTGGTCACCTGCTGCTGCCAGCCCCAGACGCCGCCCGCCGGTTTGTCGTTCGAGAAGATCTCGAAATCGGCGCCACAGGTGAGGTCGACGAGATCGCAGTCGTCCTCCCAGGCGGCGTGGGTGTGGCCGCTCGCGTCGATGATGACGGACGGCTGCCGGCAGTCTCCGCAGATGGGGATCGTGCTGACCAGCACGTCGGGAGACCAGGTCGTGCCGCCGTCCGTGCTCGTGGTGGCATAGATGTTCGGCACCAGGGCCGCGTCGAGCTTGCTGAAGACGACCATGATTTCGCCGGTGTTGAAGTTGACGGCGATGTCGGGCTGCTTCCCCGTCTTGATCGGCGTTCCCACCAGTCTTCCGGGCACGGCCTTCTGCTCGTAGTAGATCTGGTTATCGCCGTCCCACCACACGACGTGACGATCGCCCGAGACATCGATCGCGACCTCCGGCTCGAGACCAGCGTCCGGAACGACCCGGGTGAGCGCGGTCATCCAGGTCTGGTTGCCCGGCACGTCGTAGAGGAAGGGAACCGCGACGTCGGTGCCGGTCTGGGAAAAATTGTCGTGGACGATGATCCAGTTCTGGGGGGGTGCAACCGAGCACGGGGGCGTGAAGCCCATGTTGTAGCCCACACCCGTCGTTGCATGGCCAAGGTTGTCCGGGTTCCACTCCTCGTTCGGCGGCAGCTCGCTTTCGTCCGGATAATTGGGATTGAAGCCCGGGTCGTTGGTGCCGAACACCAGCGGCAGCCAGTCGTAGTACTCGATGCCCGTACCCGCATCGGTGCACAGGTAGTTCAGGTGCCAGTGCTGGAAGCTCACCAGGTTGGGGCGCCCCGCGTCGATCTCATCCTGGTAGGCCTTGAAGAGATCCGTGTTGCTGGGGTAGCTGGTGGCCAGCGTGGTTTCGACGCGCCAGCTGTAGCCGGACTTCGTCGCCGGCAGCGGCGGTTGCGGCAGCGTCCCCTCCAAGAGATACAGGGCTCCGTCCCAGCGCACGTAGTCGAAGATGCCGGGTCCCGTGTCCGTCGCATTTGTTCCGAAGAGGCCGCCGCTGCGCGCATTGGTGCGACCCCACTGATCGACGGCTGTCGGGCTACACAGGGGATCCCGATGGGCGTTCGTCGCCATGAACCAGCTGAGGTACTCGGACAACACGCTGGTGCTGAGGCCCGCGGCGGCGCCGAGCGCGTTGGGGTGATTCTTCACGGTGTCCCAGTACTGGATGACATTGGACCCGGCGGTGGGGGTGCAAAAGTCATCCACGCAGGGAACGCCAATCACGTTGGCCGGAGGCTGATTGGCGTCGGGAACGAGGGGAATCGTCACCAGCTGCGCGTTCGCGGCGGCCGGCGCGAAAAACAGCGAGCCGCAAGATCCCAAGGCCCAACCCGCCACCGCGAGCGCACTCGAGAGCCGGAAAAAGGGGAAGAGCGCAGGTTGCATGATGTGTCCTCCTGCGTGCGATCTGCCTAGCATCGGCAGTCCCCGGACGGCGATGCCATCCGCGCTTCCCCAGCCTACACCCGATCGCTTAGCAAGAGGGCATTATTTCACCGCCTCGTGTCGGATGAGACGCCACGAGCGCACTCCTCAGCGCGTCTCTCGTGCGCCCGCGCGTTCTCCTCGAACTTGCTCGCCGCCGTCCGCTCACGCGTCGGCCTTGACTCGCTTCGACTGCCTCTTCAGAATGAGCGCGAGCGCCTTGCGAACGATGCCCGCTGCGGGGCCTGATTCCCCAATCCGCACCCGTTTCACCGAATTGCTACTTCTCGAACGTACCGAAAGCGCAGCTTGTCTTTGCTGTACCCGCATGGAGTTCTCATGGACAAGAAATCATTTCAAAGTGTCGAATTGAGAATCCTCGTCTGTGCACTGCTGCTGCCCTGCAGCGGCGGTGCAGCGTTTGCCGATTCCCTGCCCCAGCCCGCCCGGGCGGCGTTCGACCAGAAGGTGGCCGCGCGGGTGAGCGCGGAGCGAGCGCTGGAGCACATCGCGTATCTATCCGAGACCATCGGGCCTCGCCCAGGAGGAATGGAGGCCGAGCGGGAAGGCGCCGAGTATATCGCCTCCGTACTGGAGATTACGGGTACGAGATGGAAATGCAGCCCTTCTCTGTTTCAGCCCAATATATCGGCACCCTCGAGCTGCCTTCCGGGGAGCAATGGCAATTGGCTGCGGCCAGAAGAGCCCTGCTCACCGGCGAAGAATCTGTTTCCGGAGAACTGATTCTCGTGGACCCGGGAACAGACTCGGGAGACTTTCCGCCGGAAGCTGCCGGCAAGATTGTGTTGATGGAAGGAGCTGAAACGAATCGGTTGATCAGAACGCAAGCGGCCAATGCAGAGGCTGCGGGAGCGATCGGTGTCATCCTCTTCATCGCTCTCCGTCCACCGCACTTCTATGGCGGTACCTGGGAGCCCCCTGTATGGGCGGGCATTCCGGTCCTGGGCGCTTGCTGGAATCAGGGTGCGTGGTTGAAGGGCGTGCTCGCTCGAGGTTCCGTACGCCTGAGCGTGCAAACCAGGGTCTATCCGGGCCTGGAGTCCGTCAATGTCATTGGCGTCAAGCCAGCCAAGAGTGGGGGTCCGGATGCCGACGCCGTCCTGGTTGCCGCCCACCTGGACAGCGTCATCGGCGCTCCCGGGGCCAACGACGACGCCTCGGGCGTAGCTCTGGCTCTGGAACTGGCCCGGGTCTTCCGGGACTACAATACCGACAAGGAGCTCCGTCTTGTCTTGTTCGGCTCCGAAGAAAGAGGCCTGCTCGGCTCCCGTTACTACGTCGATCAGTTGAGTGATGCGCAATTGGACAGAATCGCGGGCGTTTTCAACGCGGATATGGTCGCCACCAGCAACCCGGTAGCTACGCACCTCTATGCCATGACCCATGATGGCTTGGCCAACTTGGTCACCGACGCTGCTGCAGCGGCCGGATCCCGCCTGGGAAACTCCAGCCTTCTCCCCGGAAGATTTGGCAGGAGTGACCACGTGTCTTTTCATGAGGTCGGCATTCCCGCGGCCTTGTTCATCTGGATGCGCGTCGACAGCTGGGATCCACTCGAGTTCTCCTTGGAAAGGGTCTACCACACGCCCCAGGACACGCTTGACGAAAACATCTCCGCGGAGCGGATGCAAAGCGCACTGGAGATCGTGGGGGCCGCCGTGCTCGACCTGGTTCGCAAGGAGGTTCCCGCGCTAGAAACTAGTCAGGTGCGCGCCGATCCATGAGGAAGCATCGCAATTGCAAGCGAGGTCTTTGCGAGTCCGAGAACTAGAGGTTCGGTCCAATAGCCCGCCGCAGCACCATCAGGCAGCCCAGCCCCGCGGCCAGCAGCAGCACCGCCCCCGGCTCGGGCAGAAAGAAGACCTTGAGCTGTGTCGTCCTGAGCGCCTGGAAGGGGGTCGAGATCGGAACCGTCGGATCGCTGTTGATCTCGTAGGCGTGGACCAGCCGCGGCCGCACCAGCGACAGGACTCCGTTCGCGCCGTTGGCAGTACGGTTGTCGTAGCCCGTGTGAGTCTGTCTCGTGAGATAGCTGCCGAGCGGCTGGTAGCCCGAGACCCTCCCGGTCGTCCAGGGATTGAGGGTGTTCAGGTAGTGCCGCCGCGCCGAGATGTAGGCGCCACCCGGAGTCTTTGCCTTCTCGTAACCGAACTCGGTCAGTCGGAAGCGCGACACCACGCCGCTCGATGTGATCTCACCGGGCTCCGTCTCGTCGAACTCGGTCGGGTTCTTGAAGGTGCCGTAGGCCTTCGACACGTACGGGGGGTTGGTATAAACCAGCCGGAAGAACCACGTGTTGGGCCCGTAGAGCAGCCGCATCGAGCCGCTGAAGCGGTTCGGTCCCGGCTCGATCATCATCGAACCGGCCCGGCTGAAGTCGAACTGACCGCTGAACGTGGGGGACGGCGTGCGGGGCTCGCCCGACCCCCGGTTCGGAACCGGATTGCCCAGCGTGGTCGGGAAGACGATGGTGGTGGGTTCCGCGGCGCCGAAGGGATTGTTCGGACGGAAGCTCCCGCGTCCATTCACGATGCTGTAGATCGAGCTGTAGATCGTGTAGCACTCCGAGCCCGTGCACGAGTACGCGCCGTAGTAATCGATGAAGGACCTCGGAAGAACGACCTTTCCTGCCGGGGAGGTGGGCCCGATGGTGGCCGTCGCAGGCGGTGCCTTGTTGGGTCCATGGGCTGGCGGCCACGTTTCGGTGAAGGTTCCCAACGGACCGAACCAGCTGAGCTGCGCCCGGAACAGCGCAGCGACGGCTTGTGTGGCGGTCGGGGTGAACGCCGTCGCCGCCGCGACGGCGACCGCGGCGAGAGCCGATCCGATTCTGCCCGCTCCTGCACGCCTCAAGATCCCTCCGATCCGGTGATCCCGCTGCGTGGCTCGGCCCGCATCTTCTCAGGAAGTCGGCCGCCGAGTCAACACCTCGGCATGAGCCGGCCCAGCCGTCGAGAGCCGAGTCAGCTGGCGCTCTCGAGTCGGCAGCGCCGCCACAGACTCGGCGAGAATGCCGTCAGCAGCGTCCGCTCCCGCTCCATCCGCGAAGCGAACCTGTAGAAGACGAGCACTCCCGAGGCCGTGATTTCCACGTCATCGGCTTCGACGTGCTCCTTGTCCCCATCGAATTCGACCAGCCACTTCTTCATCGTCGCACCCCCGCCCGTCGCCCAGCGCTGAAGTCCGAGAGCAACCCCTGCGCCACGGCATGTCGAAAGCCTTGCGGCGAGAGGGCCCGCCCGGATCCCGAGCCGCGGCTCAGCGGCCCGATCTCTGCTGGACGAGTCCTTGGCCGCAATCCACGCAATAGGCCTTGCGCACACGGCGCATTCTCGTGTGTTTCTCCAGGGCGCAGCCTCTGGCAAGGATCCTGTCGTTCACGACCGCGCCGCAAGTCGGACAGAAGCGCACCGTCACTACCGAGCGTCCGTGATTGTCGTTGGAGCAGCGCTTTCGCAGCATTCGCCGTCCTCCTCCATGGCCCCGTATTCCGCAGCTATCCGAGCAACACCTGGACGCGGTGTTCGGCACCGTCGTCGGACAAGGGGATGAGCCCTGCTCCCGAAAGCAGCGTTCCGTCGAGGCTGACCCGCGCGACTCCGCGGCAGACTCCCTTCGGATTCTCCACGCTGATCCGGTAGCGGGTGCCGCCGTGACGGTAGACGATCTCGAAGCGCTTCCATTCCCGCGGGATGCAGGGATCGATACGCAGAGCGGAGCCTCGCTTGCGAAATCCGAGAATCCACTCCAGGCCCGCGCGGTAGAGCCAGCCCGCAGCCCCGCTGTACCACGTCCACCCCCCCCGCCCCACGTGGGGGCGTTCGGAATAGACATCGGCCGCTGCGACGTACGGCTCCACCTTGTAGCGGTGCATGCTCGCGCGATGACTCGCATGATGGATGGGGCTCAGCAGGTTGAAGAACTCGAAAGCCTTGCCTCCCTCGCCGAGCATGGCGCAAGCCACCACCGACCAGGCCGCAGCGTGCGTGTACTGCCCACCGTTTTCGCGAATGCCGGGGACGTATCCCTTGATGTAGCCGGGGTCCAGGGGGGTTCGGTCGAAGGGCGGAGAGAAGAGCAGCAGCAGGCGATCGTCGCGTCGCACGAGGCGCTGCTCCACGGACTCCATGGCCTGGCGTGCCCGTTGCTTGTCGCCCGCGCCCGAGATGACCGCCCAGGACTGAGCAATGGAGTCGATCTGGCATTCGTCGTATTGCGCCGATCCGAGTGGCGTCCCGTCGTCGAAGAAGCCGCGCTTGTACCACGCTCCATCCCATGCCTCCGCGTCGAGGGACGCTTCGAGAGAAGCGGCCGTGCTCCGCCAGACTGCCGCGCGCTCCCCTTCCCCGCGCAAGTCGGCGATCCGCGCGAACTCCCGCAGGTTCGCGAGGAGGAACCAGCCCAACCAAACGCTTTCGCCCCGGCCCCCGTGGCCGACACGGTTCATGCCGTCGTTCCAGTCGCCAGCTCCGATCAAGGGGAGGCCGTGGCTGCCCACGGCGAGGCTCCGGTCCAGGGCCCGCGCGCAGTGCTCGTACAGCGTCGCCCGGTCTTCGGACTCCGTGGGCTCGAAGTAAGCCTCCTGTTGGCCCTCCATCAGAGTCGGCCCCTCGAGCCACGCAACCTCTTCGTCGAGCACGGTCTCGTCCTCGGTCGTCAGGAGATAGTGGAGCACCGCATACGGCAGCCAGAGGCGGTCGTCGGAGATGCGGGTCCGAACCCCCCGGCCCGTCGGGGGATGCCACCAGTGCTGGACGTCTCCTTCCCGGAACTGCCGCGCGGCGGCTCGCAGGATGTGCTCGCGCACGAGCTCGGGTCTCGCCACCGCCAGTGCCAGGACGTCCTGGAGCTGATCGCGGAATCCGTACGCTCCGCTGGACTGGTAGAACGCGGAGCGGGCCCAGAGGCGACACGAAATGGTTTGATAGAGAAGCCAGCGGTTGAGGAGGAGGTTCATCGAGGCATCGGGCGTCTCGACCTCGACCGTGCCCAGCACCTCTTTCCAGTGCTCCTGAACCTCGCGTAGAACCGCGTCGCAGCCGAGCGCGCGGTAGCGTTGGACCAGGGCTCCGGCCTCCTCGGGGCCAGTCCCCTGGCCCAGCAAGAACAACACCTCGGTGCGTTCTCCCGGCGCGAGCTCCACATTCGTCTGGAGAACGGCGCAAGGATCCAAGCCCGCGCCGGTCTTCCCCGATAGCTTCGCCCCCCGCTCCAGTGACGCGGGATGGTCGAGGCTTGCGTTTCGGCCCAGGAACTCGAGGCGGTCACCGGTCCAGGCGGTCTGGCGCCCGGCCAGATCGGCGAACGCGACTCGGTCCGCAAACTCCCCGCCGAAGGCGTTTCGCGCAAAGATGGCTCGGGTCGCGGGGTCGATCTCGGTGATCACGGAAGGCGCGGTTCCGCTGCGCGAGACCCCCAGCACCCACTCCGCATAGGCCGTGACCGCCAGGCGCCGCCTGCGGTCGGACCGATTCTCCAGGGTGAGGCGCGAGATCTTGACGGAGTCCCGAACGGGCACGAGCTGCAGCAGATCCAGCGCGATGCCGTGGGATGTGTGCTCGAAGCGACTGTACCCCTGGCCGTGGCGGATGACGTAGGGCCAGGGCTCTTCGCGAATGGGAAGGAGGGTCGGCCCCCAGACCAGGCCGCTGTCCTCGTCCCGCACATAGAACGCCTCACCTGGCGTGTCGCTGACGGGATCGTTCGACCAAGGTGTGAGCTTGTTCTCGCGGCTGTTCACGGACCACGTGTAGCCCGAGCCCGACTCCGAGACCTGGAAGCCGAACTCCGGGTTCGCCACCACGTTGATCCAGGGAGCCGGGGTCCACTGGCCCTTGCCCAGAACCGCGACGTATTCGCGGCCGCCCGCTGCAAATCCGCCGAGGCCGTTCCCGAATTCCAGATCCAGTGCCGGAGGAGAGACGGCCTCGGCCGTCTCGCGCGGCGTGCGCAGACGCGGCGGGACCGGCCCGGGCCGGGGCCGCTCCAGCCGGACCGCCTGCTCGGACAACGACCCCCGGCGCGCGAGAATCACGAGTCGTGCCGCCGCGCGCAGGAGGGTCTGGTCGCGCGAAGACACGAGATCTGCGCGGAGGAGATACACGCGACCGTGTTCGCCTCGCTGCTCCTCTCCCGCCGCCTGGCTCGCTCGCAGCATGCCCTCGAGGGATTCCTGGAAGGCCTGTGCGTAGGTGGCAGCGCTGGCGTTGAGGATCACCAGGTCGGCGGCAATCCCCTTCAGGCGCCAGTACTCCTGCGCCCGCAGCAGCTGTCGCACGACGTCCCGCTCCTCGTCGCGCTCGATGTGTACCAGGGCGATGGGAAGATCTCCGGAGATGCCGTAGGGCCAGAGCCCGGACACACCCCTGCGGTTCGTGGCCAGGACTTGAGGCGCTGCGCGCAACGTGGGATCGGTGTAGAGCAGACGGTTGAGCAGACGCTGGAAGAGATGCGCCTCGTCCTGGCTGATTCGGAGGTGGTGCAGCTGGACCTGCGCCTGCGTCCAGGCCAGCGAACTCTCTCGCTCGAAGGTTGCCGGCTGGCGGTACTTCTCCGCGATCTGGAGCGCCTCGTCCCGGGATGAAGTCACGAGCGTGGTGAACACGATACGAGCCGTCCCTCCTTGCGGAATCGCCATCCGCTGCCGGAGGCTCACGATGGGATCCAGAACCGTTCCGGCCGTGTCGGAAAGAGGCCCCCCGTCGTTCACCGAGAGCGGCGTCCGAATCCCGCGGCCCCTGCCCAGAAAACGCGACCGGTCGCTCTCGTACTGCAACGGCGAAGCCGGCTCCCCCTCGAGTGCGGCGAGGTGAGCGAGCCAGATCTGAGGCTCGTCTGCTGAACGCGGGCGCCGTGTAGCCAGCAGGGTGCCGAGCTCGGGAACGAACTCCGTCTGTACGAAGAGGTTCGAGAACGCCGGGTGCGCCTCGTCCGCGCCCTGGGGCGCCAGCACCACCTCCGCATAGGACGTGAAGTCGATCTCACGGTCCCGGTTCCCGACATTGGTCACCGTCAGCTGGCGCAGCTCGGCATCGTCCTCGGGAGAGACCACGATCTCGAGGGTGATGGCCAGGGACCGGTCTCGCTGCATGATCTTGGCCCGGTCCTCGGAATAGACGACCTCGTAGTGGTCCACTTCGGTTCCGCTCGGCTGGAAGCCAGCGGACCAGATTTCACCGCTCTTGGTGTCGCGCAGGAAGACGAACGTGCCCCAGCAGTCGCGCGTCGTGTCCTCCCGCCAGCGGGTGACGGCGAGATCGCCGCACCGGCTGAAGCCTGCGCCCGCCGTCGTGATCATGACGGTGTAGCGCCCGTTGGAAAGGAGGTGGGTGCGCGGCGTGATGTCGTGCGGCGATTCGAACCGCCGCAGTGTGGGGAGCACCAGGTCGCGGACGAGCGGCGCCACCCGCACCTCCTCGCCCCGGGGTCGGGTCACCGCCACCGCACGCGGCGTCCGTTCCTGGAGCAGGAGCTCCGTCGCCTGGATCATGGGATGGGCGTGAAAGCGTTTCCGGGTCAGGCCGCCGTGAATCACGTTGCCCAGGGAGATGAGGGTCATCCCCTGGTGATGGGCCATGTACGCTCGGACCACGGCCACGCGAGCGCCTTCCGGCAGAGAGGAGGGTGTGTAATCGAGTGCTTCATAGAATCCGTAGGCACCGCGGGCTCCGGCCTCCTCGAGGCGCGCGAAGTTGGTCAGCGCCGCTCTGGGCTCCAGCATGGCGGCGAGTGCGGTCGCGTAGGGAGCCACCACGACGTCCTCGAACAGCCCGCGCTTGAGTCCCAAGCCGGGCACGCCGAAATTCGAGTACTGATAGGTGAGCTCCACGTCTCGAAGATTGCGGCCCGATTCGGAGACTCCCCACGGAACCGCACGCTCCGCGCCGTACTGGATCTGCCGCGTCACCACGAGACGGCAGCTGAGATCCAGGAGGCTGCGGGCGGGCTGCCTCATCACGAGCAGCGGCATCAGGTATTCGAACATGGAACCCGACCAGGAGACGAGGGCTGCACCGCGCCCCACCGGCGTGAGGGCCCGGCCCAGGAGAAACCAGTGCCGGGGCGAGACGTCGCCCTTGGCGATGGCCACGAAGCTTCCCAGCCTCGCCTCGGATGCCAGCAGGTCGTAGCAGCTCGGATCGAGCGTGCCGTCGGCGACGCGATAGCCGATGGAGAACAGCTTGCGCGAGGAGTCGAACAGGAAGCCGAAGTCCATGGCCTGAACCATCCGTTCGGCGCGCAGTGCGAGGACGGCGAGGCGATGCCCGAGGGCGGTCTCCGCCTGCTGAGACGGGTCCAGCCCGTCGAGAGTCTGGGCCGTTTCGATGTCGCGGGAGTGGCTCCGCACGCAGTCCCTCACGCTCGTCGCCCAGACCAGAGTTTCGGATCGGGGCTCCTCCTCGAAGTCGTTCGCGAGGGTACGCGCGATGTCCAGCAGGTGGTCCGCCCGAACGTTCAGCTCCTCGATCCGGTGCACCCAATCGGCAAGGGACGTCGGGGGAGCGTCGAGAGCGGCCAGCATCGCTTGCGCGGCTTCGCGCAGGTTCTCTCGCGTCACCGTCTGCGCACGTCGGGGACGCGCGGCCTCCTGCTCCGATTCGAGAAGCAGCTGGAGCGCATCCCGCATTCCCTCCAGGATCTCCGGGCCGAACACGGAGCGATGCGTGAACTCGCGGCACGCTTGCGCCACAGCAATCAGGTGCCCGGCCAGATTGCCGCTGTCGACGGTGGAGACGTAGACGGGATCGAGCGGCCGCAGGTCCCCGGTGTCGTACCAGTTGAAGAAATGTCCGCGGAAGCGACGCAGGTGGGTCATGCTGTCGAGCGTGTCCTCGAGCCGCTTCGCCATGTCGAGGATCCCGATCCAGCCGAAGTCGTGGGCGACGGTCGTGCTCAGCAGATAGAGACCTAGATTGGTCGGCGAAGTGCGGTGCGCGACGGCCGGCTCGGGGTCTTGCTGGAAGTTGTCCGGCGGGAGGGCGTTGTTCGCCTCGTCCACGAACGTCTCGAAGAAGCGCCAGGTGCGGCGGGCGAGGAGACGCAACTCGCGCTTCTCCTCGGCAGAGAGAACCTGGGTCTTCACGAGCTTCAGCGGGAGGCTCATCCGCCAGGCGATGACGGGCGACAGCGCCCAAAGAAGAACGAGGGGCGTGGCCACGGGCCAGGCTTCCGGCTTGAGCACGAGGAAGAGCGTGCCCGCTGCGACGGCGAGGACGACGCCCCAGCGCAGGTGCCGGTAAGAAGCGCGGAGCCTCAGATCGATCCCGTACCCCGCATGCGCGGCCGGAATCCACTCGAGGAGACTCCGCTTCGTGACGTAGAGACGCCCGAGCGTGCGCACCACGGCGTCCGTCATGAGCCAGGCCTGGTAGGCCAGCATGGCGATGGCGAGAAGCGTCTGCGACAGAGCCACGCTGATGTCGTCGGCCACCGCGCGCAGATTGCTGCGTTTGGAGATCCCCTGTCGCCAAGGAATGAGGCCGTCGAGAACCGGGATGAAGGCCGGCACCGCGACGGATCCGACGAAGAGACCGGTCCAGAGGAGCGCAGGAACACTCGGCAGGGTCCAAGCGGCCACCGCCAGCAGAAACGACGAAGGTGCGGCGAGGCTTCGGCGCAGATTGTCGGCCATCTTCCAGCGTGCCTGCGCGGGAATGCGAGCCCTCGGTTTGCGTCCGGCGGCGTCGCGCGCATGACCCAGGACCCAGGGGAGGAGCTGCCAGTCGCCGCGCACCCACCGATGCTGGCGACGCGCAGCCACCTCGTAGTTGGAGGGAAACGCCTCGAAGAGATCCACATCGGTCAACAAGCCGGCGCGCGCGAACAGGCCCTCGAAGAGATCGTGGCTGAGGAGCGCGTTCTCCGGGACCTTCCCCTCGAGCGCCGCGTCGAAGAGGTCGACGTCGTAGATGCCTTTTCCTGTGTAGGACCCTTCTTCAAAGAGATCCTGATACACATCGGAGATCGCAGCCGCGTAGGGGTCCACACCGCCGCGGCCCGAGACGATCCGCTGGTAGGTCGTGCTGCCCGGGCCGGTGGGCAGGGACGGCGTGATCCGCGGCTGCATGACCGCGTATCCTGCGACGACGCGTCCCTTCCGAGGATCGAAACGCGGCCGGTTCAACGGGTGCGCCATCGCCCCGACCAGGCGATACGCGGCGCCCTTGGGCAGGCGCGTGTCGGCATCCAGGGTGATGACGTAGCGGACGCGCTCGGGCGCCGCAGGCGGCCGTTTGCGGATCGGAATGAACGTGGTGTCCGTGGCGCCGCGAAGCAGCCGGTTCAGCTCGTAGAGCTTCCCGCGCTTCCTCTCCCAGCCGATCCACTTGCCTTCCCGCTCGTTCCAGAGACGCCGACGGTGCAACAGAAGGAAGCGTTCCTCGCCCCCGGTCGGAGCCTCGTAGCGTTTGTTGAGGCGGTCGATGCCGTCGGCCAGCGCGGCAACGAGTTCCTCGTCGCCGGGCATGTGCTCGCAGGACGCGTCCGGCCAATCGGTGAGCAGGGCAAAGTGGAGATGGCCTTCGGGATTGGCGAGGTAGTGCACCTCGAGTCGTTCGAGCTGCTCCTCGATGTCGGCGTGGGTCGTGAGCAGCGTGGGTACCGCGACCACGGTTCGAAGCTCCGGAGGCACACCCTGGGCGAGCTCGAGCTTGGGGAGCCGCACGGGCGGAAGCAGAACCGCAACCAGGCGATGGACGAGGGCCACCGCGACATCCGAAGCGGGGACGAGGCCGAGAACCGCCAGCAGCACGAGGGACCAGGCTCCTGCCCCAGCGGACCATGCGATGAAGAGGAGACTGCAGAGCTGGAAAGCGGTGAGGGCAGCGATCCCTCCCAGATATCCCGCGATCGCGTGGGCGCGGGTGGCGCGTTGCAACCGGAGGCGAAGAGGAACGCGAAACTCCAGCCGCCGCTCGAACGCTCTCCTGCCCTTGGAGAGGAGGTAATACCCCGGGTCCTCCTCCGCGCGCTCGGGAACACCGGAAAGGCTCGGCTCGCTCTCCGACGAAGCGCTCTGCAATGTAGGGGAAGGTGAGCGCAGTCCTCGCTGGGCCGCTTCTTGGGCCAGCAGCACGGCCTCCCGCGCCACCTCGAGCTCCGATCGGCCCGAACCCCGAGAGAGCAGCTCGATCTGTTTCCGATACGCGTCGCGCGTCGCGAAATCCATGGCTGGAAACGCGGGAGCGACGCGCAGCACTTCATCCACCAGGCTGACGCTCTCGAAGAACTCGAGCCAGTCGATCGAGGACATCCAGCGCATGCTGGTGATGATGTTCCGGACGGTCGCGTTCGCCGCACCCTGGGCTTGGTGTTCCCGGGCGACCACCTCACTGGGCGACGTCCCTTGGGCACCCAGCTTTCGGTTGAGCCAGATCAGGGCCGGCGTGATCGATTCGTCCTGGTCGCGGAGCCGCTGGACCAGCTGGACTGCGAATGCACCCGCCAGAGGGGTGTCGTCCAGATGGCGCAGGACGTCCTCGGTGTTCTCCGCTTTCCGACCGCTCAGGCCCAGCAGGCGGTCCGCCAGCTCGTCGGCCTTGGCCCGCGCATGACGGGCGCGGATCACCTGCTCCGACAGCCGTCGCAGATTCTCCACCAGCGCCATGCGCAGATGGATGGGCACGGCCCAGAGTTCGCCGATGCCGAGCTGCTGGACACGCTGGTAGGCGTGGATGAAACGGCCGAGCGTCTCCGCCTCGAAGCGGCTGTCGGTGTGGGCCACATAGGCCCAAGCGAGGCCATAGACGCGGGGGCATCCTGCGAGGTGGCCCACCGCGATCTTCGGCAGCAGACGGTAGTAACTCCTCGGGAGGTGATCTCGGATCTCGCGGAGCTGCTCGTCGACGACGTGGAAGTTGTCGAGGAACCACTCCTCCGCGGGCGTGATCTCGCGCTTCGCCGCGACCGCCTCGACGATGTCCCGGTACGCAGCGAGAAGTACGCGCCCGTTCTCGCGGACGCTGGGGAGAAGATTCCGCCCTTTGGCCGGCTTCTCGGTGGTGCGCTCGGCTGCAGCCAGGCTCTCGCCGTGCTGCTCCAGGCGCTCGATGCCAAAGAGCTCGGCGCGAATCGGTTCTTCCACGGGAGAAGAAGCAGCGATCGCGTCTTCTGCGATGCTCACAAGATTGGGTGTCGAGGCGGGCGGCAAGAATCTGCCGTGGCGCGGGTCATCAAGGGCTGCGGGAGCGAAGGAACGCCAGATACTTCAGCAGCTCTTCTTCCTCCTCGGCGGTCAGATCGTCGATCGCGAAGGCCGCCAACCTGCTGCGACGCCCGCCCCTGTTCTCGGAGGGCAGCAGGTATCCGGCCTTCTCCATCAACGCCTCGTACGGTACCGCGTAGACCTCCGACAGGCTGTGAAGCACGTTGGGCGAGGGTTTTTGGATCCTCCCGTGCTCGAGCTGGCTCAGGTAGGCGTTCGAAACGGCCTTGCCCGTGGCCTCTTCGACCTCCCGGAGCGAGAGCCCCTTGGCCGTGCGCAAGTCGTTCAGCAGGGTGCCGAGCTCGCTGGGCTGCCCCACGAACTGAGAACGCTTCCGGTTGCGCCGGGGTCGGCTGCTGCGCTGGACCACGCGTCACAGTATCGCGCATCTGCGTAGTTTATCAAGCGTTTGGGATACTTGCTTGACAAACTATCTTTGCGTTCTATATTAAGCGAGGCGCCGGATGCCGGCTCCGGAACGTCCGCAGCCCGCTCCACCCGGCTGTGACGACGAGGGAGAATCGAACCATGAAGATGAGACCGTTGCACGACCGGATCCTCGTGAAGCGCATCGAGGAAGCGGAGAAGACCCGGGGTGGACTCATCATCCCTGACACCGCCAAGGAGAAGCCCCAGGAGGGCCGGGTCATCGCGGTGGGCGAAGGGAGCGTCCGTGAAGATGGCACGCTGCGGCCGCTCGACGTGCACAAGGGCGACCGGGTGCTCTTCAGCAAGTACTCCGGCACCGAGATCCAGGTCCTGGACCACGAACATCTGATCATTCGCGAGGACGACGTCCTCGCGGTGCTCGAGTAGGGGGAACGAATCATGTCAGCAAAAGAGATCCGATATTCACAGGACGCCCGGGAGCGTCTGCTGCGCGGCGTCGACCAGCTCGCCCACGCGGTGCGCGTGACGCTGGGCCCCAGGGGCCGCAACGTCATGCTCGAGAAGAGCTGGGGAACTCCCACCGTCACCAAGGACGGTGTCACAGTGGCCAAGGAGATCGAGCTCGAGGATCACTTCGAGAATCTCGGTGCGAAGATGGTGCGCGAGGTAGCGAGCAAGACCTCCGACGTCGCCGGCGACGGAACGACCACCGCCACGGTGCTCGCGCAGGCCATCTTCCGCGAGGGGACCAAGATGGTCGCCGCCGGGATGAACCCGATGGATCTCAAGCGCGGGATCGACAAGGCGGTGGCGCTGCTCGTCGAGGACCTCGGCAAGCAGTCGAGGAAGACGCGCACCAGCGCGGAGATCGCCCAGGTGGGGACGGTTTCCGCCAACGGGGATGAGGCGATCGGAGCCATCCTCGCCGAGGCGATGGAGAAGGTCGGCAGGGAAGGCGTGGTCACCGTCGAGGAGGCGAAGGGCATGGAAACCACCCTCGAGCTGGTCGAGGGCATGCAGTTCGACCGCGGCTATCTCTCTCCCTATTTCGTGACCGATGCCGAGAGCATGGAAGTGGTCCTCGAGGATGCGCTGGTTCTCCTTCACGAGAAGAAGATCAGCGGCATGAAGGATCTTCTGCCGCTCCTCGAGCAGGTCTCGAAGCAGGGCAAGCCCATCCTGATCGTGGCCGAGGACCTCGAGGGCGAGGCGCTGGCGACCCTCGTCGTCAACAAGATCCGGGGCACGCTGCAGTGTGCGGCCGTGAAGGCGCCCGGCTTCGGCGATCGGCGCAGGGCAATGCTCGAGGACATGGCGATCCTGACGGGCGGTCGGGTCATCGCCGAGGAGCTCGGCCTCAAGCTCGAGAACGTGACGCTCAAAGACCTGGGTCGTGTCAAGAAGGTCGTGATCAGCAAGGACGACACGACGATCATCGAGGGTGCGGGCTCGAAGAAGGACATCGAGAGCCGCTGCAACGAGATCCGCAAGCAGATCGAGACGACCACCTCGGACTACGACCGGGAGAAGCTTCAGGAGCGGCTGGCGAAGCTCGCCGGCGGCGTGGCGGTGCTCAAGGTGGGCGCGGCCACCGAGACCGAGATGAAGGAGAAGAAGGCCCGGGTGGAGGATGCATTGCACGCGACGCGGGCCGCGGTCGAAGAGGGCATCGTGGCCGGGGGCGGCGTGGCGCTGCTCCGCGCACAGCGCGCCCTCGACGGCCTCGAGGAGGGCCTCCCCGAAGATCAGCGCGCCGGCGTGAAGATCGTGCGCCGTGCGATCGAGGAGCCGCTGCGCTGGATTGCCGCGAATGCCGGGATCGAGGGATCGATCGTCGTGCAGAAGGTGAAGCAGGGTCGTGGGGCGTTCGGCTTCAACGCGGCAACCGAGGTGTACGAAGATCTCGTCGAGGGTGGGGTCATCGACCCGACCAAGGTCGTGCGCGCGGCGCTCCAGAATGCGGCCAGCGTGGCGTCCCTGCTCCTCACGACCGAAGCGCTCATCGCGGAGAAGCCGCAGAAGAAGGGTGGTGGCGGCGCGATGGGCGGCATGCCTGACATGGGCGACATGGGAATGTAGGCCGGACCCCTCGGAGGGTGCGGCCATGCTTCCTGGCCGCACCCCCGACGGATCGGCAAAACGCTTGATAAATCAAGCTTTATACGTGACTGCTTGATATACTTATTATTCCGCATATACTCAGCACAGCGGTGCGAAGGCGGACTCGGGACCGCCCAGCGGCGGCCCCCAAAGGATGGAAGCGACGTGGAAGATCGAAGGGAACAGCGGAATCGTGAAACGAACGGCCCCACCCCCTCGAAGGCTGCTCCCGCTCCGGCGCCCCCGAACGCCCCGAGCCCGATCCCGTGGATATTCACGGAACCCCTCTGCGCGGTGCCCCCGCTGCAAGACGCGTCGCCGATCGTGCGATGCTTCTGGTGCGAGCAACTCCACCTCGGGGAGCATCCGCTCTCTGTTTGTCCCGCCTGCGCGGCAAGATATGCGACGCTGCGCTCGCTGGAGATGAGCGGGTCCTATCCGCTCAGCGACGAGGCGATCGACCAGGCGCTGACGCGGACGTCGCCGGGCAACTACGCTCTCGGCTACATGGACGGCGACAGGTTCGATGTCTTCTACGTGGGGCGCTCGGACTCCGACGTGAGACAACGCCTGCACGAGTGGGTGGGCATGCCGAGCCGCTACGAGAAGTATGCCTCTCCCGCGAAAGCGCCGTGGGGGGTGCATCGGCGGGGACCGCTGCCGCTGGACGCTCCGGCACTCGGTCGCGTGGGGAACGCCGAAAGCAGCTACACGCGCTTCGCCTACAGCTACGCGCGCTCTGCCGAGGCAGCCTACGCGAAGGAGTGGCGCAACTACGACAGCTTCGGTGGCAGCCAGGGGCTCGACAACGAGACCCAGCCCGTCTCGGCGGCCGCCTAGCCAACGACGAAGCAGACGCTCTCGGCGTCTGCGACGGGGGGCTCACATGCGGAAACTCTTGGGCCGCGCGCTTTGGCGCCTCTGGCGATGGTCGCAGAGCGGCCCCGAGGAGCGCCGGGAGGCCAGGGCGCGCGCCCGCTTCTGGGCCGAAGTGCGCGAGGGGCAGCGAGAGGCGAAAGCCCATTCACGCCCCTGAGTCACGTCCCTGCGCCGGCGACTCCATGAGAAACGTCGCGAATCTCGGCACCGAGAAGATCGCAGAGCCAAGAGAAACGGAGAACCCCAGCCATGAGCATCCAGTCGCTACGGCGAACCGCATCCTGTCGCTTCCTGATCGCCTTGTTGGCCCTGGCCTCCTGGCCCGGCGTTGCCGCGGCGCAGCAGGATGCCGCGGCTGCGGCGCCTCTCAACGCCCACAAGAAGACGCACGGAGACGGATGGGAGTGCGACCGGGGCTACCGGAGCGTCCGCCTCTCGTGCGTGGCCGTCGACGTGCCTCCGAATGCCTATCTGGATTCGTCGGGGAGCGGATGGAAGTGCAATCGAGGGTTCCGGGAAGCCGGTGGGACCTGCGCGGAGATCAACGTGCCTGCGGACGCCTTCCTGGCTTCCAGCGGAAGCGCATGGGAGTGCCGTCGCGGCTATCGAAACGTCGATCAGTCCTGCGTCGCCGTCGAGGTACCCCCGAACGCGCATCTCGCGAGCTCCTACCGAGGCGGATGGGAGTGCGATCGAGGCTATCGAAGGCTCGGCCGGTCCTGCGTGGCCATTGCGGTGCCTGAGAACGCCTATCTCGACTCTTCCGGAGACCGCTGGAAATGCGAACGGGGATTCCGCCAGAGCGGTGACTCGTGCGCACGCCTCGAGATCCCGCAGCAGGGATTCATCGGGCGTTCGGGCAACGACTGGGATTGCAATCGAGGTTACCGGAAGCGCGATGCGTCGTGCGTCGCGGTCGAGATGCCCATGAACGCCCACCTCGGGTACTCGGGAAACAGCTGGACTTGCGATTCAGGCTATCGGCAGCAGGGAGAGATGTGCACCAAGGACAGGGGCTAGAGGAGCTGCGCCGACCCTCGCCCGCCACGTGCTTTCCTTTGCAAACGTGAAGGACCTCGACTACCTGTCGATCGGCATCGGCGCCCAGTATCGCTTCTGACGCACACGCGGCGATCGGCGGGAGACACAGGTGGTGCGTTTCGGCCGAACCTTTCTCGTGCTCTGCGCGGTGGCGACGGCCTGCGACAAGGCGCCCGCCGTGCGCTTCACCGACGTCACCGAACAGGCCGGCATCGACTTCCGCTACACGTTCGGCGACGCGACCTACGGGAACATCCTGGAGAGCAGCGGCTCGGGCGTCACGGTCCTGGACTACGACGGCGACGGGAACCTGGATCTGTATCTGCTGAACGGGACGTATCTCGAGGGCATCAGCGATCCGCAGGGCCGCGCCTTCCGCGACACGCCGAACCGCCTGTACCGCAGCCGCGGCGACGGGACGTTCGAGGAGGTCGCCGAGCAGGCCGGCCTCGACGACCGCCACTGGAGCATGGCGGCCGGCGCGTTCGACTACGACGGCGACGGCGACGTGGACGTGTACCTGGCCAACTACGGCCCCAACGTCTTCTACGCCAACAACGGCGACGGGACCTTCCGCGACGTGACGGACGCGCTCGGTCTGCGCGGGCCCGACACGCTGAACGGTCGCACGAAGTGGAGCGTCGGCGTCGCCTTCTGGGACTACGACGCCGATGGCCGCACGGATCTCGTGCTCGGAAACTTCCTGGCCTTCGATCCGGACACCGTCGACCCGGCGGCGCCGGGCGCCATGCCGCACCCCGAGCGCTATCGCGGCCAGGCCAGCCTGCTCTACCGCCAGGAGCGCGACGGCCGCTTTCACGACGTGACGGCCCAGGCGGGTCTGCTGTACCCCGAGTCCAAGTGCATGGGGCTCACGGTCTTCGACGCCGACGGCGACGGCGATCTGGATCTGTTTCAGGGCAACGACCACCAGTCGAACTTCCTGTTCCGCCACGAGGCGGACGGCAGCTTCCGCGAGGTGGGCGAACTGAGCGGCGTGGCCGTGAACGACCGCGGCCAGCCCACGGGCTCGATGCACGGAACGCTCGGCGACGTGGACGGCGACGGCCGCATCGATCTCTTCGTGACCGATCTGCGCTACGGCGCGCTCTACCGCAACCTCGGCGCCGGTATGTTCGACGACATCACACAGACGAGCGGCGTGGCCAAGGCATTTCGCGGCAAGGGCGCCTGGGGCGCGGCGCTCTTCGACTTCGACAACGACGGCGACCTGGATCTCTTCTCGGCCAACGGCGCCGCCGAGGAGCTCGTGCTGCAGCTTCCGCTGCTGCTCGAGAACGACGGCAGTGGCCGTTTCGAGGATGTCGGCCCGCAGCGGGGCGCCTACTTCCAGACGCCGCGCTCCGGCCGCGGGGCCGCCGTCTGGGACTACGACAACGACGGCGATCTGGACATCATCGTGTCCCACGTGGACCTCCAGGCGACGCCGGCTCTTCTGCGCAACGACGGCGGCAACCGCAACCACTGGCTCGGCCTCACGCTGCTGGGAAGCCGCGGCCCCGCATCCGCCATCGGCGCCGAGGTGCGCGTGACCACGGCGAGCCGCACCCAGATGAAGGTGAACCAGTGGGCCACCAGCTATCTCTCGTACAATGACCCGCGCCTGCACTTCGGCCTGGGCGCGGACGCCATGGTGGAGCGCGTGGAGATCCGCTGGCCGGGCGGCGAACAGGAGATTCTCGAAGACGTTCCCGCGGACCGCTACATCACGCTGGTGCAGGGGCGCGGCATCCAGCAGCGCTGAGCAGAGTCCCCACGCAGGTCCGCCGCTTCTGCCGGCACCCGATGCGGCGCCTGCGACAACGACGGGGTCTGTGAGGCCGGAGAGGACTGGCGGGTCGCCCGGCGACCTCCACGCAAAGCGGGCTACGCTCGGTCACGTGCCCGAGCCGACCGTTCTCGAGCGGATCCGCGAGCTCCTCGACTCGCGTGGCATCGCCTACCGTGTCGTCGAGCACGGCCCCACGCGCACCTCCGAGGAGAGTGCCCGGGCGCGCGGCGAGCCGTTGCGGGTGGGCGGCAAGGCGCTGGTGCTGCGCGCGGACGGCGAGTTCCACCTGCTGGTGTTGAGCGCCGCCGCGAAGCTCGACTCCCGCGCCGTCAAGCGCCACTTCGGCGCGAAGAAGACGCGCTTCGCCACGCGCGACGAACTGCTCGAGCTCACGGGGCTCGAGCCGGGCGCCGTTCCGCCCTTCGGCGCGCCGATCCTGACGCTGCCGCTTCACGTCGACGAGACCCTGTGCGCCAACGACCGCATCGCCTTCAACGCCGGCTCGCTCACCACCTCCATCGTCATGGCCATGCCGGACTACCTGGCGATCGCCACGCCGGACGTCTTCCGCTTCGCCGCCGAAGCTTGATGGATCGCGAACCGACGTCACGCCCGCGCTCGCAGAAGCGCGAGCAGAGGAAGCTCAGGCTGCGTTCTGGTTCGAAGTCCGGGAGTGGATGGCCGGCAGGAGCTCTGCGGTAGAGGGGTTTCTCCGAGGTGGACTGAGGCGCGGATTACTCGTGGACGACGCGGCCCCCCACGATCGTGGTCTCCACGTGGACGTCCTTCAGCGCATCCACCGGAATCTCGAAGGGATCGTCGGACAGCACGACGAGATCGGCGAGCTTGCCGGGCTCGAGCGATCCCTTGCTGGACTCCTCGAAGCCCGCGTAAGCCGAGTACGTCGTGTAGAGGCGAATCGCCTCCAACACGTCGAGCCCCTCCTCGGGGCAGATCGAACGACCACTTCGCGTCTTTCGCGCGACGACGCACCAGATGCTCCACCAGGGATTCAAGGCCTCGGGCTCGGTTCCCATGCAGTCGGAGTTGCCCGGGGGCATGAATCCCCCATCGAGCAACGATCGATAGGGGACCACCTTCTCGCCCGGGAGAGCGGAGTCGAGCCAGGCATCCCCGTACCATCCCAGGGAGCTGTACGGAGTCGGAACCGGAATGATTCCCGACCGCTCGAGGCGCGCGAGGCCCTCGGGCCAATAGTCGCCCGCGAAATGCTCGATGCGGTGGCGATGGTCCGACTTCGGGAACTCGCGTAGCGCGGCTTCGACGGCGCGGATCGCCATCTCCTGGCCTTCGCGTGATGTCGCGTGCATCATCACGCGAATGCCCGCGCCGTGGGCGCTGGCGACGAGACCATCGAGCCGGCCCTGTGTAATTCGAGGCCATTCCTGTGCGACGCCGTTCTCATCGCGCCCTTCGCCATCGACGAAGATCTTTGCGCTTCCGAATTTGATCCAGTCGTCGCCAAACCCGGTCTGCAATCCGAGATTCAACAGGGAGTTCATCTCCACCGTGCGCTGCATGCCCCAAACGCACGGGCAGAGCTGGACGCGCAGAGGCAGCTCCCCGTCTCTGTAGAGTTCCTGATAGATGCGTGCGCTATCCGGCCAGCTCACGAACTCGTGAATGCTCGTCACGCCGAAACGAACCGCTTCGCCGCAGGTCTGGCGAATGGCGTGACGCAGCTCGTCGTACTTCCAGGGACAGCGCCGCCGAAAGATCCAATCGATGCACTCGTTCACCACGCCGGTCGGTTCGCCGGTGGCAGGATCCCGGCGCACCCTGGCCCGGGGAGCAACCTCGTCCAATTCCTCCTGCGTCGGGCGATCCCGGGAGATGCCCGCGAGCTCTAGCGCCTTGCTGCTCAGCAGCTGAGAATGCGCGCTGTAGCGGATCATGACGGGGTGATTCGGTGCGATTGCGTCGAGCTGCCCCTTGCTGGGCGAGCACCCGTCGACTTCGAGCGAAAACCGCCCCTGGCCGATGATCCACTCGCCCGCGGGCGTCTCCTGCGCAGCCTGCTTGACGAAGTTCAGGATGGCTTCGAGAGATCCGGTGCGACCGACGACGTCTACGTAGTCGACGGGCGGGATGTGACAACTGGCGGCGAGCTTCGTATGGGCGGCCGCACAGTCCAGGTGAACGTGGGCATCGATGAACCCCGGGAGGACGACGCGGCCCTCCAGATCCATCGTTCGGGTGTTCTTGCCGCGCAGGGGTTCGACATCGGGTTTCGCGCCGACGGCGACGATCCTGCTGCCGCCGACCGCCAGCGCCTGCGCGATCGAGCCCGCGGCGTCCATCGTAACGATCTTGCCGTTTACCAGGATGAGGCTCGCCTGCACGATCTAGGTCACCTTGTCGAGCCGCTGAACTCCGCTGCGCGGCGACGACATGTAATAGAAGAATTTGCCCGGCGACCTCCCGGTGTTCTTCACTTTGTACTTCCAGCCCGTCGGGTAGTAGGCGCAGTCGCCCTCTTTGAGCTCGTAGAATGCATCCAGGTTCGCGGCGTCCTTGCCCCACCAGACCGTAAACTCGCCGTACAGGATGTAGTAGAACTCGTCACAGGGGCCGTAGTGGTGCGGCGCCGTTCCATCGTCTTCTTCTTCGATCGCGAATACGCAGGTTTCATCGCCGGGTTCCATGTAACAGACCCCGATGTGCCCCACGTTCTCTACCTCGAAGAGCGGCTTGATGGGCACGGAGATGTAGTGATCCTCGTCGTGACCCGGCCCCACCATCTTGACATCGCCTTCACGCACGACCTGCGGCTTGACTCGACTCTCGCTCACAGAGTGCCCCCTCGATTGCTTGGATGATTGCAGTTTCAAGTACCCAATCGCACAGATTACGCCCGACCCATTCCCATTCGCAATCGCAGAAGAACGCTTCGATCGCGCAGCCGCGAGCACCTTCTCCGCTGGCACCGCCCAGCGCATCCGACGCACGCTCCGCGAGGGCATGCGCGATGCTCTCGCTCGAGTCGGTCTCCACGCAGGGACCCTGCTGCCACGGCTCTCGACGACGAGGGCGCTACATCGATGGTCGTGGCGCCCGGTGGCTCTTCGCCGGCGAGGAGAGCCGCGCGCGGCTTCGCGGGCTCTCCCGAAGACGCCGGTCTTCGGCGGCTGCTGCGCCTGCGGCTACGCGGCCAAGTCGGAGCCGGAAGCCTGGACGGCCCCCCTGGCGGGCTCTCGTCGAACTACGACCTCGAGACGCGTGAAGGGTGGCGGCTCGAACGCGAGCCCTGATCTTGAGGAGCCGCGAGAATTGGCCCAGCGCACTCGATTGACGCCCCGCTGGCGGGCCGAGATATGAGATGCTCGGCGTCCGGGGGGGCGCCATGCATCGACGCAGCGGGTTCGAACGGTGGATCGTCCGGGCCTGCGCGCTCGCAGTTCTGTCTGCGCTGGCCTGTCGTCACGGCGAGCCCGCCACGCCGCGCCCCGGCGCGCTCTACGCCGGCCCCTCGAACGAGATCATCGAGCTGCAGGGCCGCAGCATCCCGGCGGTGTCCAGTGTTGACGCCGCCGGGCTCTTACCGGCCGGCATCATCCCCCGCGTGGGCCAGCGCGGCCTCGCCGGATGAACTTGCGCGTGCAGGAACGGGGCGACGCGAGATGGACATCTACTCGACCAGCATCCTGATCAGCCTCGTGATCTACGCGCTGGTCGGAAACTACGCGGGCCGCAAGGTCAAGCACCTCGACGACTACTTCGTCGCCGGGCGCCAGGCTCCTACGCTCCTGATCGTCGGCACCCTCGTGGCCAGCGTGCTCAGCACCAACGCCTTCCTGGGAGAGACTGGCTTCTCGTACGCCACCCAGGGAGGTGCCTTCATTCTCTGGCCCTCCATCTGGGTAACCGGCTACGTGTGGGGTGCGCTCTTCTTCGGCCGCTACCTGCGGCGTAGCCGCGCGCTCACGGTGGCCGAGTTCTTCGGCCGGCGCTTCGACAGCCAGCCGGTGCAGACGGCGGCGGGCGTGACCCTCGTGCTCGGTCTCGGCGGCTATCTGCTGGCGGTCACCCAGGGCGCCGCCGTCATCCTCTCCCAGCTCGCACCGCTCACCTACACGGAGGGGCTCGTCGTGGCCTGGGTGAGCTACACGCTCTTCACCCTCTACTCCGGGTCTCGCGGCGTCGTCATCACCGACACAATGATGTTCCTGCTCTTCACCGTCATGAGCTTCGTCGCCTTCTACTACATCGTCGACGCCCACGGCGGCTGGCTGCCGACCATGGATGGCCTTGTCCGGCTGAAGGAGAAGCCCGAGCTGATGAGCTGGCACGGCATCGTCGGCCCCGGCACGGAGTGGAACACGCCCCTGGATTATGCGATCTGGTCGGTGATCATCGGGATCGCCTGGGCCCTGGTGACAGCCGTCAGTCCCTGGCAATCGAGCCGCTACCTGATGGCGAAGTCCGAACACGTGGTGATCCGCTCCGCCTGCATCGCGGCCGTCGTGATCGCGGTGAGCAACATGGCGCTCTATGCGGCGGCAACGGCGGTCAACCTCGGCAAGACCGACATCTTTCCCGACGAACAGACGATGATCTGGGCGGCGATGAACATGATGCCGCCCTTGATGGGGGCCCTGTTGCTCGCGGGTGTCACGGCCGCAGCGCTCTCCTCGGCGACGACCTTTCTGTCGCTGGTGGGATTCAGCGTCAGCCAGGACATCTTCCCCCACACCCAGAGAGACGACAGGAGCATGCTGCGCTTCAGCCGCTGGGTGATGCTGGCCGTCGGTGCCGTCACCCTCGGCATCGGACTGTTCCTGCCGCCGAATATCTTTTGGCTGACCTACTACGTCGGAACCGTCTACGCCTCCTCCTGGGGCCCCGTCGGCTTCATGAGCGTGTGGAGCGACAAGATCACCGCACGCGCAGCCTACTGGGGCATCATCACGGGCTTCGTGGGAAACGTGATTCCGCGGCTGCTCGATACACTGGGCTGGATCGACCTGCCCTCCTACCTGAATCCCGTCCTGGTCGGTGGCTTGATCAGCCTCGCGGTCGTCCTCTGGATCTCGCGGCATGGCACCGTAACCGACACCGAGCGCGCGCACCGGCTGGCGCTGCACGAGATGCCCGCCGAAGAGCGCAGCGCAGTACAGACGAAGAAGACCCAGTGGGCCGCCCTCAGCGTCGCGGCATGCGGAACCTTCTTGACGGTGGCGCTGCTCTTCTTCTACGTGCTCCCCTATCAAGCGGCAACCGACACCCTGCGCGAGGGCGACAGACTCGACTGGTGGTCCGGCGAGACACTGCTGGCACTGGCCTGGGCCGGGCTCTTCGTGACTTGGGGCATCGCGGCGTACACGATGGTCGGGCGGTCCTACGGGAAGAAGGAGCAGTCCGGGCGCGGGGCCTGAGCGGGAATCTCTTGCTCGGCCTTCGTCCAAGCCAGCTCCGCCTTCACCAGCCCCTCGACGACGCGCCGCGGGCGTCCCGCGAGTACGCGGTGGCCAGCGGAAATAAAGGCAGCGCGCAATCTCCGCGGCTGAGATTGGGCGCAAGTTGGCTGCACCGAGGAAGACTCTGTTATTCGGTGCCTCTCTAACTCATTGACTTCCCTGGCGCGCCGGGAGGGATTCGAACCCCCGACCCTCAGGTTCGAAGAATCGCGAAAGCGCAAGGGGTGATGCCTACTTGCGTCGCCTGCCTTGCAAGCGGGTGCAATAGGCTGCAACCGGCTGCATCCAGTACGGCCCCACGGCCCTATATGGCCCCTCTTTTTCGCCGCCCGACTCCTCGATTCGGGAGTTGCACAGTTGCCCGGCTGCAGGGGGGGTACGGAGCGCCCGACTGGGCCCGTTGCGCCAGCCGCTCCTTCTTACTCACTCCGGTGTTTATCCGCGCGAGCCAACCGGCGTAGACGGGCCCAAGTCCCCCACAGCCCTGCGAATGCCGAAGCCCTGGATCTCTCGCGGGAGAGAGTACATGGGAGATGGACACTTTTGTGCGTTAGATTAAACATAGCGGCTATTCTCAAACTTCCCGAGTCTTTTTCAGGGAAAAACCTGGGGCACACCAATCTCCGAAAGAGCCGGAGCGATTCACACAGATCTCAGTACTGAGTCAGCGTCAAGCCGTCCTACGAGCAGTCCGAAATCCGGGAACGGCCACGCTCGCGCGGGCCTCCAAATCAATGGAAACCTCAGAGGGGAACGGCGATTGCCTTTCTAGCTCGGAAAATGTGATGATGACCCGGAATTTACACTTCAATTTCTTGCTCCCGGTTCCTGCTAGCTTCGAGCGGCTAGCCGGCAGAGCAGAGAGGTGGCCATGGGTGTCGATGGCAAGGTGGCGCTGATCACTGGTGGCAACTCCGGAATCGGGCGTCGGATCGTCCACCGATTCGTTGACGAAGGTGCTCGCGTTGCTTTCGTGGGTCGCAACCGGCCCCGGGGCGCCGCGGTGGAGAAGGAGATCAGAGAACGTACGGGCGAAGGCACCTTCTTCGCAGTCGATCTCACCATAGAGGAAGACGTCGCTGCTCTCATCGACGACATTACGAAGCAGTATGGTGGCATCGACATCGTTGTCAACAATGCGGGAGAGGACGGCGACCTTGAGAAAGACTCACCACCGGGAGCTCGTTGGGAGAGGCTGCGTCGGTCCAATCTCGATTCTGCTTACTACGTTGCATCCTATGCGCTGCCGCTGCTGAAGCTCTCGGGCTCGGGCGCTATCGTCAACATCTCCTCGACCGGCGCACTACACGGCAACTGGGGCCTCTTCTGTGTCGCCAAGGCGGCTCTGGAGGGCTTGACCCGATCACTGGCGGCGGAAGGCGCGCCGTACGGAATTCGCGCCAATGGCGTCAGCCCCGGCTGGATCGCAACCGAGCACGACGCGACAAGACATCCCTCGGGAAGCAGCAACGGCAAGTGGGAGAACCTACCTTCGCTACTGGGTCGCATGGGAACCCCCGAGGAGATTGCCTCCGCCGTTCTGTTCCTGGCCTCAGAGGAGGCGTCCTTCATTACTGGGCAGACACTAATCGTGGACGGAGGTCTGACGATCATCGACTATCCGTCCGTTCCACTGCTAAAGCAGATCGGACACCACTACTTCTCTGGGAAGCTGTGAGAGACAATCCCCTCGCTGGCCCGGCGGACTACTTGAAAATCTTCGGTCATGCTCACATTTCCGCAGCGGGTAAATCAACCGCTGGAATTGAACCATACCCTTATCGGACCCCGAAAAAAAGCGCAGGTTGAATGCCAACCCTTGCTGCGTTGAATGCGTCAAAGGAGACAGACAAATTTCTGCTGCGGACGTAGATCACATCATTCCACGTCGAGATGGTGGATCAAATCGCCCAACTAATGTTCAAGCGTTATGCCATTCTCATCATTCCAAGAAAACAGATCGAGCAGAGTTCCGCTGCAGGAGGCCGGTGGCGGAGCCAGTCTTGTAGACACCGGGGTGTAGTGTGAACTCGTTCATCAGGTCGTTGTTGACCGTTTTGTCCGATACGCCTTCCTGCCGACGCACCATCACGAAGGAGTCGACCAGGTCTCCGTGGTAGACGCCGCACTCGGAGCAGGTGCGGAGATCGGTGAGCGTGCAGTCGGAGTCGGAGGTATGAGGGTGTGACACGTCGGAATCCCTTCGTCACAGGCTGTGCCTCGAAGGGAGTCCCAGACCGTCTACAAGACCCCGATACCCCGAAGAAAAATGGCGCGCCGGGAGGGATTCGAACCCCCGACCCTCAGGTTCGAAGCCTGATGCTCTATCCAGCTGAGCTACCGGCGCACGCCTGGGTGTGTCTGCAGTGGGCGCGGTCGGGCGGCAGCGCGCCGGCCGTACCCCTTGGGCGGCCCAAGCGTACCGGCTCGCGGACCCCGCTGCATGTCCGCACAGGTCGCGCCCACCGGGGAGCGGCTGGTTCCCGCGAAGCTCAGGGAAGGAGCCACTCGGACCGATGACGGCTGGGCGGGGTCGCGGCAACGAGGGGGGAGCGAATGCAGCGCGCAGCTTCGATTCGCGCGGCGCGCGTGTGCACCGCCGCGCTCGGCGCCGGACTCGCGCTGCTGGCGGGCATCTCTGCGCGCGCAGCCGGCGACCGCCTGTGCCTGGACGGCATCCCCGTCTGCGTCGAGACGCGCACGCTCGGGGCCGCGACGCGCTTCGTGGTCTCGAATGAGAGCGCCGCACCCTACAGCGTGCGCATCCGTGTGACCGAGCTCGAGAATGCGAAGCCCCTCGCGCCCCTTCCCTTTCGCGGCGTGGTCGAGCCCGGCACGGAGCAGGTGGTGGGGAGCCTGGCCGCGCTCGACCCGAGCCAGCCCACGCACCACAGCTTCGCGTGGCGGGCGGCGCTCGGCAGCATGCTGGCCCGGCACGACGACCGCTGGCACTACCGCATGCCCTTCGGCGGCGCGCAGCCGCGCAGCGTGAGTCAGGGCTACGGCGGAAGCGCCAGCCACCAGGGCGCGGCGCAATACTCGCTCGACTTCGCCATGCCCTGGGGCACGCCGGTGCTCGCGGCTCGAGCCGGAACCGTGGTGAACATCATCGATAGCGATGTCGCGGGCGTCCTGCGCAAGACCTCGCACGACAGGGCCAACAGGGTCGAGGTGCTCCACGCCGACGGCACGCTCGCGACATACGCGCATCTGCGTCACGGCGCAATCGTGAGCTTGGGGCAATGGGTCGACACCGGGGATCCGATCGGATTCTCCGGAGACACGGGATTCTCCGGCGGCCCGCACCTGCACTTCATGGTGTGGAAGCGCCTCTCGGACCTCTCCATGGCCACGCTGCCGGTGCGCTTCCACGACGGCACGGCGCGCGGCATGCTGCCGATCCGCGGCTTGGCCTGCGCGCCCGGCTGCACGAAGACCGGCACGGGCTGCGACGAGGACGAAGCGCCGCCGCCGAGCGAAGCGCTTCCCGCCGCACCGGCGGCCGCCGGCGCCAGGGCCATGCGGCGCAGCGACGGAGGCTGTGTCTGCGCAAACGGCGCCGTGATCTACGTGGATCTTCCCTGCGCGCTCGTGTGCGGGCGCTGAGCGCCGGCGAGAGATCGAGCACAGGCGCCGCCGCTCGATCCGAGCGCCACGCGGCGCGGCGCTTCAGCTCCGCGTGTGACGGCTGCGCAGCGCCGCGCGCGCCGAGACGAGCAGCGCGCCCGAGAGCGCGGTGAGCGCCGCCAGCGGGAGCACCGGAATGGGCGGCGCGGTCGCGTCGAGAATCTGATCGCGGTAGAACGAGATGTCGACGCTGACCGACTCGTTCCCGAACACGGCCGTATCGACCGGCTGGTCGGTCTCGGTGGTGCGCGCGAAGAGGATGCCCACGAGCTCCCAGCTGCCGCCGCGCTTCAGGAAGACGGCACCGCCCGAATCCCCGTTCACCGCGTGCGCCTCGTCGGGAACGTCCGAGCCGCTCGCATCGAAGCGGCTGAGAAAGGAGTGCGTGTTGTGGCCCGCGAGCGCGATCAGGCGATCGGTCTCGGTCACGACGTCCTGACCCCAGCGCAAGGCCCGGCCCGTCGCCCGCTTGTAGCCGGAATACACGATGGGTCCCGGGGGCGCCTCGGTGAAGCTCGACGTCCAGTTCGTGAGCGTCGCCTCGCGATTCCAGCCCTGCCCGATCAGGATGACCTGGTCCACGCCGGCGACCGGCGGAGTCTGGGCCAGCACGATCGCCGGGAGGTCCGGATCGCCCTCGATCTGGTAGACGATGAGGTCGGCCGTGTAGGCCTCGCTGGTCATCATCTGGATCTTGGAGCCCACCACCGGCTGATAGGTGACACCCTCGAAGGTAATCGCGCGCTCACCGACGTGACTCGCGGTGAGCACCCAGCCGTTGCCGAGGTAGACACCGGTGAGACCTCCCGCCAGCCCCACGGCCGCCCAGCCCGGATCGTCCGGGGGCGCGCTGGTGTTGCCGCTGCCGTCGCCGGTCGCGATCACGACGGCCGAGCCGGGCGCGCCCAGGCACAGGACGCAGAGCGCCAGCAGCCCGCAGCGGCGCGCGCCGCGCACGAGTCCGGCTCTGCTCCGACCGCAACGCATCATGGCCCCTGCTCTTCGTCCGATCCGGAGCCCGTCCTGACCCCGCCGGGGAAAGAAGGGCGCCGGCTCGGCCGCGCGCGCAGATCCCAGGGAACGGCGCGCACGGGAGGCGTTGCGTTGCCGGGTCTCGTCCGGGCGCCGCGCGTCCATCGGGGTGCGCTCGCGCGCGGCGGCATCCGCCGGGCAGGCCACGCGACTCAGGCGCTACGCACCTCTTCGACCGCGGCGAGGCGTCGCACCTTGCGCATGCCCGGGAAGTACTCCTCGCGCATGTCCCAGGGAACCCCGAGCGTGCGCAGGATCTTGCGCTTGGTCGCCTGCCGGCAGGGCCGGCCCTTCTCGATCGCGTGAATCGTGCGCGCGGAGACGCCGGAGCGATCCGCGAGATCGCTCTGGGTCCAGCCCATCGCCTGTCTGGCCGCGCGAATGCGGTTCATGAAATGCCTTCTGCGCTGATCGAGCACCTGGATTTCCATCCTAGCGCTCCACCGCGTCCGAGTGCTGTTTCGAGGGCATTATGACCCAAAACCAATTCATTGCGTGCATCAAAATACTAAAAGGAATTCAAAAGGTTACAAAGCTTCCGAGTCTCAGGGTCCCCAGGGGAAATTCCGAAGGCGCAAGAATCGGATCCGCCCTCCCGTCCTCTGGCTCCGGGGTCGTCGAATCGCGCCGGCTTCCTGTGGGGTGGACGAGGGGACTCGAACCCCCGACCTCCAGGGCCACAACCTGGCGCTCTAACCGCCTGAGCTACGCCCACCATACAGGCGGGCCAAGCTACCGCGGCCCCGGGGCGTGTCAACGCGCGGAACAGCCTGCAGTGGGCCTGCTAGGTTTGGGTTGCGCCCCGGTAGCTCAGTCGGATAGAGCAGCTGCCTTCTAAGCAGCGGGTCGGGGGTTCGATTCCCTCCCGGGGCGCCAGCATTCCTCTCGAACCGCCTCGCCGAGGCGCCCCGCAGCAGCTGCCTAACGCGGCCCGCGCAAGACCAGGACGCTCGCTACGGCGGCGAGCGCCCAGACGATCATGGCGCCCGTCGGCAGATCCAAGAGCGCAGACGCCAGCAGGCCCAGCGCGTACCCGGCCGCGCCGACCGCATACGCCCACGCGAGCCCCGAGCGCGCG
>JAOUNA010000330.1 GCA_029881215.1 Myxococcales bacterium | reverse complement strand
TGCCGCGGGTGACGCACCTGCACCCGAGTCACGCCCTGGCCTCCGCCGCCATCCCGCTGCTGTTTCCCGCGGTGCGCATCGCCAGCACCTACTACGCGGACGGCGGCCTGCGGCTCAACACGCCGCTGTCCCCCGCGCTGCGTCTGGGTGCGGATCGCGTGCTCGTGGTCGCGCTGCGACCCACACCCCAGCGGGATCACGAAGCCACGCTCGCGGATCACCGCGTGGAGGACTATGCGAGCCCCGCGTTTCTCTTCGGCAAGGTCCTGAACGCCCTGATGCTCGATCATCTGGACATCGACCTCGCGCGCATGCACGTCATGAACGAGATGATCCGCGACGGCGAGCGCGCCTTCGGCAGCGACTTCCTGGAGCGCCTCGGCCAGATCTCGAATGCGGCGCTCGGGCAGCGCTTCCGGGCAATCGACGATCTCGTGATCCGGCCCTCGGCGGATCTGGGCGTCATCGCGGCGCAGGTGCTGCAGAATCTGCCCGGTGCCGTGAACCGCTCGCCCTTCTTCCGACTGGCCATGCGCAATCTGGTGCCCGGGCGGCGCTCGGCAGAAGCGGACCTGATGTCGTACCTGCTCTTCGACGGGGAATTCGTCACGCCGCTCGTGGAGCTCGGCTACCGCGACGCGATGGCCCGCGAGGAGGAGCTCGCGCGCTTCTTCAGCGATTGAGCGCAGCGCGCTACCGTGTGCGCCGCAATGCGCGGAGACCAGCTCGCTCGGCAGTGGCTGCTCATCCAGCGGCTGGCACGCAGCCGCGTGGGCGCCCAGCTGGATGATCTCGCAGCGGAGCTCGGCTGCGTGCGGCGCACGGTCTACCGGGACCTGGAGGCGCTGATGCTCGCCGGCTTCCCGGTGGTGAGCGAGAAGCGCGCCGGACGCGTCTACTACCGCTTCCTCGAGACCTTCCGGCTCGGCGACGTGCCCTTCACACCCGATGAGCTGCTGGCGCTCGCCTTCGGCGAAGATCTGCTGCGCGCGCTCGAAGGCACGGTCTTCCACGATTCGATCCGCTCGGCGCTGGGCAAGATCCGCGCGGGCCTCGGACCCGATCTCGCCGACTATCTGGCGCGGCTCGGCGATGCATTTCGCGTGCTGCCCGGCCCCCACAAGAGCTACGCGCACCTGCGCGAGACCATCCAGAGGCTCCACGACGCCGTGCTGCAGCGGCTCACGCTGCGCATGCGCTACCGCACGGGCCGCACCGGCGCCGTCTCCAGCCGGGCGCTCGATCCCTATCGGATCTGGTACCGGAGCGGGGGCTTGTACGTGGTGGGTCGCGACCACAAGTCCGGCGAGATCCGCACCTTCGCGGTGGAGCGCATCCGCGCGCTCGAAGCCACGCAGCGCCGCTTCGAGCCCGACCCCGACTTCGATTTCGACCGCTACATCGGCGCTTCGTTCGGCGTGATCGCCGAGCCGGCAACGCGTGTGCGCATCCTCTTCGAGCGGCGCTGGACCCATTACGTCGCAGAGCGCACCTGGCACGAGAGCCAGCGTCTGACGCGACGCGCCGACGGTCGACTCGAGCTCGCGATGGAGGTGGGTGGCAGCGCGGAGCTGCGCACCTGGGTGCTCTCCTTCGGCTCGGGAGCGCGGGTGCTCGAGCCGGCGACGCTGCGCGACGAGGTCGTCGCGGAGCTGCGCGCGTCGCTCGAGCGCTATGCGGGCGAGCCCGGCCAGCGGCGCGCGAAGCGCGGCGATGCGCCGGCCCCGACCGCCCGTTCGCGCAGCGCGCCCTAGGGCTCGACGATCTCGACGGGGCCGAGATCCCGGACCTGGGGGGCGAGCGTCTCGGCGGGGCCGACGAGCACGATCGCCGCGCGCGCGGGATGCAGGTGTTCCCGAGCGGCGCGCTCGATCTCGGCGGCGGTCGTGGCGCGCACGCGAGCCCGGTAGGTATCGAGGGAGTCCTCGGGCAGGCCGTGGACATCCAGATCCACCAGACCGTCCATCACCGCATCGGACGTCTCGAGGTTCATCGAGAAGCTCCCGACGCTGAGCGTCTTCGCCCAGGCGATCTCTGCCTCGCTGGGCGGCTCGGCGCGCATGCGTTCGAGCTCCGCGAGCAGCAGATCCAGCGCGTGACGCACCTCGGAAACGCGCGTGAAGGTGGAGACGAAGAAGGGTCCCGGCTGCCGGCGCAGGGAGAAGCCGCTGTACACGCCGTAGGTCAGGCCCTCTTCGGCGCGCAGACGCGAGAACAGGCGCGATGAGAAGCCTCCGCCGCCGAGCACCGAATTCATCAGCGATGCGGCAATGCGATCTTCGGCGCTGCGCGCGATGCCCTCGTGGGCGATCGAGATGCGCGCCTGCGCCAGGTCGGGCCGGTTCACGATGACGATCTTGCGCGCCTCGGGCGCCAGCGCGGGCGGCGGACCGCCGGCATCCGGGAGCTCTCCCGCGCGCCAGCCCGCGAAGAGGCGACGCGCGTGCGCCTGCAGGTCTTCCGCGGAGAGGTCGCCCGAGGCGAAGAGCACGGCGTTGTTGGGGCGCGCCACACGCGCGTGAAAGGCGCGCG
>JAOUNA010000114.1 GCA_029881215.1 Myxococcales bacterium | reverse complement strand
CGTGGTGCTCTGCTCCGACGGCCTCACCGGCCACCTCCACGACGACGAAATCGCGGAGATCGTCCTGCGCAACGCCGAGCTGGACGCCGCCTGCGCGCGCCTGATCGAGCTCGCCAACGCGCGCGGGGGCGACGACAACACCACCGTGGCGCTGGTGCACTGCGCAGCGGACCCCGCCTAGGGCGGGCGCGCGGCGTCTTCCCGTTCGCTCTCCCGGTCGGACCGGATCGGCGTCAGCGCTCGAGCATGCCCTTGAGCTTGGCACGCAGCCGCAGCACCGCCTTGGTGTGGATCTGGCAGACGCGCGACTCGGTGATGCCCAGGATCCCGCCGATCTCCTTCATGTTGAGATCTTCGTAGTAGTAGAGCGAGATGACGAGGCGCTCCTTCTCGGGAAGCATCGCGATCGTCTCCGCGATCACGTTCTTCGTCTCCGACAGCTTGAGTGACGCGAAGGGATTCTCGGAGTGAACGTCTTCGACGATGTCGGCGAAGGTGCCGGTGCGATCCCCATCCGAGTTGGTGCCGCGGATCTCCTCCAGGTTCACCAGGGAGATGCCGCGCACCTGATTGAGCAGCTCGTGGAACTTGTCGATCTGCAGGCCGAGCGAGTCCGCGACCTCGTCCTCACTCGCGGTGCGGCCGAGGCGCTGCTCCACCTCGCCGTAGGCGCGCTCGAGCCGGCGGCTCTTCTGCCGCACGCTGCGCGGCACCCAGTCGAGGGAGCGCAGCTGGTCGAGGATGGCGCCCTTGATGCGGAATTCGGCGTAGGTCTTGAACTTGCAGTTCTTGTCGGGGTCGTACTTTTCGATCGCATCCATCAAGCCGATGACGCCGGTGTTGTGTAGATCGTCGAGATCGATATGGGAGGGGAGCCGCACCGCGATCCGATTGACGATGTAGCGGATCAGCGGTGTGTGCTCGAGGACGATCTGCTCTTTCAGTGAGGCGGGGATTTCCGAGTGTCTTTCCTTCGCCTCTCGGAGCAGCGTTTCCATGCGAGTTCTCCTTGCGTTCGCGGTCTGGAGCAGCGATCGGTGGCCCCTTTGCTCACCGTTTGCGTGCAGGCTGCAGGGAGAAGCACAGGCTGTGCCAAACGCGGGACAGCGGGTGCGTTGCGCGCGCAAGAGGTGCTGCACGATCGGCATGCGCAGCGAAGGCGAGGGCGTAGGTCGCCGCGGGCGCGGCGTTTTTCGCACAGCGGCGCGAAGCCAAATTACGCAGAAGTTTTCGCAGCAGCGCCGCCCGTGGCTGCGGAAACGCGCGCGGAGGGGTCGCGAGAGCGACGGGGATCCGACAGGGGTGCGAACGGAATCTTGACGCCTGCGCGTCGCGCGGTGGCTACTCGCTGGGGTCTGCGAGGCCCTTCTTCTTGATCTTCTCGATCAGCGTGGTGCGGTTCAAGCCGAGCAGCTGGGCCGCCTTGTTCTTGTTCCACTGGGTCTGCTCGAGTGCCTGTAGGATGAGATCCGTCTCGAAGCGGTCCACCACGTCCCGGAAGGCGATGCCGGCCGCGGAGAGCTGCGGCACGTGCAGCGCCGGGTCCCCGCTCTGGTGGAATGCCGGGGGGAGGTCGCTCGCCAGGATCTCGCCTTCCCCCCGCAAGACGGTCAAGCGCTCGATCAGATTCTCGAGCTCGCGCACGTTGCCGGGCCAGTCGTAGGCGCACAGTCGCTCGATCGCCGCCTCGTGGATCGAGTCGATCTTTGCGCCGCGCTCGTGATTCATGACGTCCAGGAAGTACTGGGCCAGGAGCGCGACGTCCTCGCGCCGATTCCGCAGCGGGGGGACCTCGATCGGGATCACGTTGAGGCGGTAGTAGAGGTCTTCGCGGAAGCGCCCGACCCGGATCGCGGTCTCCAGGTTCTGGTTCGTAGCCGCGATCACCCGCACGTCCACGGTGATCGATTTCGAGGAGCCGACGGGCTCGAAGGTGCGATCCTGGAGCACGCGCAGCAGCTTCACCTGGAGATTCGGGCTCATGTCGCCGATCTCGTCCAGGAAGATGGTGCCGCCGTTCGCGAGGGCGAAGCGTCCCTCGCGTGAGCTCACGGCGTTCGTGAAGGCGCCGCGCACGTGTCCGAAGAGCTCGGATTCGAGCAGCTCTTCGGGAATCGCCCCGCAGTTGACCGTGACCAGGCGCCGGTCGCTGCGCCGGCTGTTGTAGTGGATCGCCCGTGCGATGAGCTCCTTGCCGGTGCCGCTCTCGCCCGTGATGAGCACGGTGCTCTCCGTGTCCGCGACCTTGGCCACGACGTCGAGCACGTTCCGCAGCGCCGCGCTGGTGCCCACGATGTTCTCGAAGCGGTACTTCGAGCGCAGCTGGCTGTGCAGGATGCGGTTCTCGGCCTTGAGCCGGCCGTGCTCGATCGCCTGCTCCACCAGGCGGCGGATCACGTCGAGATTGCCCTGGTCGAAGGGCTTCTCGAGATACCAGTACGCGCCCGCTCGCAGCGCCTCGACCGAGTTCTCCGGGCTTCCGAAGCCGGTGATCACGATGCACGGCAGGTCGGGATTGATGTCGTGCACCTGGCGCACGAGCTCGAGTCCGTTGATACCCGGCATGCGGATGTCGGCGAGCACGAGGTCCACGGGCTCGCCCGCCACGATCGAGAGCGCCTCGGACGCGTCGCGTGCCTGCGAGACATTGTGACCGACGCGGGCGAGGATGCGCTCCAGCGAGCGGCGGTAAAGCTCCTCGTCGTCAACGACCAGTACGTGAGACTTGCGCAGGGATGATCCTCCGCCGAGCGGAGGGGGGTGCCCTCAGTTTAGATTTCCGCGCCGTGCGCTTCAAGCACCCATTCAAGGGGCCCCGCGCCAGCACCGATAGGCCGGAAATGGGAAGCGCAACCCTCCATGCGCCGCGATCCGCCCCGCCGGTCGAAGACAAGCCCGGTCTGGTCCTGCTGTTGGACGACGAGCCGCTGCTGCTGCGCTCGCTCGAGCGCATCTTGCGCAGCGACGGGCACCGGATGGTCCTCGCCGAGAATCCGGAGCAGGCGGCGGCGGCGCTGGGGGACCCCAATCTCGACGTCGTGCTGCTCGACCTGTTCCTGGGGTCGGTCAACGGCATGGAGGTGCTGGAGAGGCTCAAGCGCGAGCGTCCGGCCGTCGAGGTCATCGTGATGACCGGTCACGCCAGCATCGAGAGCGCCGTGGGCTGCATCCGTTGCGGGGCCTTCGACTACCTGGCCAAGCCCTTCGACGACGTGCACCGGGTGCGCACCACGGTGCAGAAGGCGCTCGAACGGCGGCGTCTGGTGCGGCGCAATCGGGAGCTCGAGAAGGAGCTGCGTGAGCGCGCCGGCGCGCCCCTGCTGGTCGGCAACTCGCCCAAGATGCGCGCGCTGGTGCGCACCATCCACAGCCTGCAGCGCAACGAGAGTCACGTGCTGCTGCACGGCGAGAGCGGCACCGGCAAGGAGCTGGTGGCGCGCGCCATTCACGCGAGCAGCCCGCGGGCCGCCGAGGTCTTCGCGCCGGTGGACTGCGGCGCGCTGCCCGAATCCATCATCGAGAGCGAGCTCTTCGGCCACGAGCGCGGCGCCTTCACCGGCGCCACGGGTGCCGCCGGCCTGTTTCGCATGGCGGATCGCGGCACGCTCTTCCTGGACGAGATCGGCGAGATCTCTCCCACCGTGCAGGCCAAGCTGCTGCGCACGCTCCAGGAGAAGGAGGTGCGTCCGGTCGGCTCCTCCGCCACGGTGCCCGTCGATATCCGCGTCATCACGGCAACCCACCGCGATCTCGAGGAGATGGTGCGGGAGGGCCGCTTCCGCACCGATCTCTTCTACCGCCTCAACGTGGTGCGCATCGGCATCCCCCCGCTGCGCGAACGGCGCGAGGACATTCCTCTCCTCGTGCACCACTTCATCGCCAAGTACCGCGGCAGCGCCCCGCACGTGGAGGGGATCGAGGACGGCGCGCTCGCGTCCCTGGTCGAGGCCGACTGGCCCGGCAACGTGCGCGAGCTCGAGAACGTGATCGAGTCGGCCATGGCGCTGGCGCCGGGCCCGCGCCTGCGCAGCGCCGATCTGCCGCAGCGCGGTCTGCCCAGCGCGCGCCACGCCCTGGCGCTGCCCGAGCTGCCGCTCTCGCTGGATGCCTACGAGCGCTGCGCGCTCGAGCGCGCGCTCGAGGAGAGCGCGGGCGACGCGAGCGCGGCGGCGCGGCGCCTCGGCATCGGGCGCAGCACGCTGTACCGCAAGATCGCCCGGCACGGGCTCCAGCTCTCGCGCCGCTGAGGCCGCCGCCACGCGCGGGGCTGGCCCCGGGCTGCTGCGCCCGGTAGATTGCGGGAGCCCCCCACGAGACGAGTTGCGGCCCGCACGCGCCCGAACACCGGGCGGCTGTGCGCAGCCTGCGGCGCGGAGCGGAAGGCGAATGGATGAGGGGGCGCGCATCGCGCGCATCGTGATCGCGCGAACGGCGGAAGCCGCCGCGGAACCCGGCGCGCTGGTTCGGGCGCTCGAGCGGCTCGGTCGCGGCGCCAGCATCGACGTGGTGCGCGACGCCGCTGCGTGCCTGGATCGCTGCAGTGTGGGGCGCGTCGACGTGGTGATCGCCGAGGAGGCCCTCGGCCGCGACTGCCGCGTGATCCTCGAGCACCTGCGACTCGTCGGGCCTCCCGTGATCGTGGTGCAGGCGAGGCGGGACGATGCCGCCGCGCTGCAGTGGTATCGACGCGGCGCCGCCGAATGCGTCGCCGGCGAAGCGGCTTCGGGTGAGGGGCTCGGTGCGGTGGTGGCGGAGCAGCTCGCGCGCCTGCGCGCCCTGCACGCCGCCGAGGCAACCGAGCAGAGCCTGCGCGGCCTCGAGCACGCACACCAGAGCATCATCCAGAGCCTGAACGCGGCGCTGCTCGTGGTGGATCGCGACGGGTCCATCACCTTCTGCAACCCGCCCGCCGAGCAGATCCTCGGCGAGGCCGCCCAGGCGCTGCACGGCCGCCCGGCCCGCAACTGGTTCCGGATGGCGGCGGGGGATCGGACGCTGCTGGACCGCTCGCTCGCCGGCGGCGAGCGCTTCAAGGGCGCCGAGGCGATCATCGTGCGCCGCGACGGCGTGCGCGTTCCGGTGGGGATCTCGTGCGCGCCCATCGCCGGCGCCCAGGGCCGTCCCAGCGGCGCGGTGGCCATCTTCCAGGATCTGAGCGAGGTCACGCAGCTGCGCAGTCACGTGCTGCAGACGGAGAAGATGGCGTCCATCGGGCAGCTCGCGGCGGGCGTGGCCCACGAGATCAACAATCCCATGGGCTTCATCCACGCCAACCTGTTCCAGATGTCCGAATACGTCGCGGACCTGCGCGGCGCGTGGACGCGCGTGGAGACGCTGCGCAAGGCCGCTGCGCAGGGAGATCTCGAGGCGATCCGCGCCGCCAGCGAAGAGCTTTCGGCCGCGATCGAAGAGGCGGACGTCTCCTACGTGCTCTCCGATCTCGCCAAGGCGATCCGCGAATCCCAGGAAGGCTCGGAGCGGATTCGTCACATCGTGCAGGATCTGCGCGATTTCTCGCATCAGGATACGGGCGAGCGCGTGCTCGCGGATGTGAACCAGTGCCTCGATTCCACGGCCAGCATCGTCTGGCCCATGATGAAGCACCTCGTCGTGCTGGAGAAGCACTACGGCGATCTGCCCGAGATCCCGTGTTACCCGATGCAGCTCAAGCAGGTGTTCATGAACCTGCTCGTGAACGCCTTCCAGGCGATCGAAGAGAAGGTCGGGGACAGCGGCGAAATCGGCACCGTCACGCTCACGACGCAGCCGCGCAGAGACGGCGTGCTCGTCGTGGTGCACGACACGGGCGTGGGCATCGCGCCCGAGCACCTGGATCGCATCTTCGATCCCTTCTTCACCACGAAACGCGTGGGTGCGGGGACCGGCCTGGGCCTCTCCACCTCGTATCACATCGTGCAGCGCCACGGTGGATCGCTCACTGTCGAGAGCACGGCGGGCGAGGGCGCGTCGTTCCAGCTGTTCCTGCCGCTGCTGTCGGAGAGCTTCGGCGCCGCGGACGCGCTGACGTGACGACGCCGCGCGAGCACGGCCCCGTGCTCCTGATCGTGGACGACGAGCCGCGCATCCTCTCGGCGCTGCGGCGCACGCTGCGGCGCGAAGGCTTCGAGATCTTCGCGGCGGAATCGGCGCGCGAGGCGCTGCGCATCCTCGACGAGCAGCCGGTTCACCTGATCCTCTCGGACCACAAGATGCCCGGCATGACGGGCATGCAGCTGCTCGCGCAGGCGGCGCAGCGCTGGCCGGCGGCCGCGCGCATCCTGATCACCGGCTGGACCGAGTCGATTCCCGAGCAGGAGATTCGCGCGGTCGGGCTGCGCGCGATCATCTCCAAGCCGTGGGACGACGCCGAGCTGAAGGAGATCCTGCGCACCGCCGCCAAGGAGCTGCCCTGACGGACGGACGGCGTCTGGCGCTGCCTGCGTGAAGGCGCCCGGCGTGTTCAGTCGCCCACCGGCAGCCGGCTCAGATACTCGAGATCGATCTTCTGCGTGTTCTTGGCGCCGATCGCCAGCACGCGGTAGCCGCCGCCTTCACCGCGCGTGTAGTAGATGCGCCCCTTGCCCGCGAAGCCCATCTCGAAGATCGATAAGTGTGGCGGCAGGCCGCCCACCTTGCGCCGGATGCCGGCGCTCTCCGGATCGTCGGTCAGGCGCTTGAGCCCCTCCTCGGCGCGCAGCTTCATGGTCTCGTCGCGCAGCGCCACCAGGTCGCTGATGGCGCGGTCGTCGATCTCGAGATTCTTGTAGAGCGTGCGCATGCGGCGCGCGAGCCGCTCCGCCTCACGCGCCTTGCTGCCGCCCGTCGCCGGCTTCTTGGCCGCGTGCTTGAGGCGATCCTGGAGATTCGCGATCTCGGACTCCTTCTGACCGACGTCCTCGAGCGCCTCCTCGAGCAGCTCCTCGAGCGCCTGCCGCTCCTCCTCGAGCTCCGAGCTGCGCGCGGCGCTGGCGCGCAGCTCCGCCTCGCGCTCGGCGAGCTCGCGCAGCTTGCGGCGCAGGCCCTCCCGCTCCGTTTCGAGCTCCTCGATCTCCGCGGCGTGGGCGCGCTCGCCGGGCTCCACCTCCTGGAGCCGGCTGCGCACCTTGGCGAGCTCCTCCTCGATGGCGCGCGCCCGATCCGCAGAGGTGTTGCGCGCCGCGATCGCCGTGGCGATGCGCTCCTCTTCGCGGCGCGCCACCGCCCGGTTGTACAAGAAGAGGACGTGCAGCAGGAAGGCGCCGTAGAAGGCCATGAATCCCACGGACAGCGCGGAGCCCGGCGGGACGGAGACGAAGACGTCCGAGATCGTCGGCAGCAGCCGCAGTGTCTCGCGCATCGCCGCGTCGAGATTGGCCGCGGGCGGCGGCGGCACGACCTTCCCGCCGCCCACGTAGAGGGGCGTCTGGCCGTCGGCACCGAGCACGGTGACGTTCACCCGCACGCCCGCGACGCGCGTCCAGAACGAGCCTTGCACCGAGTCCGACACGCCGTTCTGGATCTGGGACACGATCGGCCCGTCGGTCGGGCTCACGCGCGTGGCGAGGCGCACGATTTCCCGGAAGTAGCCGTCGAGCAGGGCCTCGGCGATCTGGATGCTGGCCACGTAGAGCGCGAGGAAGGCGATCAACGCCGCCAGCAAGACGCGGAAGAACGCCATGCGATCCAGGGCTTCCACCCGGAACCAGGGGCTCGAGCGCGGCTGCGAGCCGCTGGGCGCCACGACACTCTCCGCCATCCCGGAGGGAAGGATACCGATCCGGAGCCCAAAGGGTGTGGCCGCTCGGTCCGCCCCGACGCCCGGGTGGAATCGCGTGGCCATCCGAGGGCTTCCGCGGATCGCACCGCGCAACGTCGGGGCTCGAGCGGCGGCGCGTGGCGCTGCGCTACGGTGCTTCGCCGTGCGCGTCGGAGATCTCGATCGGGACATGCGCGACGTGATCCCGACCGCTCTCGGTCGGGACACCGAGTATCTGTTCGCGCGCATGACCGCCCGCACGCTCGCGCTGGCGGGCGCCGCGCCGGCGCGCCGCGTCCTCGATGTGGCCAGCGGTCTGGCGCAGGATGCGCGCGCCCTGGCGGGACGCGGGGCGCTGGCGGTGGCGGCGGAGCCCTCGGCGCGCATGACTGCGCTGGCCAGGCAGCTCGGGCGCGCGCACGAGGACCGCGGCGCGTGCCTGCTGCGCGCCTGGGGCGACGCGCTGCCCTTCGCGGACGCGAGCTTCGACGCGGTGATCTGCAAGGGGGCGATCGACCACTTCGAGGCGCCGGCGCGCGCCATCGCCGAGATGGCGCGGGTCACGAAGCGCGGCGGCCGCGTCGTGCTGGCGATCGCGAACTTCGAGTCGCTGTCGTGCCGCGCGGCGCGGCGCCTCGACGGCGTGCGCGAGGGCCGCTTCGGGCGCGCGCTGCCGCGCGGGCGCCGCCACTACGACGTGCCCCACGATCACTTCACGCGCTACGACCTCGAGCTGATGTGCGCACAGGCCTCCGCATCCCTCGAGCTCACGCGCATCGAGGGCATCTCGCTCGGCTGGGGCATGCCCGCGTGGTCGCGCGTGCTCGAACGCGTGCCGCGCACGGCGGCGCGCGCCACGCTCGCCGCCCTCGATGCAACGGCGCGCCGCCTGCCGTCGCTGGCGGACGTGGTGCTGCTGATCGGTCAGCCGCGCGCCTCGGCGAGCACCTCGGCATACACACTGGCGGTTCGCGCGGCGATCTGCGGCCAGCCGTAGGCCGCCTCGACGCCCTTGCGCCCGAGCGCGCCGAGGCTCTCGCGCTGGGCGGGGCGCTCGAGCAGCTCGCGCACGGCCCGCGCGAGCGCGCGCGGCGCGTCGGGCGGCACCAGCACGCCGCCGCCGCTGGTCCCGATCACCTCGGGGAGCGCTCCGGCCGCCGCGGCCACCACCGGCGTGCCGCACGCCATGGCCTCGACCGCGGGCAGGCCGAATCCCTCGTAGCGCGACGGCACCACCACGAGGGCCGCGCGCTGGTAGCGCGCCACGAGCTCTATCGCGGCGAGGCGTCCCGTGATGCGCAGGCGCTCGCCGCAGCCGAGGGCGTTGGCGCGCTTGCGCGCCGGATTGTGGTCGTGGTCGTCGTCGACCAGCGTGACGCGCACGCCGCGCGGCAGGTGCGGCAGCGCGTCGATCAAGCTGAGGACACCCTTGTTCGGGTCCGCGGCGCGGGCCACGCACAGGATCTCGTTCGCGTCGCGCGGCGCGTGCGCGTCCGGCGTGAACAGCTCGGTGTCGATCCCGTTCGCGACCATGCGGATGCGCCCCGGATCCACACCGAAGTCCGCGGCGATGCGCCGGGCGCTCTCGTCCGACGAGGTCAGCACCCGATCGAGCCGGCGCGCCACGAATCCCTGCATGCCGACCGGGTAGAACGTGGCGGTGCCGATCGCCTCGCGCAGGCTCGTATCGCGCGCGAACGACGCGCGGCGATCCACCGTGAGCGGGTGGTGCACGGTGCTCACCACGGGAAGCCCGAGTGCGCGCATACCGAGCACGCCGAAGCCCAGACACTGCACGTCGTGCACGAGGTCGTAGCGGACGCCGCGGCGCGCGCGATCGGCGAGCACGCGCAGCGCGCGCACGCTGAAGGCGAACGGCTCGGGCAGGAAGCCGAGCCGGCTCGCCGCGAGCTCGTAGAAATTGAGCGGCTCGAAGACGCGCAG
>JAOUNA010000329.1 GCA_029881215.1 Myxococcales bacterium | reverse complement strand
CTCGGTGGTTTCGGTGGAGCCGGAGAAGGTCAGGATCCAGGTGGCGCGGACCGCTGCCGAAGGCTGACGCGGATTCTCCAGGAGCCGCGCCCCTTCAAGAAAACATCCAAGAATCAGTTAGTTGAATCTCTATGTTGCGATAGCGATGCCGGCCCGACGCGGCCCGCTTCGGCGCCTGGTCCAGCGCATTCGGCGCTACGCCGCACCCCGTGGCCGGCCGATAGGGAGCCCTGGGAGCACGGCATGGCCCAACAGCGCAGGCGCACGATCAATCTGCTGCTCCAGCCGGCGCTGCAGCTCAAGCTTCCGATCTTCCTGCTGGTCGTCACGCTCGCCTTCACGGCATTGCAGCTGGTTCACATCTACGTGGCCTACAACCAGCTCTACGACACCGTGCTCAAGGAAGCGGGGCAGCCGCCGTTTCTCGAGGACTTGCTGCGCGAGCAGACGAAGGACTTCCTCGAAGTGACCGTCGAGCTCGCGTTCGCCTATATCCTCGTCGTGCTCGCCTTTTCGGTGAGCTACGCGCATCGCATGATCGGCCCCACGGTCGCCTTCCGCCGCCATGTCGAAGCGCTGAAGAACGGCGACTACCGCTCGCGCATCGCATTGCGCAAACGCGACGCCTTCGGTGATCTCGCCGACGATCTGAACGAGCTCGCCGATATCCTCGAGCGGGACGGCCAGAAGCGGCAGACCTAGGCGCTGGTCGGCCGCGCGGCACGAACCGCGAGGCGACCCCGCGCCCGCAGGAATTGCGACTAGCCCTCGGCGTCGGAATCGAGCCGCCGGTAGCGGCTCGCGAAGTACACGAGCGGCCGCGCGCCCTCGCGTCGATCCATGCGCTCGACCTCGCCGACGAAGATCACGTGGTCGCCGCCGTCGACCGTATAGCGAAAGGCGCACTCGAAGCTCGCGAGTGCGTCGCGCAGGATCGGGCAGCCGGTCTCCCAGGTCTCCCAGGAGACGCTGCTCCACTTGTCCGCGCTGGAGTCTGCGAAGCGCTCGGAGAGCGCGCGCTGATCCTCGCGCAGCACGTTCACGGCGAAGCTCGACGTGTGGAGGAACGCGCTCAGGCTCTGGGCAGTCTTGCTCAGGCTGAACAAGACGAGGGGCGGATCGAGCGACACCGAGCTGAAGGAGTTGGCGGTGAAGCCCACCGGCTCGCCCTGTGCATCCAGGCAGCTGATCACGGTGACGCCGGTGGCGAAGCTGCCCAGCACCTCGCGAAGCTTGCGCAGATCGTCGACGGGATGCACGGCTCCTCCGGACTACGCCCGCAGCGGCGCCCTGTCGAGAGCGCCGCAGGACGTGGACACGACGCGGATGGCGTCCGGCACCGCGCTCGAGGCGAATCGATCCAAGCCGCATTCGCGCGCGACGGATCGCCGTACCCCCCGCGCCTGCGGCACGGGGGATACGACATCTCCGCTCTCCCCTCCGAGAAACCCAGTCATTCTAACAAACGATCCTCGTCGCCGGCTGGAGCGCTCGCCGCCCCGGCGTGGCAGGGCTCGGGACGGCAGGAGCGGAAGACGCTGCATCCGCCCGTCTGGCAAGCGCGTTCAGGCGTCAGAGAAGCGCGCGTCGCGCCAGGCGATCGCCGCCTTGAGGCCTTCCTTCTTGGAGATCTCCGAGAACCTGTTGCGCTCCGGCGTGTCCAGACTCTCGATCTGCACGTCCACGTCGAGCGCCATGCGCAGCGCTTGATCCATCCCCATGATGTCGTAGCTGCGGTTGATGGCCTGCTTGGTCATCTGCACCGTGTCCGGGTCCATCATGGCGATGTCCTTCGCGATTGCCATGGCCGTCTCGAACTCCTGGCCGGCCGCCACCACGCGGTTCACGATCCCGAGCGCGTGCGCCTCGCGCGCGTCGATCTTGTCGTTGCCGGTGAGGATGAACTCCTTCGCCTTCTTCGGAGTCGTGAGCCAGGGCAGCAGCAGAGCCACGATCCCGCTGCCGAACTTGAGCTCTGGCTCGCCGAGACGCGTGCCCTCTGCTGCGACGGTGATGTCGCAGGCGATGGCCATCTCGAAGCCGCCCGCGAGAGCGTACTTGTGAACCGCCGAGATGGTCGGCTTGCGGAAGTGCCAGAACCGCATGATCGCGTCGAAGTCGCGCTGCAGCTCGGGGCGCCAGTGCACCACACCCGACGCCTCTTCTTCGTCGTCGTGCGCCAGGTCGAAGCCCGCGCAGAACGCGCGGCCGGCGCCGCGCAGCACCAGCACGCGAATCGCGTCGTCCGCCTCGATCTGATCGAGCGCGCGAGCGAGGTCGAGCTTCATCTGCGGATTGATCGCGTTGAGCTTTTCCGGTCGATTGAGCGTCAGGATCCCGATCGGCCCCTTGCGGTCGAGCTGGATCGTTTCGAATGCCTCGTGGACCATGGCAAGATTCCCATCCCTGCGGGCACGGATTGGCCGCGCACCGGCGTACTCTACGCGCTCCTGGCGCGGAGCGTCAAACCGGCCAGACGCCGGCCGCCGGAGCCGCAAGCGCCCGCGAGGCGAGAGCGACCTCCAGCTCGACGGCGCGATGGCAGCAGCGC
>JAOUNA010000328.1 GCA_029881215.1 Myxococcales bacterium | reverse complement strand
GCGCGGCATTGCGTTCGTGCAGGTGCCGACCACCGTTCTCGCCATGGTGGACGCGAGCATCGGAGGCAAGACGGGCGTCAACCTGCAGCGCGGCAAGAACCTGGTGGGGGCATTCCATCAGCCCCGCCTGGTCTGTATCGACGTGGAGACGCTGTCTTCCCTTGCGCAGCGCCAGCGGGCCGCGGGCTTTGCGGAGGTCATCAAGAAGGCCGCGATCTGGGACGCGGATTTCTTCGAGGTGCTGGAGCGGGACGCGGAGCGCTTGATGGCGCTCGATCGAGACGCCCTGGTGCCCGTGCTCGAGCGGGCCGTCCGCATCAAGGCCGACGTGGTGAGTCGCGACGAGCGCGAGCAGGGTCTGCGCATGCTGCTCAATTTCGGACACACCATGGCCCACGCGCTGGAGGCGCTGCTGCACTACCGGCGCCTGTTGCACGGCGAGGCCGTGGCGATCGGGATGGTCTACGCGGCGCGCCGCTCGGAGGCGCTCGGCCTCGCGACCGCTGGGACCGCCGATCGGCTGGAAGCCCTGTGTCGGCGCTTCGGCCTGCCGACCGAGCTGCTCCGTTTCGAGAGAAGCGCTTATCTCGCGGCGCTGGGCGTCGATAAGAAGAGGCGGGATTCGCGGATCCATTACGTGGTTCTGAGAGGGATCGGACGGGCGGAAACGACCCCGCTGACGCCCTCGGAGATCGCAGCGGCGGTGCCGCGAGGGGGCGTCCGCGGGCCTCGCAGCGGATCCGGGAAGACCGGGGCGAAGCAGGGGGTGCGGCGCCAGGCCGTATCGAAGCACAAGACGCGCGGCACGCCGCGCTCTCGCGGCGCTGGAGAGGAAAACGCGTGATCGGCGGATTCGAGCGGATTGTCGAGCGTCTGGAGGCGGCCGTGGCAGAGAACCCCGGAGCGGCCGATTTCCCGCTGCTCGTAGAGCTGTACCGGCGGACGGGTCGCCTGGCGGAGGCCGAGCGCGTCGCGCGCCGTGGCCTCGAGCGGACGCCCAACGCCACCGAGGGCCACCTGGCGCTGGCGCTCGTGCTGTTCGACCAGGAGCGCGCAGCGGAGGCGCAGGCTGCGCTGCAGGGTCCGATCGATGCGCGCCTGGCAGCCGCCGGGATCCAGCCGCTGCGCGAGAGCCCGCTGGGGGCGCACGCCGAGTGGACCGAGGCCGAGCTCGAAGAGGCCCTCGACAGCGCGCAGACCGATGCCGAGGCGTTCATCGACCCCGATCGCGTGGCGCAGGAGGCGGTCGCGCAGGTGGATGTCGATCTGGGCGAATCGTTGGGTAGGGATTCCCTGGCGGAGGCTTTTGGTGCGGGTGGCACCTTTGCGACGCGCACCATGGCCGAGCTGCTCGAGCGGCAGGGCGATGCGAATGGCGCCGCGCGCATCCGGGCTGCGCTCGACCAGCGCCGCAGCGCGCCGCGCAGTGACGCGGCGGGGAGTCCGGGTCCGGCGAGCCGGCAGCGCACCCTCGAGGTGCTCGAGGGCTGGCTCCAGAACCTTCGAGGAGGCGCGAGATGAGCTTCGCGAACATTCTGCGGGAGATCGTCGAAGGCTGCGGCGGTGGAATCGGTGCGGCGCTGATGGGGAGCGATGGCATCCCGATCGAGCAGATCGTCGCGGAACGGGTGCCGGAAGGTCCGCTCGCCGACGATATCGGCACCGCTGGCGTCGAGTTCACCCGGATTCTCGACGAGATTCGCAAGGCGTCGGACGCGCTGTCCGGAGGCGCCGTCACGGAAACCGTGATCGTGCTCTCGCGCTTCAGCCTCGTCTTCCGCCCCATCGACGAAGACACCTATCTCACCGTGATCGTGGCGCCGGATGGCAACCTCGGCAAGGCGCGCTATCTCATCCGGCGCAATCTGCTCTCCATTCGTCAGGAGCTCTGAACGGCTCCCTGCGCCCGCGCGGGGCGGGGACCGACGGGAGGATTCCCATGGTCGACGCGCCCCGCATCCTGGTGCTTCACGGCCCGAACCTGAATACGCTCGGGACGCGCGAACCCGAGATCTACGGGACGACCACCCTGGATCAGATCAACGTCGAGCTGGCGGCGCGCGCCAAGGAGCGCGGGGCCGAGACGGAGTTCTTCCAGTCGAATCACGAGGGATCCCTCATCGATCGCATCCAGGACGCGCCTTCCTGGGCCGATGGGATCCTGATCAATCCGGGTGGACTCACGCATACGAGTGTATGTCTGCGCGACGCCCTGGTCGCCACGGGTCTGCCGGTGATCGAGATCCACATGTCGAACGTCTTTGCACGCGAGGAGTTCCGAACGCACTCCTTGGTGTCTGGCGTGGCGCTCGGCGTGATCTGCGGGTTCGGCACGGACAGCTATCGGCTCGGCTTGGACGCGCTGCTCGAGCACCTGGCCGACTGAGATCGCGATGTCCCGTGTCTGGCGTCTCCTGCTCGACGGCGCGGGAAGCGGGCCCTGGAACATGGGCGTCGACGAAGCCCTGCTCGCCGCGGCGGCCCGCGGCGGCCCGCCCACGCTGCGCTTCTATGCCTGGCGGGGCTCCTGGCTCTCGCTCGGATACGCAGACCCTTTCCACGGCGCG
>JAOUNA010000327.1 GCA_029881215.1 Myxococcales bacterium | reverse complement strand
TGGCGCGCATCATGCGCGTCGAGCTCGAGCACTACGAAAAGATCGAGGGCGAGGGACTCGAGATCGACGGCAAGGCGAACAAGCTGTCGCAGATGATTCGCGCCAACCTTCCGGCTGCGATGCAGGGTCTCGTGGTCGTGCCGCTGTTTGCCGGCTACGACCTGCGGCGCAGGCAGGGCCGGCTCTGGAAATTCGACGTGACGGGTGGTCGCTACGAGGAGGCCGAGTTCGAGGCGACGGGCTCAGGCGGCGTCTATGCGCGCGAGTCGCTGAAGAAGTCCCACCGAGCCGGGGCCGGCAGGCCCGAGGCCGTCGAGATCGCGATCCAGGCACTCACGGACGCGGCCGACGAGGACCGAGGCACGGGCGGCATCGACACGTTGCGCCGCATCTTCCCGACGGTGATCGTCTGTTCGGAGCGCGGCATCGAACAGGTGAGAGAAGACGAACTCCGCTCGACCTACGAGAACGTCTTGCGCAGCCGCGCCGAGCGGGGTGGAGCATGAGCATACCGTTCTATGTGTCGCCTGAGCAGGTCATGCAGGACAAGGCCGAGTATGCCCGCAAGGGCATCGGCCGCGGCAAGTCCAGCATCACGCTCGAATACGAGGGCGGCATTCTCCTGATGGCGGAGAACCCCTCGACGCTCTCGAAGATCGGCGAGATCTACGACCGCATCGCCTTCGCCGGCGTCGGCAAGTTCAGCGAGTTCGACCAGCTGCGAAAGATCGGCGTGCGTTATGCGGATGTGAAGGGCTACGCGTACAGCCGGGACGACGTTCGCGCCAGGAGTCTCGCGAATGCCTACTCGCAGGCGATGGGAGATGTCTTCACCCGGGAGCTCAAGCCGCTCGAGGTCGAGGTCATCGTGGTCGAAGTGGGCGACCCGGAGCTCGCGGGGCACGAGCGCAACGCGATCTATCGCGTCCAGTTCGACGGCAGCATCAGCGACGCCGAGGGCTACTGTGTGATCGGAGGCTCCGCGGACGAGCTGACCACGTTCCTCAAGGGGCAGTACAAGTCGGAGATGCCCCTAGGGGATGCGCTGCGCTTGGGACGCTCTGCGCTGCAGCGCGCTGCCGAGGGGCAGATTGCAGTCGCACCGGAGAATTTGGAGGTGTGCTTGCTCGAGAAGGCGCGGATCGGTCGAAAGTTCAGGCGACTGAGCACCGATGAAGTGAGGGAGTACTTGAACGCCTAGCCCTGGGCGGAAGGTCGAATTGGGTGCAAAAACGCATCTACGGAATCGAGACCGAGTACGGCATCATCTTTACCCCGGAGGGAAGGAAGACGCTGCCGGTCGAGAAGGCGATTCGCTTCCTCTTCGAGAAGCTGATCACCACGGAGCACTTCCTCAACGTCTTCCTCGAGAACGGCGCGCGTTTCTATCAGGACACCGGCTGCCACCCGGAGTACGCGACGCCCGAGTGCGCGTCGCCGCGCCAGCTGATCGTCTACGACAAGGCCGGTGAGCGCATCCTCGAAGATCTCCAGTTGTTCGCCGAGGAGAAGATCCGCGACGAGCGGATCGCCGGGAAGCTCTCCATCTTCAAGAACAACACCGATTTCGTCGGCAACAGCTACGGCTGCCACGAGAACTATCTCGTCGATCGGGATGTCGATTTCTATTATCTCGCGGAACAGCTGATTCCGTTCCTCGTCACCCGCCAGATCTACACCGGCGCCGGCAAGGTCTTCCAGACGCAGGACGGCATCCACTACTGCATCAGTCAGCGCGCGCAGCACATCTACCAGAAGATTTCCGGTACCACGACGAACGACCGGTCGATCATCAATACGCGCGACGAGCCGCACGCCGACCGCGAGAAGTACCGCCGCCTGCACGTCATCGTCGGCGACTCGAACATGTCGGAGTACACGAACTTCCTGAAGATCGGAGCCTGTGCGGTCGTTCTTCAGATGATCGAGGACAACTACGTCAACCAGGACTTCACCCTGCGCAATCCGGTGAAGGCGATCAAGGACATCTCCTACGACACCACCTGCAAGCGCAAGCTCCGTCTGGACAACGGCCGCGAGTACTCGCCGATCGAGATCCAGATGGAGTACTGCGAGATGGCACAGAAGTACATCGAGCAGTATCCGGTGAGCGAGGAGCTGCGCACCTCCGTCGAGATGTGGCAGCACGTGCTCGACTGCCTCAATACCGATCCCGACAAGCTGAAACGAGAGATCGACTGGGTGATCAAGCGATCGATGATCCAGTCCTACATCGATCGGAACGACACCACGTGGAACGACCCGCGCGTCTTCATGCTGGATCTGCAGTATCACGACCTCCGGCTGAACCGGGGCCTCTATTATCTGCTCGAGCGCAGCGGTATGGTCGAGCGGGTGCTGGATGACGAAGAGATCATCAAAGCGAAGACGGAACCGCCCCACGACACGCGGGCGCGAATGCGCGGAGAGTTCATCAAGCTCGCGCGACAGAATTCGATCCAGTACGACCTGGACTGGTCGAATATACGCCTCGGCAATCTGCTCAACGTCCGAGTGATCTGCAACAATCCCTTCGAGACGGACATCGAGAAGGTGGCGGAGCTGGTCCG
>JAOUNA010000113.1 GCA_029881215.1 Myxococcales bacterium | reverse complement strand
CTTCTCCCTTTGAAATCACCGGGGTCTGCCCGGATCCCGAGAGACCCCATGAAGCGATAGTAGGCCTCGGGTGCATTCAGGATGCGCACGCCGATCCCGCCGTGGGCCACGCTGACGAGGCGCGCCGGCACGGCCACCCTGCGCATCACCTCGACCTGCAGGAGCGCCTTCTGGGCCTCCCCGGGAATGCTGAGCCGAACGTCGATACGATCTCCGAGGTTGACGCTTGCGGTCGTCTGAATGAAGAGGCCTCCGGGAGACACATCCAGCACCAGCCCGCTGTGCTGCTTTCCCGCATGTATCAGGTCGCACGGCATGCGGCGTTTCTTGCGCTCGTAGACTCTTCCTGCCATTGCCGCGCGGTTCACCTCTTCGCTCGTCTAAGTTCTTCGGATTTCCGGCGCGCGGCCTGAGCACCGACACCCCACGGGGGGGCAAAGGGCTACGGAGCGCCGTAGAGAGGATGCGTCTGCGGGATGACGCGCACATCCTCGAGCACGCAGGACAGCGCGGCCTCGAGCGCCAGCAGCTGCTCGGCGCGCGGGCGCTCGCGCACGGCGCCGAATGGCGTGACGGGCTGCAGAATTACCGGCAGGGACGCATCCACCGCCGCGATGCACGCCGCCATGGTGTCGAGCTCCGCCGCCTGGCTGGCGGGCGTCACGACGACCTTGATCTGCACCTCGGGCGCCGCGCGCGCGATCTTCAGGAAGGCGGTGTGGGCCTCGTGGAAGTCCTCGACGGGGCCGGGGCTCGGATCCCGCGCGCGGCGCACGTCGCTCGCCAGCTTCCAGTCCATGGAGACCAGGTCCACCCCGGCGACCACCTGTTCGAGCGCGTCCACGGCGAGGCCGTGCGTCTCGAGATGGATCCGCGGGCCGCGTCCGCGTACGGCGAGGCTCAGCGCACGCACCGCTTCGGGCTGCAGCAGCGGTTCGCCACCCGTGAGCGCGATCCAGCGGTGCGCCGCCAGCTCGAGCAGCTCCAGGGCCTCGAGCAGCGCGGCGAGGGATACGGGATTGGGCTGCCTGCGCCGCACCCCGCTGCCCCGCGCGGTTTCGATCTCGCAGTGCGCGCTCGGCTGCCAGGTGCCCGGCGAATCGCACCAGCGACAGCGCAGATCGCAGCCGGCGAAGCGCACGAAAAGCGTCGATTCGCCGACGTGGATGCCCTCGCCCTGCACCGACGAGAAGACCTCGACGAGATTCATGCGCTCGGCCAACTAGCCCTCGACGATCGACCGCCCCATCGCGATCTCGCAGATCACCTCGTCGAGGCGCCCGGGCTCCTGCCAGAGCTGTCGCACGCGCATGCGCGCCACCTGATCGGCGTCCGCCATTGCGTCGATCCACGCGTGCTTCGCCGCCAGATGATCGACCATCCCGCCCAGGTCGAGGCCGCGCCGCGTCCGCGACTCGTCCCCCCCGAGCACCACGAGCTCGCTCCCCTCCTGCGCCGCCAGCGAGAGCTGCGCTTCGTAGCGCTCCCGGGCGATGCGCGCGGTCAGATGCAGATCCAGCTCGCGGGGAACGATGGCGACGACCATGGTGAACCCGCCGAAGTGCACGAGCCGGAAGTCGCGCGCGGCGACGTGCGCCAGCTCGGGAGGCGGCGGCGGAACGGGCAGCTGCGCGGCGGCGCGCGCCAGGTCGCTCGGACGCCCGACCAGCAGCGGCTCGATCTCGGCGCGCCGCTCGCCGGGCTGGGCGGCGATCTCGCCCGCGCGCTGCCACCAGACCCGACCCCAGCGCTCATAGTCGTGCTGCGTGAAGCGCGCGGCGATCAGCTCCGCCAGCTTGTCCGAGAAGCGGCTGCGGCGCGTGCGCTGGCCGAGGATGGCGGAGAGCGAGCTGTCGCTGCCGGATTGCACGTAGACGTTCTCCTCGCCGATCGCTGCGCGCAGGCTCTGGAGATCCTCGGGCGGCCACTCGTGGTGGTCGAACCAGCTGAGCCGTCCGCGGTACAGCGACGCCGCCTGCAGCGTGTCGCGCGCCGGCGGCGATGCCATGAATCCCACCATGAAGATCGGCGTCTCCTCGCGCAGATCGGTCGCCACGCTGCGGAAGAAGGTCATCAGATCGTCCTGCGGATACACCCAGAAGCCTTCGACCAGCCGAACATCGCGGGCCAGCAGCACCGCGCTGAGCAGCGACACGCGATCCGCGTGGGCCACGAACGCGGCGCGCCGGCGCGGCACGTGCGGCGGCGGCGCGACTTCCACCTTCGGCGCCGACTTCGCGATGCGCGCGCGTCGGCGCAGCTCCCGCTCGCGGTGCTCCCGATCGACGTCGGCGCCGATCTCTTCGGCCTCCTCCTCGTCTTCGTAGGCAGGCTCCTCCACCTCTTCCAGCTCGGGTGCGTCTGCAGCCAACGGCACGAGAGTGTCTTCCTCCTCGGCCTCGCGCAGCATCTCCTCCTCGGGCACCTCGATCTCGGCCGAGTCGGCTCGCGCGCGCCGGGCCGGCGCACGCTCGCGCGGCTCGCTGCGCGGCTCTCCGCCGCGTGGCTCCGCTTCGTCCGCGGTGCGCTCCGGCCCCCGCTCGCCCGCGGCACGACCGCGCCCCCCGCGTCGGCGGCCACGCGCCCTGCGCCGCCGCGCCGGAGCGCCCTCGCTCTCCCCACTCGCGCGCGCTTCGTCGTCCAGATCGAAGAGGGAAACCTCCTCGAAGCGCGCGGGTCGCCGCTCGGGCTCCGGCGTGTCGAGACTGGGTCGCTCCGCGCGCGGGGGCGCCTCGGCGATCGGCGCGGCCGGCGGCCGGCGCAGCGTCTCGGCAGCGGGCAGCGCGGCCCGCGATTCGAGCGAGAGCGCTCCGCTGCGCGCGCTCTGGACATCGTAGAGACGCCGCCCGCACGTCAGCAGCTCGAGCGCAGCGAGCGCCGCAGCGTCGAACTGCCTGGCGGCGAGCACGATTTCGGGAGCACAGGGCCGCACGCGGACCCCCTCGCGCGCGGCGCCCGCAGCGATCGCAGGGCCGAGGCCGAACGCCGCCTCGAGGATCGCCGCGAGCTCGGCGAGTCCGATGCGCTCCCGCGCCGCCGCGACGCGCGGCGTCCCGTCGGCACCGACGGCGGCAAGATCGACGACCTCGGATTCGCCACTGAACAGCGGCCAGCGCACCTGCCAGCGTCCGGCCAGACTGCGTTCGAGCAGCGGCAGGAGAAGCGCGCGAAGTCCCTCTTCGGAGCCCCGAATCTTTTTGTCACTCAGGATCTTGCGCAGAGATCCTTCAAGTCGATCCAGAGCGGTTGCGAGATCCTCGGCAGCCAGCCGCTGGCTGTGGCGACTCGGCATCCGGGTCTCGAGCTCGGTCCGCCCGCCCTGCACGCTCAACACCGCCACGCGCCGCGCCAGGAGCACCAGCTCGAGCGTTTCCCCGGCGCAGCGCACGGCGCCACCGTGCTTGGCCGCGAGTCCGTCGAGCGCGGCAGCCGCGCGCACGAACACGTCGCGCTGCTCCCCGTCGATGATCCGGTCCGCGATCTCGCGAGGCGCGATCGCGCCCACCAGCGACAGCGGCTCGGGCTCGACGCGTCCTCGCGCCTCCTCGTCCTCCGCAAGCTCGAACGCGCGCAGCGCAACCGCCTGCGTCCGCACCAGACCCAGCAGCTGGCGCGCCGCGCTCGGCCAACGCGGCGAGACGGCAAAGAGCAGCGGCGCCTCGACGCCGGGTTCGCGACGGCTCGCGAGCGCCAGCGCCGCCAGCAGCGCGTGGCTGCCGCTCCGCGGGGAGAGGGCCACCAGAGCTCTCCCGCCCGCGGAACGCGCTCCGCTGCCGAGCACGGCGAAGCCGACGGGCACGTCTTCCCGCGACATGGGCTCCAGCGCCGTGGCCCCCGTGAAGCCGGCCTCCACGACGCGCCGCAGCCACGCGCCCGCGTCGATCGACGCCGCCTTCCCCTCACCGCTCTCCGTCTGTCGTCTGCCTCGTCCGAAGCGACGTCTCATCTGGAACTCCCCCTCTACGCCTTGGCCGCGCCCGAGGGCTCTTCAGCGTCGAAATGCTTCATTTCAGTCGCCTTCCGCGCCGCCGCCTGCCGGCACGATGATCAGGATGCCCTCTTCGAGCGCCACTGACGTGGCATCCAACAGCACGCGGCGAAGTTCCGCGAGCAGACGATCGTTGGCCACGGCCGTGCTCACGCGATCCTTGTTCTTTGCGTAATCCAACAGCAGACCGCCGAGCAGCTTGCGATCTGCGTACACGTTCTTGGCCAGCAGATTCCACTTCGCGAGGGGCACCTCGACCCGCAGATCGCGCAGCTCCTGCAGATCCTCGGGCAGCGCGGCCTTGCGCAGCTCGAGCACGATCAGCGACGCAGCTCGCGGCAGGCTCGCGCGCCAGAAGCGACCCCGCGCGAGCAGCATCCTAGGACCCGCTCGCGAGGGGCGCTCGTCCCTCGGCGCCCTGCCGGTTCTGCACCAGGCTGGTGAGCAGGGGTGCGAGCATGCGCTCGAGCGCCGCCCGCGCCACGGGATTTGCCGACGCCGGCGCCTTCTCGAAGGCGCGCGCGGCAGCCAGGCAGGCGCGGGCGTCGTCGATGGCTCCGGACTTCCAGTACACGTACGCGCTCTCCTCGAAGCGCCGCGCCGTGAGCGCGGCGAAGCCGCCGGTGTACACGCTCTCCGCCGCCGCCGCGAGGGCGCGCTCCAGCTGCTCGCGGCGCTGCGCATCGGATATCACCACCACGCCCCGTCCGACCTCCGCGAGCGTCTCCGCCACCTCGCGCAACGCCGCCTCGGGCGGCGGCCACGGTCCCAGCGTCCCCTCGGCGAGCAGGGAAGCGGCCCGCGCGAGGTTTTCCGGAGCATCCAGGGTCGGCGCCTCGAGCGCCTCGCGCACCCGTTCGCCCGGTGTTCGCGGATCCTCCAGCGATTCGGTGAGGCGCGACCGCCACTCCGAGAATCCGCGCGGCAGTGGCCGATCCGCGGGCTGGCCCGCGGCGGCGCGTGCAATCAAGGCGCGCACCGAATCCGGCGGCGCTGCGACGGCCGCGAAGCGCTCGCGCCGCTCGGCGTCGCGCAGGAACTTGCGAATCTTGCTGCGGCCGGCGCTGTAGACATCGAACTCGAGCACCCCGCGCGCCTCGTCGATCAGCAGCTCGAAGAGTCGCGCGCCACCCGCCGGATGCTTCACCGCCAGGTACACGCCGCGGGCGCCCACCGGATCGATCGGCGTCAGCAGCGCGGCATCCATCGGATCATCGACCGGCGGGAGCTTGGCCACGATCTGCGAGCGCGGCGGCGCAGCGAGCGACACGCCTCGGGAGCGGAGCTGGTGCAGGACGCGACGCACGATCTTCCGCGCGGGCTTCGCGAGAGCTGCCACATCCAGCTGCTGCAACAGGGACGCGGCCTGCCCCCCCTGCTCGACCCAGGCGGCGGCCAGCTCTTCGCCTGCGGCGGGCTCGTGCTGCAGCAGCCAGGAGAGCACGCGCAGCGCCGCCGGCCCCTCGAGCGCCCGCTGCAGCGCGAGCGGGTCCCCGTTCGCGGGGCGGATCGCCTCCGCGTCCGCGGGCAGCGCGCGCGCGGCGCGCTCCAGGGCTTCGGGCAATCCGACCTCGCCAGAGCTCATTGCGACGACTCCGCGGCTATCCAGTCGAGGTAGGCCGGGTCGCCTGCGACGACGGGCAGCGCCACCACCCCGGGAAGCTCATAAGGATGGAGGGCTCGGACCCGCGCCGCCAGCGCCTCCACCCGCGCCGCCTGCGTCTTCGCCACCAGCATCACCTCGGGCGCATCGTGCACGACCCCTTGCCAGCGGTAGATCGAGCGCACGCCCGGCACCAGGTTGGCCGCGGCAGCGAGTCGCTCCTCCACCAGGGCGCGCCCGATGCGCGCCGCGCTCGCGAGATCCGGCACGCCGATCAGCACGACGCAGGCCTCCGATTCGCTCACCGCAGCTCCTGGATGCGCTGGCGCTCGCTCGCCGCGAAGCGGTCGGTCATGCCCGCGATGTAGTCGGCGATCGCGCGCGCCTCTCCGTCCGCCCCGATCCGCTCGCGCACGTGGGCCGGAAGCAGCGACGCGTCGTCCCGGTAGGCCTCGAAGAGGTCGCCGATGAGCGGCGTCGCCTGCCCGCTCGCCGCGAGCACCTCGGGATGGTGGTAGAGGTTTTCGGACAAGAATCGCTTGAGATCGCCGAGCGCACGCGCCGCTGCATCGCTGAATCGCACGATGCGCTGCGCCGCCTGGCGCACCTCGTCCACGCACGCGATCCCGGCGGCCACGATGCCGCTGCCGGTCGTCTCGATCAGATCCGTGGCCAGCCGGTCGATCAACGCCACGATCGTCTGCGCATGCAGCACGCGATCGGACACGTCGCCGAGCTTCGCGGCGGTCGCGCGGCGCGTCTCGCGCCACAGGGCCACATCCTCGAGATCGCGCACGCGCAGCAGCTGCGAGCGCAAGCCGTCGTCGAGATCGTGGTTCGTGTAGGCGATCTCATCGGCGCGATCCGCCACTTGCGCCTCCAGGCTCGGCTGTGGCGTGGCCTCGGGCACGGGAAGCGGATGCTCCCAGTGGCAGCCGTGCTTGAGGATGCCCTCGCGCGTCTCGTACGTGAGGTTGAGCCCCCGAAACGACGGATATCGCTCTTCGAGCAGGTCGACGATGCGCAGACTCTGGCGGTTGTGATCGAAGTCTCCGTGGGCCTTCATCAGCTCCGCCAGCACGCGCTCGCCCGCGTGTCCGAACGGCGTGTGACCGAGGTCGTGCGCCAGGGCGATCGCCTCGGCGAGCTCCTCGTTGAGGCGCAGCGCCCGCGCGATGGTGCGCGAGATCTGCCCCGCTTCGAGGGTGTGCGTGAGGCGATTGCGGTGATGATCCCCTTCGTGGTGGACGAAGACCTGCGTCTTGTACTCGAGTCGGCGGAATGCACGCGAGTGCACGATGCGATCGCGGTCGCGCTGGAAGGCGGTGCGATACGGGTGCTCCGGCTCGCGAAAGATCCGGCCGCGCGACTCCGCGCTCTTCACCGCCCACGGCGCCAGACGTTCGCACTCCTCGCGCTCGTACTGCGTCCGGGTGCGAATCGCGCTCACCGGCGCGAGTCCGGCGCGGCGGCGTCGCGATCGGCGTCGCGCAGCACGCGCTCGAGCCGCGCGCGCGACTTCGCATCGATGTCGTCGAGGGGTGGCGCGCCGCCCGACGCGAGGAAGGGAAGATCGGAAGACCCGAGCAGGGCGTACAGCCCTGCAGCGGCAATTCCGAGCCCGACCAGCACGAGCAGCCAGCGGTTCAAGGCGCTTCCCCCATCGCCCCGATGGCTTCGCGGATCGATGTGCGCGCGACCCGACGGGCGGCCCGCCGGCCGCGCGATGCGAGGCGCACCGGCCCGCGAACGCAGAGGCCCGTCGCTCGGGGCGGGGCCAAGGTAGTGAGTGCGCCCCGGGGGTGTCAACGTCGTTCCCTCCGGCCGCCCCGTCGGCGTCATTGACGCGCCTTCCCCGGATCTGATACCAAGAGCGCGACCAATCGGAAGAAGGTGTCCCACCGTCGGGGATCGACGGTGGGCGGACACTGCGGCGGCGCGACGAGCGCGCGCTGCGGAGTCTGCGGGAAGCCGGTGAGAATCCGGCGCGAGCCCGTCGCTGTAACCGGGAACGACCGTCGAACGACGCCACTGGCCCACGCAGGCAAGAGCAAGGGCTGGGAAGGCTCGGCGGTCGGAGGATCCGGGAGCCAGAAGACCGGCCCTCTTTCGTGGCGTGCTCTTCTTCGGGGACCGAGAAGAGGGACTGCGTGATCCAACGCATCGACCTCAGCGTACGCATCGACTCGGAGCTCCGAGGAGCACCTGCATGCCGCGAGCCGATCGGTCGCGGAAGGCGCCGGGTGGCGCATCCGCACGAAGCAACCACGGCGTCCGGTCGCGGCGCACCCTGAGGAGAACGACGATGTCTTTGCGAAACGGGCGGCTCGCGCCGCCGCTCCTGACCCTTCTCGTGTTCGCCAGCAGCGCTCCGGCCGCGGCAACGGAAATCGACTTCGAAGACGTGGGCCTGAGTCTGCCGAGCGACGGCCAGCTCTATTACAACGGGGCCGACGGCGCCGGCGGATTCGTGAGTCGAGGCGCCCGCTTCAGCAACGAGTTCACCGACTGGGGGGGTGGCTTCACGAGCTGGAAGGGCTGGTCCTACTCGCAGCAGACCGACAACACGACGCCGGGCTTCGGCAATCAGTACAGCGCCTTCACCGGAAGCGGCGCCGGCGGAAGCCCGACCTACGCAGTCGGGTTTCCCGAGAGCGAAGGCCTCGGAGGCATCAGCACCATCACGCTGAGCGCGGCGCACACCCTGGCGGGGGCCTACTTCACGAATACCACCTGGGCCGCGCTCTCGATGCTGAACGGGGATGGCTTCGCCAAGCAGTTCGGCGGCGCGAGCGGCGACGACCCCGATTGGCTGCTGCTCAGCATCTCGGGCTACGACGCCGCGAGCGCCTTCACCGGTAGCGTCGACGTGTACCTCGCGGACTACCGCTTCGCGGACAACGCGCTCGACTACGTGCTCGACTCGTGGCTGTGGGTGGACCTGACGGAGCTCGGAGCGGTTCGCTCGCTCGATTTCGTGCTGAGCGGCAGCGACATGGGCACATTCGGTCTCAACACGCCCGCCTACTTCGCGATGGACGATCTGGTCGTGACCCCCGAGCCCGCCACGGCCTGGCTGTGCGCGAGCGGGCTCGTCGCGCTGGGGCTGCGCGCGCGCCGGCGCCGCGCCTGATCTGGGGGCCGGCGGGCGCGCGCCCCGCCGGCTCACTCCACCGCGTCGGGCACTCCGTTGCCGTCCGCATCCGTGGCGGGTGCGGCGTGCACGGCGGCGACCGCGTCGAGGTCGAAGCCGGCGTTGTCCGGGCCGAAGGGTCCGTTCACGTGATCGGCGGCGCGGATCCGCACGAAGCGCGCCCAGGCGAGTCCCACGTCGGCCAGGTCGAAGGAGTCGCCGCCCGATCCCTCGGGCACCACCACGTCCGGCTTGGAGGTGCCCAGGAAATCCTCCACCGGCGGCGCGAAGGTTGGCACGGACGGATGCCGCGCATCGCTCTCGCCGTTGGCGAGCACCGGATACACGCCCGCGCAGCCCGCATACAGCGGTGCGTCCGCCAGCGTGTTGGCGCAGGGATAGGTGAACCAGGTGCTGCCGTCCTGGCTCACGCTCACCTCGCCGGCTTCGGAGAACAGCGCGTCGATGACCTCGAAGGCGCCAGTGCCGAAGAAGGGGTTCTCGAACACGGTGAAATCCACGCCGGGTCCGTCGACGATGATGTTGTCGTCGAAGGCGAGCACGATCTCGCCGAGCAGCCCCAGGGAGAAGACGTCGAGCCCCCCGCCGAAGAGGCCCGCGCCGACGGGAGGCCCGAGCACCACGGCGTCGAGGTTGGCGAGGCCGAAGCCGCCGTACGCGCCGATGCTGAAGCTCTCCACCGCGTCGGCGTACGGATCGCCGTGCATCTCGAACGCGTGACCCACCCGGCGCACCGTTCCCGGGCTGCCCTGCAGCTCGACCGAGACGACGAGCGCATTCGCGCCCTCGAGCACGAAGGCCCCGCCCCAGACGAAGTCGGCGTAGGCGAAGATGCGCCCGCCGACGGGAGCTTCCGTCACGAAGCGATCGCTGATGTCGGTTCCATTGAGGCGCACGCTCAGCGTGCCCGGCAGCGCCTCGTCGCTGGTGTCGATCTCGATGCTGAGCGGCATGCGCGTGAGTGACGCGCCGGCGGCGGGCGCGAGGATGCGGATCACCGGCGCCACGCTGCACTGCTGCGCGGTCGAGAACATCGCGAGACAGGCCAGCGCGAGCGCGGTGCGGC
>JAOUNA010000326.1 GCA_029881215.1 Myxococcales bacterium | reverse complement strand
AGAAGAGCACCCTGGGTGGCTTTAGCGACTTCGAGGATTTCATGGCTACCCTCGCGATCCGGCACGTGTTCGAGCCGATCAAGGTCTGGTGAGGTCGTACCCCCTCCATGAACGTCGAAGGTGGTCTGCAGATCACGGATCTCTGGGGCGTCGCGCGACGCCGCGGCAAGCTGGTGGCCCTCACCGCGCTGCTCGTGTTCCTGGCCAGCTACTGGCTCGCCATGGCGCTGCCCAACGTCTACACGAGCTACGCGACGGTGCTGGTCGAGCCCCAGGCGGTGGATGAGGAGCTCGTTCGGGCGGGCGTCAAGAGCAGCGACATCAACGCGCGGCTGCACCTGATGACGGCCGAGATCCTGAGCCGCCCGCGTCTCTCGCGCATCATCGACGAGTTCAAGCTCTACCAGGAAGAGTCCGAGTACATGCTGCGCGACGAGGTCATCGACCTGATGCGCTCGCGCATCCGGGTGCAGCCGGTGGTTCCCGAGCTCGAGCAAGGCAACCGCCGCCGCGAGCTCGAGATCAACGAATTCCAGCTCTTCTTCGACGACTACGACTCGCAGATGGCGATGAACGTGGCGCAGCGGCTGGCCAACGACTTCATCCAGAGCCACATCGAAGCCCGCGTCAAGGTCTCGCAGAAGAGCCTCGAGTTCATCCAGGACGAGCTCGATCGCCTTGCCGAGCGCATTCGCGTCGTCGAGGCGGATATCGCCAAGGTCAAGAACGAGAATCCGGGCAAGCTGCCGGAGGACTTTGCGGCGAATCAGCGCCGCCTCGAGCGGGCGCTCGGGGATCTGTCGCTCGCGCAGCGCGTGCTCACGGAGGCAATCAGCGACGAGGCCTTCTACAAGAGTCAGCTCGCCTCCGCCTCACTCGGCGCGACCAACGACGAGACCAGCCCGGCCCGGCGGCTCGAGCTGCTGAAGCTCCAGCTGGCGGAGTTCCAATCGCGGGGCTTCACCGAGAAGCACCCGGACATGGTGAAGACCCGAGCCGAGATCGAGGCGCTGGAGGCGACCGTCGCGGCATTGGAGAATTCCGAAGGGGACGAAGCGCACGGGGGGTCGCTGCTCTTCCAGCAGACCCAGGCGCAGGCGCGCCGCGCCACGCTGCGCCGCCAGGCGGCGGAGGAGGAGATCGCGCGGCTGAAGGGGCTCGCGCTGCAGATCGAGACGCTCCTCGGGGCGACGCCGGCCGTCGCGGAGCAGCTCGACGGGTTGAACCGCGAATACGAGCACCTCTTCGGCAGCTTTCAGGACTTCAGCAATCGCTACCTCGAGGCGAGCGTGCAGGCGCAGCTCGAGCGGCGCCAGCTCGGCGAGCAGTTCCGCGTGCTCGAGGCCGCGTTCGAGGCCTTCGAGCCGAGCGCTCCGAACCGCCTGCTCATCCTGATCCTGGGCCTGCTGTTCGGGTGCGCCGTCGGTGCCGGCGTCGGGCTGCTGATGGAGGCCACCGACACCTCCGCGCACGACGCGCGGCAGCTCCAGAGCCGCCTGCAGCTGCCGGTGCTGGCCTCCATTCCGCGCATCTGGCTCGAGTCGGATCGCATCGCGCTGCGCAACAAACGCCTGCGCGAGGCGGCGGCCACGGCCAGCCTCGTGGGCTTCGCGCTGGTCGGCGGCGCCGTCAGCTATCTCTGGGTGAACGGGATGCCGGGCTTCGTGGCGGCGGTCTTCTCGGGAGAGAGCGCGCCCGCGCCGACGAGCCCGCCGCCGCCGGTCGCCTCGCAGGCCGAGGGCTAGGCCGTGTACCGCGACTTCTACGGCCTGCTGCGCGCTCCCTTCGAGATGACGCCGGATCCGACGTTCCTCTACCTGGGCGAGACGCACCGCGAGGGTCTGGCCACCCTCGTCTACGGCGTGCGGTCGCGCAAGGGCTTCGTGGTGCTCACGGGCGAGGTCGGCACGGGCAAGACGACGCTGCTGCACGCGCTGCTCTCCCAGCTCGAGCCGTCGATGCCCTCCGCCTTCATCTTCAATCCGCGACTCGACCCCCTCGACTTCCTGCACGTGCTCTTTGACGAGTTCGGCATCGAGCAGCGCTGTCGCACCAAGGCGGAGTACTTGCTGGCCCTCAATCACTTCCTGATCGAGTGCCTCAAGGAAGACCGCACGGCGCTGGTGATCATCGACGAGGCGCAGAATCTCTCGCCCGAGATGCTCGAGGAGGTGCGCCTTCTCTCGAACCTCGAGACCCCCACGTCGAAGCTGATCCAGATCATGCTCGTGGGGCAGCCCGAGCTCGACGAGATGCTCGACCGTCCCGATCTGCGCCAGCTGCGCCAGCGCATCGCGCTGCGCTACCACCTGGAGCCCTTCGATGCGGCGGAGCTCGATCAATACATCGACGAGCGACTGCGCCTTGCGGGCTACACGGGAAAGGGCATCTTCAAGCGCTCCGCGCGCAAGGCGCTGATGAAGTTTACCGGCGGCACACCGCGACTCGTGAACGTACTCTGCGATTCGGCGCTGCTCACGGGCTATGCCCGCGGCTTCCAGATGCTGGGGGCGGACGTCATCGAGGAGGTCGCCCGAGATCTCCATCTTTCCGCGGAGGGGGCCGGGAATCGACAGCTGGCGAGGTCG
>JAOUNA010000325.1 GCA_029881215.1 Myxococcales bacterium | reverse complement strand
CTCGCCTCGGTCGGAAGGCGCGAGAGAAGCGCGCAGCGGAGCTCCGCGCTGAGGCCGACGAGCTGAATGCTCAAATTGAGAGCGCTCGGGCGGAGCGACGCCGGCTCGAGCGCTTGGCGGAGGATGGCGAAGCACTGCTTGCAGGTCAGGTCGCGTGGCTGGCCGGCGACCCGGCACCGGCGCTCGCAGCGATCCTTCGTCAGCTCTCGGAGGCCCAGGAGAAACAGGAGAGCCACCGCGCCGCGGTGATCCGATATCAGGAGGCGGCCCGCCAACTTGCACCACGTATTGAGGCGCTACGCGGTCTGCTCGGTACAGCCGTGTTGCTCGATCCCCCAGACCACGTGCAACGGCGAGACGACCTAGAGCGGGACCACGATGCCGCACAAGCGGCGCAGGCTGAGATTCAGCGTTGCCATGAAGCCGCCCGGGTGGTCGAGGACAAACTCGACGTGCTGCGGCGAACGCCGCTTTCGGAGACGGAGGTCGAGATCCTGGAAACCGAGCTGAGCCGACTCTCGGATGAGCGCGACCGGCTGGATGCCGCAATCGAGTCAATGGAATTCGTAGCGGGCAATGCCGAGGCACTGAGCTGGGACGATGCGCCAGCGCAGCTCGAAGCGAACCGGTCGCTCGTTCCGGCACTCGAGGAACAGCTGCGGCGGGCGGAGGAAGCGCTTGCCGAGGCGGAAGCATCTGTCGAGACTGCCGAGAAGGAGTTCGAGCACGCCACAGCAATATGGCAGGACGCCGATGGTCGCCGCCGGGCAGCCGTCGAACAACTTCGGGCTGCGGAGCAGCGCTTCACGGAGATGGCGATCCCCGATCCTACCGAAGCGGCCGTCGCAACCGCGCGTGACGAGATGCACCGACTGAAGGAGGAGGCGACGGCGCTCGCTGCGGAGCTCGATGTCCTCAAGACCACCCAGGGGCGTCGCGAGGCCGAGCAGGCGCAAGCGGCACGTGAGTACGGCGAGGCGGAAGAGAAGGTCGCCGTCGAGCGCCGCGAGGCTGAGCCGGCTCTTGATCGCTGGCAGCGCCTGAGAGCGGCTGTGGCGGAGCGGAATCTACTCGCCAGCGTCCTTTCGTCCGGAACCAGCGACATCAGCGGAATCCGCGGGCACGTTAATCTCGTGCAGGAGGCGCACAAGCAGAGGGCGGTGCTCGTGGAGCGGCTGCGTGTCGCGCACGGGGCGCAGGATCTGCTTGCCAAGGTCGACAAAGACGCTGCGGGTGCCGACATCGCGTTTGCCGACGTCTACCTCGAGCTCTGGCTGGCCGTGCACGATTGGTTACGCCGCCGACTGCCGGCGCAGGTGGCAGAAGTGGATGACCCGCGAGAAGCACTCCTTCGATTGCGTGATCAACTGACTGGGCTCGAAGAGCGCCTTGCGCGACAGGAGGACGATCTGCGTGGCGCCAGCGAGGACGTCGCTCGCGGGATTGACGTTCAGATCCGCAAGGCACGAGGTCAGGTCAGCCGCCTCAACCAGAATCTCGGGGGCGTCAGCTTCGGCAGCATCGACGGGATTCGGGTGAAGGTTCAGTCAGTGGAGCGGATGGAGCAGGTGCTTCGGGCGCTGCGCGAAGGCGAGGTGCAGGGACTGCTGTTTCAGGAAAACCTGCCCATCGAGGAAGCCCTGGACGAGATCTTTCGGCGCTACGGCGGCGGGCGCTCGGGTGGACAGCGATTGCTTGACTATCGTGAATACGTCCACCTGCAGGTGGAGGTCCGTCGTACAGCTCGCTCCGACTGGGAAATTGCGAATCCCACCCGTCTTTCAACCGGCGAGGCGATCGGCGTTGGCGCTGCCCTGATGATGGTAGTGCTCACCGAATGGGAACGGGATGCGAACCTGTTGCGCGGTAAGCGAGCCCACGGTTCGCTCCGCTTCCTGTTTCTCGACGAGGCCAACCGCCTCTCCCACGATAACCTCGGGGTCCTGTTCGACCTGTGTCAGACGCTCGACCTACAGCTGCTCATCGCCGCGCCGGAGGTCGCCAGGGCGGAAGGCAATACGACCTACCGCCTGGTACGACGGGTCGATGCAGACGGGCGCGAAGAGGTGCTCGTCAGCGGGCGAAGAACGAGGGTAGACGCGTGATCTGGGAGAGCGACAACGCACGCCTGGCGTTATTGGAACTGCTCTCACGTGGCAGCCTCAAGCGCCGACGCAATCAGTTGGAGGCGTACGACGCCCTTGCTGAGCTTCCGTGGACACGGGCCACCGGTCGCCGCGACGAGATCGGTGTGGTCGAGGAGCGCAGGACAGAGCTTGCGGGCTTGATCGACCGGGTCTGGCCGGCGTGGCGGGACGTGCTCGCTGACTTGGTGGCCGCGGGCCTTCCACCCACACCCGACGGCTACGGCCGGCTGCTCGATATGGAACGCGCGGCCGCGATCCCCGAGCTGCCGGAACGCATTAACCGGCGCACCGCCGCCTCTCTCACTGCATCGCACTCCAAGGCATCGCTCACCGAAGCCAGAAGGGGTGCGCTCGGCGGGACAGACACCTCTCATGACGGCGCCATCAGGTTGCGACCGCCGGATCGGCTGTCGGCTCGAACGGCAACCGGGGCTGTCGATCTCA
>JAOUNA010000324.1 GCA_029881215.1 Myxococcales bacterium | reverse complement strand
GGTGCATCACGCCGGCCGGCGCGGGCGCGTCCCGCCGCCCAGGCTGCCGTTCTAAAGCTCCCCCCGTTCGGGCCCGAAGAATGCGCTGGAAGCGAGCCGCACGTGCAGGATCCCAAGAGCCAGACCCTCGTCCTCCTGTCGAGCGAGCCCTCTTCAGAGGAGGGCGGTACGCGCACCCCCGTGCTCGTGGTGGTGCAGGGCGAGGAGATCGGCCGGCGTTATCTGCTGAACGAGCCGAAGCTCATCCTGGGCCGGGATCCGAGCCACGCGCAGCTCGTGATCCGCGACCCGAGCGTCTCCGGCAAGCACGCCCTCGTGCAGGTCGACGTGGAGTCTGGCCGCTTCGGCCTGATCGACATGGGCAGCCGCAATGGGACCTTCGTGAACGGCCGTCGCGTCGACTCGAGCGCCCTGCGCGAGGGAGACAAGATCTTCCTCGGCGAAACCGTGCTCAAGTTCAGCTTCCACGACGCCATCGAAGACGACTTCCACAGCCGCCTCAACGAGCTCATGCACGTCGATTCGCTCACGGGCCTCTACGGGCGCCGCTGGTTCGATCGCGAGTACCCCAAGGAGTTCGAGCGCGCGCGCGCCAATGGCCGTCCCTTCTCGGTGCTGATGATGGACATGGACGGGTTGAAGCAGATCAACGACCGCCACGGGCATCAGATGGGCTCGTACTGCATCTCGGAGGCGGGTGCGCTGATCCGGCACGCCATCGAGCCGAACGGAGTGGGCGCCCGCTTCGGCGGCGACGAGTTCGTGGCGTTCCTGCGCAACGGCGGACTCGACGAGGCCCTCGACCTGGGCGAACAGATCCGCCGCGCCATCGAGGCGTTCGAGTTCCGCAAGGGCGACACCCGCGTGGCGCCGACCATCAGCATCGGTGCGGCCGAGCTCGAGCCCGGCGTGCAGAGCGCCGAAGAGCTGACCCGGCTGGCCGACGACGCCCTGTACCGCGCCAAGAAGGCGGGCCGCAACAGGGTCTCCGCCTGAGGCGCGCGCGGGAGCGCGCAGAACCTCGCCTAGGCAACGAACGGCAAACGGGGAATCGGCTCTCCGAAGCCGAAACAGCTGCGCGCGCGCCCCTCAAGCGCCGGCGTTGCGCACCCGATAAGCCCCGGGGATTCGCTCTCGCCGTGGATGCGCTGTGGAGGGAGACACGCGGTGGCGCCGGCCGCTCGGCGGCCGGCACTGTCGAGGCATCCGATGTCGCTCCGCTCCAAGTTCCTGTGGGTCCTGGCCGCCCTGATCGCCGTCTACCTGGCGCTCGGCCATGCGCTGCTCCGCGGTGTCTTCGAGCCGGCCTTCGCCTCCCTCGAGACGCGCGCGGTGCAAGACAACGTGGCGCGGATCGAGCACGCGCTGGCACTGATTCTCGACCAGATCAACACGAGCAACTCGAACTGGTCCTGGTGGAGCGAGGCGTACGCCTTCGCCCGGGATCCGCACGACGATTTCGTGCGCAAGTACTTCTACGACGATTTCCACACCGAGAACGACGTCAGCCTCGTGGTCTTCTTCGACGCCAGCGGCGCGCGCATCTGGGGCAAGTGCTTCGATCTCGAGAAGAAGGAGGTGCTGCCCCTGGACGAGCTGCTGGGAAAGCCGTTCTCCCTCGACCCGGCGTTCCTGGCGCACGATGGCCCGCTCGCCTTCCAGACGGGATTCCTGCGCACCCGGCACGGTCCCATGGCCCTGAGCTCGCGCCCCGTGCACGACAGCGCCGGCAACGGGCCCAGCGCCGGAACGATCGTGATGGGGCGCTTCCTCGACGCACAGGTCTTGGAGCGCGTGCACAGACACACCCAGGTGGCCTTCGACCTGCTGCCGGTGGAGGACGCCTCGCTCCCGCGAACGCTGCGCGCCGCCCCCGAGGCGCCGAAGACGGCGCCCGAATCCGTGGTGCAGACGCACGCGCAGGATCTCAATCTCGCGTACAAGCTCTACCGCGACGAGCGCGGCGCGCCCGCCTTCGTGCTGCGCGTCGAGACGCCGCGCGAGATCACGCGCACGGGAGCACAGACGGTCCACGTCGCGCTGCTCGCGCTCGCCGGCGCGGGCATTCTGCTCACGTCAGCCATCTGGATCCTGCTGCAGCGCGTGATCCTGGCGCCGATCGCGGCGCTCACGCGCCACATCGTACGCCTGCGCAGCGAGCGCGACCTCGCCCGGCGCATCGGGCTGCTGCGCGACGACGAGCTCGGCACGCTGGCCGAGCAGTTCGACGGCCTGACGGGCGAGCTCGAAACCGCCTCGCGCGTGAAGAGCGAGTTCCTGGCGACGATGAGCCACGAGATCCGCACGCCGCTCAACGGCGTCCTGGGGCTTACCGAGATGCTGCTGCGCACGCCGCTGCGCGCGCAGCAGCGACACTTCGCGGAGGGCATCGAGCGCTCCGCGGCGACGCTGCTCAGCCTGCTCAACGACGTCCTCGACTTCTCGAAGCTGGAAGCGGGCAAGCTCGCACTCGAGCCCAGCGACTTCGATCTGCGCGCGCTGCTCGAGGAAGTGGCGCTGCTGTTCGCGGGGCCCGCGCACGCCAAGGATCTGGAGCTGGTGTGCGACCTCGCTCCGGACCTGGACGCCGGCTGCCGGGGAGACGCG
>JAOUNA010000112.1 GCA_029881215.1 Myxococcales bacterium | reverse complement strand
AATGCACGTCGGGAGGAAGGGCAGCGGGCGCTTGCGCGCCGGATCGAACAAGCCCTCCGCCTCCAGGCGGCGGCGCAGCTGCTCGAAGGCGAGCTGCAGCGCGCCGAGTCCCCGCGGCTCGAGCTGTCGCACGATGATCTGCAGATCGCCGCGCGCCTCGTAGACGGTCAGGTCGCCATAGGCGAGCACCTCCATGCCCTCTTCCGGCTCGAACGCCAGGCGCTGTGCCGCGGCGCGGAACAGCGCGGCGCGCAGCTGCCCCTGCTCGTCCTTGAGCGTGAAGTACACGTGGCCCGATGCGGGCCGGCGCAGGTTGCTGATCTCGCCCACCACCCAGATGCGGCCAATCCGCGCTTCGAGCAGCGTGCGCAGGCCCGCCAGCACCTCGCCGACGCCGTAGACGCGCGGTTCGGTCTCCACGAGCTCGGCTCGGGATCCCTAGCTACGGCGTGGCGGCCGTGGAGGGCGTCTCGACTGCGCGCGCCTGCAGCGACGTCTCGCTTCTCGGGCCGGCGTCCGGCCGCAAGCGCTCGAAGTAGGTCCAGCTCTTCAGCACCTCGAGAGCGCGCGCGAGCTGCAGGTCCTCCGGCGCCTCTTCCTGCGTCGCGTCCGAGGCATCCGCGCCGGGGCCCGGCGGCGGCTCGGCGGATTGCGGATCGTCGGTCTCTCCGTGGCGGAAATGACCCTCCAGATCGCTCTCGCGCAGGCGACGCCGCTTGAGCTCGGCGGCCCCGTCCGCGCCCTGAGCGCCCGCGGCGACCTCGATGTCGGGCTGGATGCCCACCTCTTGGATGGAGCGACCGGCCGGCGTGTAGTACAGGGCCGTCGTGAGCCGCAGCCCCGCATCCCCTTCGAGGGGATAGACGGTCTGCACGGAGCCCTTGCCGAAGGTCTTCTGGCCGATCACGAGCGCGCGGCGCTGATCCTGCAGCGCGCCCGCCACGATCTCGGACGCACTCGCCGTGCCCTCGTTGACGAGCACCGCGATCGGATAGGTGGGCTCGGTGCCGTCCCGATGCGCGCTGAACTCCTGAAGCTGACTCTCGACGCGCCCCTTCGTGTAGACGACCAGCCCGTCCGACAGCCATGCGTCGGCCACCTTCACCGCCTGGTCGAGCAGGCCGCCCGGGTTGTCGCGCATGTCGAGCACCAGCCCGGCGAATTCGCGCTTCGACTCCTCGTGCAGCGCCGTCAGCACGCTCTGCAGATCTTCGATGGTGCGCTCCTGGAAGGCGCGAATGCGCACGTATGCGTAGTCCGGCTCGAGCATGCGGCCGCTCACGGACACCACCTTCACCACATCGCGCACGACGGTGACGCGCTCGGGCGCATCGAAGTCGTCGCGGAAGATCTCGATGGTGATCTCCGTGCCCTTGCGCCCGCGCATCAGCTGCACCGCGTCGAAGAGCGTCATCGACTTGGTGCTCCGGCAGTCCTCGGTCCAGTCCTCGGGAACCTCGGTCGGGCAGATCGACACGATCAGGTCGCGCGGGCGGATGCCCGCCTCGGAGGCCGGCGTGCCGTCGATGGGCGCCACCACTTCGATGAAGCCATCCTTGCTCTTCGTGATCTCGATGCCGAGTCCGTGGAACTGACCCCGCGTATCGACCTGCATCTCCCGGTAGGCTTCGCTGTCGAGGAACGTCGAGTGCGGATCGAGCTCCTCCAGCATGCCGCGCACCGCGCCGCGCACCAGCGCTGCCTCATCGATGGGCTCGACGTAGTTGCGCCGCACCAGGTTCAGGACGTTGGTGAAGAGACTCAGGTCCTCGTAGCGCGTGGCGGCCAGGCTCGTGACGCTGCTCGAGAGCGTGGCCACCAATACCGCGGCCACGATCCCCGAGAGGAAGGTGAGGAGGAATCGAATCCGCTGACGACGCATGGGCGTACCGTTCCGTGGTCTCGGGAGAACTTGGTGGGGGGCACCCGGACCGAGGGGCCTCTCGGGGGTTTCGGCGACCCGCCGCATCCCCTTGAAGCACAGCCCGATATTCTAACGCTTGCCGCGGGGCATGCCGAGCCACTCGCGCGGATCGAGCGGCGTCCCGCCCCTGCGCACCTCGAAATAGAGATGCGGCCCCGCCAGCGTGCCCGTCTCACCCACGACGCCGATCTCCTCGCCGGCCGCCACGGACTGGCCGAGGGCCACCTCGATCCGAGCGAGATGGGCGAAGACCGTGAAGTACTCGTCACCGTGATCCAGGATGATCAGATTGCCGTAGCCGCGAAAGCGTCCGGCGAAACGCACCTGGCCCGCGGCCACCGCGCGCACCGCGCTGCCGAGCGGCACCGCGAACTCGACTCCCTTGCGAAACGTCTCGGTGAGGAAGCGCGCGTCCACCACGCGACCAAAATCCCGGGCGATGATGCCGGTCACCGGCGGCTCGAGTCGCCCGCGCAGCGACTCGAAGCGAGGCCCCCGCGGCCGTGCGGACCCGCGCTCGAGCGACGCGGGCAGCGCGGCCACCGTCTCCTCGAGAGCGCGGGCGGCGGTCTCGTACTCGGCGAGCGCCGCGCGCTCCCGCGCGCGGCTGCCGCGCAGCTGCGCCACGAGGCCGCGCTTGCTCGCCCACTCCGCTTCCAGCTGGGCGGCGCGCTCCGCGGCCTCGCGCTCGGCGGCCGTCGTCTCTGCCGCGGCGCGCAGCGCCCGCTTGCGACCCGCCTCGAGCGCCAGGGACTCGGCGCGATGGCGCGCCAGCAGATCGGCGTCGTGCACCAGCAAGCGGCGCAGCATCTGGATGCGCGACAGGAAATCGCGCAGATCGACGGCGGAGAACAGCACCGGCATCGAGCCCAGCTCACCCACTTTGTACAGCGCGAGCGCGCGCCGAGACATGGCGCGCTCGGTCTGGGTCAGGCGCGTCGCGAGCTCCGCCGCGTCGCTCTCCGCGCGCGCGAGCTCGGTGCGCGCGAGCGACGCGCGACGCCGCGTCCGTGTCACCTCGCGCTCGAGCAGCGCCGCGGCGTGCTCGATGGCATCGAGCGCTGCGAGCAGTCCGCGCTCCTCGCTCTCGTAGTGCGCGACGCGTTCGCGGCGCTCCTCGATCGCCGCGCGCAGCTGCTCGAGATCCTTCGAGCGGTCCGCGCCCGCCGGGAACGCGGCGCATAGGATCAGCGCCGCAGCCAGGCACCGCGCGCGCCTCCCGCAGCGCCTCACGCGCGACTCTCGGCGGCCAGCGCCGCGCCGGATCCGACCAGGCCGAGCCCCGCGCCCGCCGCCACCAGTCCGAGCGTCTCGAGCGGACTGAAGAAGCGTGGCGCCAGACCGCCCAGAACGAGCTCGAGACCGAACTCGAAGCCGGGCAGCACGAGGCGGAACATCAGGAAGAGCAGCAGCGCGGCCAGCGCGCCCCCCGCCGCGCCCTGCAGCACGCCCTCGATCAGGAAGGGCGCGTTGACGAACGCGCGGCTCGCCCCGACCAGCGAGAGGATCTCGATCTCGTCGCGCCGCGACAACACCGCGAGCCGGATCGTGTTCGCGACGATGAGCAGCGTCGCCAGCGCCAGGATGGCGCCGAGCCCGACCCCGATGCCGCGGATCAGCGCGACGGCGCGCAGATATCCCTCCACCCAGTCCTGTCCCGACGCCAGATCCGCGATGCCGGGCAGGCCCGAGAGCGAGTGGACGACCACGTCGAGCCCGGCGGCCGAACGGCGCGCGGGGTGCAGGGTGATCTCGAGCGAAGCGGGCAGCGGATTCTCGCTCAGCCCCTCGAGCAGCGCGGCGCCGCGCCCCACGCCGCGGCGGAAGCGCTCCAACGCCTCCTGCTTGTCGACCAGGCGCACGCTCTCCACGCCTTCCACGGTGCCCGCCACGTTCGCCAGCTCGCGGCGCGCCGCGTCCGTCAGCCCCTCTTCGAGGAACGCCGTGACGTGCAAGGCGTCGCCGAATTCGTCGAGCAGGGCCTCCATGTTCGAAACGAGCAGCGCGAAGGCGCCGACCAGCACCAGCGTGATGGCGATCGTGGCCACGGCCACGGCGCTGGTCACGGGGCTCGCTGCGATGCCGCGCACGGCGCTGCGCACGAAGCAGCCGAGGCGGCTGGCCAGCGGCATCACAGCGCAGCACCCCGCCCTGGGCGATCCTCCACGACGCGACCCCCTTCGAGGCGCACGGCGCGCTTCCCGTAGCGCTCGACGATCGAGAGCTCGTGCGTGGCCACGATCACCGTGGTGCCGCGCGTCGCGGTGCTGGCGATGAGATCCATGATCTCGAGGGTGAGGTCGGGATCGAGATTCCCGGTGGGCTCGTCCGCCAGCAGGATGTCGGGCTCGTTCACCAGCGCCCGCGCGATGGCGACGCGCTGCTGCTCGCCACCCGACAGGGAGAGGGGGTGGTGGTGACGGCGATGCTGCAGTCCGAGCTGCTTGAGAATCGCGAACACCCTGGCGCGGGCCTCGCGCCGCGGTGTTCCCACGACGTCGAGCGCCAGGGACACGTTCTCCTCGACCGTGCGCCGCGCCAGCAGCTTGAAATCCTGGAAGACGACCCCGATGCGGCGGCGCAGCGGCGGGATCGCCACCGCTCCCAGCCGCGGTGTGTTGCGCCCGAGCACGATGATCTGCCCCTCGCTCGGGCGCTCGGCCGCGAAGATCAGCTTGAGCAGGGTCGTCTTGCCCGCGCCGCTCGGTCCGGTGAGGAACACGAACTCGCTGCGCGCGAACTCGAGGCTCACGTCGCGCAGCGCGAAGCTGCCCGCGAGATACGACTTCGAGACGTGGTACAGGCGGACCGCACCCTCGGCTCCCGCTGCGGCGGGCTCTCCCGCGGCGCGGCGCCCGCGGCCCCACGGCCGAGCGAGCCGACTCACCCGCCCGAGCGAGTCTTGCGCGCGGGTCGCTCGCCTCGACCGGACGCGCGCTCGCGCGCTTTTTCGGCGAGATACTCGAGGATCACCTCATCGAGCGGCTTCTGCGAGACGATGCCATCGCCGAAGGCGCGCTCGCCGCTCCGCGCGACGCGCTCTGCGGCGTGCGGCACGACGTCTTCCACCGCCTGGCTCACGGGCCGGGCGGGCGCGGCGCGATCCGCCGAGATGCCCGCCTCCTCGGCGGTGTCGCCGAGCCGCTCGGCGATCGCGGCGTCGAATGCGCCGCGCTTGAGGCGCTCGAGCATGTCCTTGTGCTGCGCCTCGATCATCCCGCGCACCATGCCCTCGAGATCCGCCGCATCCATGCGGTCCGCGTAGTCGGTCTTGTGCGACGCGAGGATCGTACCGCCGTGATAGAGATGGCTGATGATGCGCGGGTTGGCGCGACCGCTGTCCTCGGTCTGCACGTGAAAGACGACCCCGCGATAGCGGACGTTCGTGTTCGCGCCGGTGATCATCTCTCGACGTTTCCCCCCGCGCCGGACGGCGCGTGCCAGTCTTGCCCTCCCCACCCCGCTTGTCGACCGGGGTGGCGGGAATTGTGGCCGCGTCGCGCTCGCGCGCACCGAACCGTCATCGGCGGAGAAATCGGCGATTCCGACGCAAATCTGAACCACGGGGCCGCCGCGGCGATGTTCCCAGGGGGAAGTGGTCCGCGCGACACCGAGAAGCCCCGTGGCGCCTCGGATCGTGGTCGCGCTGCGCGTGCCCCGAGACGCGGAGCAGGTGGAGCCCCGGCGCGCCTGCACGGGCGCACCGGGGCTCCGGGCGGCGGGGCGGAAGGTCGGATGGGCCGCCGCGGTGGGAATCAAGCGCGCTGGCGCGGATCACGACGCCGCCGGCCGGCGCGGGCCAGGCCCGCCAGGCCGCAGCCGAGCAGCAGCGCCGAAGCGGGCTCGGGCACGCTGGCCAGCGGCGCGCTACCCGGCGTGGGCGCCTCGAGCACGATGAAGTCGGCGAAGTTGTCGCCGCTGTCCACGTTCGCAAACCGGCGCGCCAGGCTGGCGCCGGCGGGCGCATCGGGCGCGGGGCTGCCCTCCCCGGCGAACACATCGCCGTCGGCGAACGCCCCGTAGCCGACCGCGTCGAGAAGCGCGTCGACGGAGCGCAGCACCACGCTGTCCGGGCCGTTCTGGAAGTCGAATCCGAGCACGAGATCGGCGCCGGGGACGAGGGTGCTGGCGCCTTCCAGGGCATCCGCGACGACGAAGAGCCCGTCTGCGGGAATCACACCCGCAAGCGCCAGCGTGTGCGTGATCTCTCCGTTGGCCCCGTTCACGCCCTCGATGAAGAGCCCGTCGAGGCTCGTGCCAGGAGCGCCGTAGATCTCGACGAAGGAGAGTCCGTCGTCCGATCCCACGGCGTCGTAGAAGACCTCCGAAAGCAGGGGCAATCCGGATCCCGGCTGCGGCGCCAATCCCAGAGCGATCGAGAGGGCAGCCGCCAACCCACAGCAGGTCCTACGCGTCATGTCGTTTTCTCCTCGAGAGGGGTGCCGGGACCCAAACCGTTGCGCTCAAGGCGCAGCCGCGCGGCGCGAGAACCAGCCGCCAGTCCACGCATCCAGCCCCGCGCTCAGCTCGGCGGCGCGATGGCGCAGGGGCAGCGCGTCGGCGCCTTCCGGGTCGAGGGCCGCGAGCTGGCCGAGTGTGCGGCGCCGCTCGAAATACAGCTGCGTCACCTCGTCGAGCACGTCGTCGCGCAGTTCGATCACGGCGCGACTCTCGCGCGAGACGTCGATCTCCTCGGGATGGAAGGCCGCATCCCCCAGATCCCAGGAGAGCGTGAGATCCACCGCGAGGTCGCGTGCCTGATCGCGGGACTCGTCGAAGAGGTTGCGGGTGGCCCCGGAGAGAAAGCTCTCGTCGTATTCCCTGCGCTGCACCGTGTCGCGGTCGTGGCCGAGGCGCACACTCAGGATGGGAAGCCAGCCGCGCCGCGCGGCACCGCGGCGCAGAGCCCGCATGCGCGAAGGCTCGAGCGCGAGATACGCGAGCGCCGCACGATGCACCTCGGTGATCGGCGGATCCCCGGCACCCAGAGTCGCCGGCGGCGCTGGGGGCGCCGCCTCGGGCTCGGCGAGCACCGCGCGCAGCACGCCCTGGCGTCCCGCGACGTGGAGAGAGCTGCCATCGCCCGCCAGATCCAGCACGGGGAGGCGACCCGCCGGTGCCGCTGCCCGCTGCCACGGTCCGGTGAGCGTGTCGGCGCGAACCAGCCCGGTGTCGGTCGCGAGCCAGTAGCAACCCAGCGCGTGGGCGATGCGCAGCGCTGCGGCTCCCGGCGGCAAGCTCGGACGCAGCACGCGCCAGCCGTCCGCCGCGCTCGCCCGCAACAGCATCGCGGACGGAAGCAGCAGCAGCGTGTCGGCGCCCGGCACATCGAAGACGGCATCCACCACGCCGCCGTCGCGAGGCGTGAGGGGAAGCGCAACGCGCTGCGCGACAGCGGCCTCCACCAGCGGCGCGGTCGGATCCACGCGCAGCGTCCACAGCTGGCCGGAGATCCAGGTCCACACCTCGAGGGACGCGCCGCGCGCGCGCACAGCCACCCAACCCGCCGCGCCGCGCGGCAGCGGACTCGGGCGATGCCAGACACGCGCGTCCCGAGACAGATGCACGCCGCTGCCGCTCGCGACGGCGATCAGGTTGCCACCGACGGCGATGCGCGAGACCGCGTGCGCCGCCTCGCCGGTGCCGATCCGCACGCGCTCCGCGCCTCCGTCGCGCCCGATGCGATAGACATTCGCGGCGGTCGCCACCAACACGGCAGCGTCCGGCAGGAACGCGAGATCGAGCACCGGTCCGCGACGCAGCGCGCGCTCGAGCGACGCACCCGGTCGCCCGAGGAGCACGCCGCGCTCGCCGCCGATGGCGACGCGCTCGCCGCGCGCGTCCAGGGCGACCGCACGCGCCGCCTCCCCGCTGGCCTCGAGGGCGGCGCGCTGCCAGATCACGCGAGGCTCGCGATCCGACGCGAGCGCCGCCGCCGCGAGCCCCTGGGAGAGGAGCAGCGCGAGCGCCGCCGCCACCCCCTTCCACACCCGGCATCCGATTCGCCAGCGCATCGCCGCGCACCAGAGCAAGCCGCGTGCCGCACGCGAGGCGCGTCCGGTGTCGGCCCAAGCCTCCGATGTTGAGGCGATTTCCGAGCGGGGGCCGCGCCGCTGTGAAGCGAACCTCACAGCGGCGAGGCCAACGCGCGGACACACGGGCTTGCTTGACGCGGCCCCGGCGCTCGCCAAGAATCGCCGTCCATGACGATCGGACGGCCGCTTACGCGTCCTGGCGGGCGCCCCCGCCGCAGGGCCGGGAACGCTTCGATGCCGTGCCGTGCGCGCGCGATCTCCGCGCTCGGCGTCTGCACGCTGCTGCTGCTCGGCGCCGGCTGCGCCGTGCGCCAGCAGCGCAGCGGCTACGGGCGCACCCTCTATGCGTGGTCCGATCTCTCCGGCGCGGTGCGCTACACGAGCTATCCCGAGCGCATTCCGGTGGTGCGGCTGCATACGATGCGGCCGGTGGTCCCGGGCCGCAGCGCCGAGGCGACGGCCGCGCTGCTGCCCGGCGCGCGCACCACCCCGGACGTGCATCCCGCGGCGGGCGAAGCGCCCGCGGAAAGCGCGGCGGACGCGGCGGATGCAGCGCGGCGCGCCGATCTCGAGAGCCGCATCGCGGAGCTCGAGGTGGCCATCGCGCGCGACCAGGAGACGCTGAAGATCCTGATCAGCGACCCCGACGCGGCGCCGGAGCTGCGCAGCTCGCAGGAGCTGTCCACGATTGCCGAACGGCTCCCGAAGCGCCAGGCGGCGTTGCGCGCGCTGCGCGAGGAGCGCGCGCGCCTCGCCGATTCCCATGGACCCTGACGCGCCGCGGACCACACCCATCGTGGCGCTGGCGGGCGGAGTCGGCGCCGCGCGCTTCCTGTCGGGGCTGGTGCGGGCGGTGGCGCCCGAAGACGTCACCGCCATCGTCAACACCGGCGACGACTGCGTCTTCTACGGCGTGCACGTCTCGCCCGACGTGGACATCGTGACCTACGCGCTCGCCGGGCGCATCGATCGCGCGCGCGGCTACGGACTCGAGGGCGACACCACGGCGGTCATCGAGACACTCGGCGCGCTCGGCCACGAAACGTGGTTCCGGTTGGGCGATCGGGATTTCGCCCACTGCCAGCACCGCAGCTGCCGCCTCGCACAGGGCGTCGGCCTCGCGGCGATCGCCGACGAGCTGCGCCGCGCGCTCGGCGTGGCGACGCGCATCCTGCCCATGTCCGAGGCGCCCTGCCCGACCATCGTCGAGCTGAGCGGCCGGCGCCGTGTACACTTCGAAGAGTATCTCGCAAGAGATGGCGCCCCCGACGACGTGGAGGGCGTGGACCTCTCCGCGGCCCGGGCGGCCGCCGCGGCGCCCGGCGTGCTCGAGGCGATCGCGGCGGCGCGGGTGATCCTCCTGTGTCCCAGCAATCCGGTGGTCTCGATCGGCCCGATCCTCGCCGTGCAGGGCGTGCGCGAGGCGCTGCGCGAGGCGCGGGCGCCGCGCGTGGCCGTCTCGCCGATCGTGGGCGGCGTGCCGGTGAAGGGGCCAGCCGACCGCCTGCTGCGCGGCCTCGGCATCGAGGTCTCGGCGCGCGGCGTCGCGCGGCTCTACGCCGATCTGCTCGACGGCTTCGTACTCGACCAGCGAGACGCGGCGCAGGCGGCCGAGATCGAGGCGCTCGGCATGCGGGTATGCGCCGTCGACACGCTGATGCGCACCCCGGATCTGGCGACGGCGCTGGCGCGCACGGCCCTCGCGCTCGCGCGGACCGCGCGATGATCGCGGCGCTCGTTCCGGTCAAGACGCTCGCCACCTCGAAGTCGCGACTGCTGCCGGATCTGCCGCGCGAGGCGGTGGCCCGCCTCGCGACCGCGATGCTGCGGGACGTCGTGGCGGCGCTGCGCCGCGTCCCGGCGCTCTCGCGCGTGGCGGTCGTGACACCCGATGCGGTGCTGGCGCAGACGGCCCGCGAGGCGGGCGCGGAAGCGCTGCTGCGCGACGACCCCGGGCTGAATCCCGCGGTCGAGCGCGCGGCGGCCGAGCTCGCTCCGCAGCGCGGCGACGGCGTGCTCGTGGTGCTGGGCGACCTTCCGACGCTG
>JAOUNA010000323.1 GCA_029881215.1 Myxococcales bacterium | reverse complement strand
GGTCCGCGCGCCGATGCGCGTCTTTCCCGTCACGTAGACGTGCGGGCCGATCTCGGTGTCGGCCCCGAGCTCGACCTCGCCGTCGACGACGGAGAGGGGCCCGACCACGGCGTCATCGTGGATCTTCGCGCCCGGATCGACCACGGCAGTCGGATGGATCTTCGCCACGCTGTCGTCAGCCTTTCTGGTTGTACTTCTCGACGATCAGATCGGTGATGTCGAGGGCCTCCCGGGAGTAGAGCATGCCGGGCGCCCCCCTGCGCAGGATGAGCGTGAAGCCCGAGCTCTTCCCAGTCTCTTCGATGATCTCCACCAGCTTCTTCGTGAGCGGCCCTTCGAGGCGCTTCTGCTCCACCTGCAGACGCCCCTCGAGCTCCTTCATCTTGTTCTCGATCTGATTGCGGATCTGGGCCAGATCGAGCTGCTTCTGGAAGAGCGCCTCGTCCGAGAGCACGAACTTCTTGGCCTTCAGGTCTTCCTCGAGCTTGCGGTACTCCTCGACCATGGGATCGATTTCTTCCTGGGCTTCGCGCTGCTTGCGCGCGAAATCCTCCCGCGCGGCCTTGCCCTCTTCGGTGGAGCTGATGGCCTGATCGATGTCCACGACTCCGATGCGCACGGACTCGTCCTGGGCAGCGGTGCCCCAAACCAAGATCGAAGCCAGGCCGAGCAACAAGACGGCCTTGTGAACTTGCATGCTCCATCCTCCCAGATTCCCGGAGTGGAATCAGCGAACGCCGGGAACTGTATTGCAGAAACGGGTTGTGCGAGGGGATCGCCCCCTGGGGGATCAGAAAGCTCCGCCACCGACCGAGAACTCGAAAACCGGGGACTTCTCGATGGAGAGCCTGTCCAGCGGGAACCCCAGGACCAGGGCCAGAGGGCCGAAGGGTGAGAACCATTGGACGCCGGCCCCGGTACCGTAGCGCCACTCGGTCACATCGAACAGGTTGTAGTGGCGCTCGTCGAACGTATTGCCCATGTCGATGAAGAGCACGCCCTGGAGGCCGATCGCCTGCGAGACCGGGAAGCGGTACTCGAAGCTCGCCGTCACGAACTTGTTGCCGCCGATTACGTCCGTCTCGCGGAGGTCGGCGAATTCGCCGATCTCCGTCGCGCCGATGTCGTTGCACAGGCCGTTGCCGTTGCCCTGGAGCCCCGACGTCGGCGTGTCGCTGCACGTTCCGCTGAATTCGTCGTAGCCGAGCGGCGACAGCACGGTTCCGTTCGTACCGGAGAGCTTGAGGATCGGGCGGCGCGGGCCCAGCGATCGCGCCTTGAATCCGCGCAGCTGGAACGCACCGAGCCCGCCGAGGAAGTAGCGCTCGGTCAGGGGCAGCGTCAGGTCTTCGTCGAGATCGCTCAATCGCGAGACCTGGGGGTCGCCGGCTGCGAGCAGCGCGTCGGCCAGCGTGGGAACCAGCGTGTCGAAGTCTCCGATCAGGTTGAGCGGCTCGGCCCAGCCGATGCGCGCGCCGATGACGAAGCTCGAACGCTCGGGCAGCACGCGCGGAGCGCCCAGGAACCACGAACCTCGCGCCTCGGCGCGCAGGAACTTCGAGAAGCCACCCAGGCCCGAGCCGTCCACGGAGAACGCGAGACGACGTCCGGCCGTCGGTGCGAGGCGATCGTCGCGCGTGTCCTGCAGCACCGAGAGTCCGAGCAGACTGCTCGACACCAGGTCCTGCAGCACCTCGCGGAAGATCAGCGCGGCGCCGTTGATGCGGTTGTCGTCGGCGAGACGGCGCAGATTGAAGCTATAGCGCAGGAATCCGCGCGTTCGATTGTCCTCGGTGAGCGCGTGGCCCAAGAAGACGTCGGCACCGAGCTGCTCCTGCTCGAAGGAGTCGTAGCGCAGGTTGGTGCGGGACACGGTGGTGCCGAGACTGAACTCGGTGCCCATGAAGTAGGGATCGTTCACACTCAGGAAGAATCGCTGCGTGCGCCGACCCAGATCGAGGGAGAGATTCGCCGAGTAGCCGCGTCCGAAGAGATTGCTCTGCGCGAGCGACCCGGTGAGCACGAGGCCGTCCTGCGACGAAAAACCGGCGCCGAAGCTGAAGGAGCCGGTGGGGCGCTCGACCACGGAGACCGCGAGATCGAGCTGATCCGGAGCCTCGGTCGGCTCGACCTTGAAATCCACCTCCTCGAAGTAGCCGAGCCGCTCGACGCGCGTACGGGCCAGCATCACGGCCCTCTGCGAGTAGAGCTGACCCTCCACGATGGGGATCTCGCGCCGGACGACCGGATCGACGGTGATGGTGTTGCCCTCGATGTCGATGTTTCGGATGAAGTAGAGCGGACCCTTGCGGACATCGAACGTGATGTCCACGACATCCGTGGCTTCCGAGAGATTGGAGAGCGGCGTCACTTGCGCAAAGTAGAAGCCGCGGTCCTGATAGTGCTCCGTGAGGGCGGAGATGTCTTCGGTGAGGTGGCTTCGATTGAAGACCTCTCCCTCGGCGAGGTCGAGCTTGTCGCGCAGTGCCTCGATGTCCACGGTCGAGTCGCCGGACAGCTCGATCTTCCCCACGCGGAAACGCCGACCCTCCGAAACGTCGACCACGATCTTGAGCCCATCCTTGCTCGGCACTACGTCCGGCTCCCCGATGTTCACCTG
>JAOUNA010000111.1 GCA_029881215.1 Myxococcales bacterium | reverse complement strand
AGGGCGGCGGCATAGAGCGCGAGCGCCGCATAGTACGGGGCGCTCAGCGCGGCGGGCGTCGAAACCTCGAGAGCAGCGGCGACGTCGGACATGGGAAGCGGATCCATTCGCGGACCGGGCAGCACAGCGCCATCGAGGCGAAGCCGCGAGATCCGAACGCCGGCGCCGCGCTCGAGGACCGACCGGCTCCGCGGGACTCTACCCGATCCGCGCGGGCGTAACTTTTCGCCGCACCCGCACACGCTGCGCGGCGCAGAACACGCCGCCGCCTCCCTGCGTTCGCATCCGCCCTCGCCCATCAGGTCGCCCCCAGGGCGAGGGCGTAGCGATCACGCTGCGCTCAGCGCTTCGGCGGTGCCGAGCTCGGGCGCGCCGGGCCTGCACCCGGCGTGGACGGCGGTGCCGACTTGGAGATGGGCTGCGCCTTGGCCGGAGCCGACTCCTTCGCCTTCTTGTCCTTGGGATTCTTCGTATCTTTCATTGGAACTCTCCTCGCGTCCGCGCGCGGAGCCTCCGGATCGGGAGGCGCGCGGTGCTGCAGCGTTGGAAGAGCAATTCGCGTGCCGAGCCTGCGCCGCCGAGGGCCATCTGAGAACCCCGCGTCCCGCCTCGCGAATCCGCCCGGCCGCGGCGCGCCGCGCGACCGCTCTTGGAGCGCTTGCCGAAACTTTGGGATAATCGGCTCCCGGCTTCCGATTTTCGGAACACGAGGATCCGATGCTCCTACGCACCCTTCTGGTGACAGCGATCGGATCGACACTGGCGGCGCGCGTGCGCTCCCAGCTCGAGACCTCGGTGGAGATCTTCATCGAGCAGCTCTCCGACGGCCCGGCCCTGCAGCGGCAGCTCGCGCGCGAGCCGTGGGACCTCCTGCTCGTCGATGCCGAGAGCGTGCCCGCGCTCTCCCCGGCGTGGGTGCGCAAGGCGCGCGCCATCGACGAGGCCGAGGTGGTGGTGCTCGTGTCCGCCGACTCGAACGCGGACCGAGCCGCGCTGCTCGAAGCGGGCGCCCTCGCGGTCATCGAGTCGGGTCTCGACGACGCCACACTCGGCACGCTGGTGCGCAACATCGCCGACCGACTTCTCGCTAGTGCCCTGCTCCGCCTGAGTCATCTGCCGAACAGCCGCTACCGGCTCTCCGACTACGCATCGGGGAGTCCGGTGATGCGAAAGCTGCTGGCGACCGCGCGGCGCGTGGCTGCGACGGACAGCACACTGCTCATCCTCGGCGAGACGGGCGTCGGCAAGGGCCTGCTCGCGCGCTCGATCCACAACGAAGGGCCACGCGCCGCGCAGCCCTTCGTCACGGTCAACTGCAGCTCGCTGCCCGAGACGCTGCTCGAGAGCGAGCTCTTCGGCCACACACGGGGCGCCTTCACGGGGGCTTCGCGCAGCCGGCGCGGACAGTTCGAGGTTGCCCACGGGGGCACCCTGTTCCTCGACGAGATCACGGAGATCCCGCCACATCTGCAGGTGAAGCTCTTGCGGGCGATCGAGGACCGCGTGGTGCAGCCGCTCGGCGCGGAGAAGGAGATCGCCGTCGACGTCCGCGTGATCGCCGCGTCGAATCGCGAGATCGAAGTCGAGCTGAGGGAGAAGCGCCTGCGCCAGGATCTCTACTACCGGCTGAACGTCATCCCGCTCGCGCTGCCCCCGCTGCGCGAGCGCTTCGAAGACATCCCGGAGCTGGTCCAGAGCTCGATCGCCCACGCCTGCCAGCGCTTCGGCAGCGGCGTGAAGGGCATCGAGCCCGGCGCGCTGGAGGTGCTCACGCGCTACGCGTGGCCTGGCAACATCCGCGAGCTTCGGAACGTGATGGAGCGCGCGGTGCTGTTGGCTTCGGGCCCCGACATCACGCTGCAGGATCTGCCGATGGAGCTGTACGCCGCGCCGGAAGCAGACGCGCCCCTGCCTCTGGGGCCCGCGGTGCTGCCGAACGCGGCGGAGTCGCCCGAGCTGGACGCCTGGCTGGATCGGCCCTGGAGCGAGGTGCGCGCGGCGCTGCTCGAGGCCGCGGAGCGACGCTACCTGCGCGGCATCCTCGACCGCTATGCCGGACGCGTCGGCGACGCAGCCCGGCACGCCGGCATGGCGCCCCGCTCCCTCTTCGAGAAGCTGCGCCGCCACGGCCTGCGCAAGGAAGAGTTTCGCGGGCCGCGGCCGCGTCCGGCCCCCAGCGCGGATGCCGACTGAAGCGGGCTTCCGGCCGCGGAAGTGGCGCCGCGCCTCGCCACGCCCATCGCGCGCATCCGCTCGCGAATGAGGGCATGAGAGCTGGCACCTCCGATCGGAGATGGCGCTTCAGGCGATGCGAGCCAGCCTGCTCCCGCCGAGAGCCGCGCGCAGTGCGGAGTGCCCGCGAATGCCGTGGCATCGCGTTTGCATACTGCGGCGGCAGGAAGACAACACAGAGAAGGAGCGCACGAGATGCGGACCGCGTGCGCGATCGGGTGCGCAATCGGCGCGTTGCTGCTCGCGGCAGCGGGGACTGCGGAGACGGACGCGACGACCCGCCGCTTCGAGGGCGAAGTGGTGAAGATGGACGCCGCCAAGCGAACGCTGGTGGTCAAGCCCGTCGGCGAGGGAAGCCACGACGCGGGTCACTACACCTTCGCACTGAAGTCCGACGCCGAGATCACCGCCAAGGGCCAGAAGAAGCAGCTCGGCGACCTCGGGGTGGGAGATCGGGTCGCCGTGACCTACCGCGAGGCACGCGGCATCGTGATGGCGACACGGGTCGAGATTCTGGCGAAGCCGCGGCCGGTGAGCGCGATGCCAAAGCGCCCCGTCGACTGAGCGGCCGAAGGGGCTCGCTCGGGAATGTTACGAATGTTGCCAGACACGGCCCACGGCCGAAGAGCGGGATCCCCCCCAGCGCCGGATGGCGCGTGAGAGTCCCGCTCGGCCGAGGGTCCGGGGTTGGGCGCGACGCCGCCCACCGGCTCGCGCCCGACCTGGACCTCGATCCGACCAGCGATGCGTTGCAGCCAGCGTCAAAGCAAAGACGTCCGCGCACGCAGTCGCTTGCGAACGACGGGGCGAGCCGGCTTGCGGCGAGCCGCGACTTCGAATCCGGCGCGGAGAAAGAGCTCGACGGATCCTCGCCACATCTCGGACGAGGGCCTGCGCCTTCCCGCGGTGTCGATCGGATAGCCCTCCACCAGACGGGCGCCCCGTTCCCTCGCGTAGCGCATCGCTGCCTTCAGGAGTTGCTCGGCGACGCCGGCGCCTCGGGCATCCCTGGCGATGAAGAAGCACGCGATGGACCAGACGCCTGGCTGCTCGTCGATCGGCCTGTGGACCGGGCTGCGCTGCAGGCGGACGTACTCCTCGCGGGGTGAAACGGAGACCCAGCCAACGGGCCGGCCGCCTCGGTAGCCGAGCAGGCCGGGAACACGGCCGGCCTCCACGAGGGCGCGCAGCCGCCTCTTGTTGCCGGCGCCCCCGTTCGGGCAGTTGGCCTCGAACGCCTTGGCCGACTCGCGCAGATACATGCACCAGCAACCCGAATAGGCGCCGCTCGGGCCGAAGAGCTCGACCAGATCCGGCCAGCGATCCCGGCTCAGGGGATGGATCTCCAGATGCATGGCGCGCCCCGGTGGCGCTCGAATCGACCCGAATCGAATCGTTCGGCGTTGCGAAAGAGTGCGGCGAAGCAATCCGAAGCGCGGCTGCCTACGGCTCGAGCGGCCACGATTCTATCAGGATTTCCGATGAGTCGGGTCGCGCGCTGGCTCAGCGACGGCGTCGGCGCGCCAGCGCCGCGAGCCCCGCTCCGAGCAGCCACGCCGTGGAAGGCTCGGGCACGGTGGGAGCGGGCAAGCGCCGGCGGCCCCGTCACGCACGCGCCGCTGCGGGCCACCCACGATCTGGACCTCTCGATCTCTCCGAGCCGGAGCGGGGCCGAGCCGCCGCAGGAGCGCCCATGCGCAGCTTCGATGCAAGCATTCCGCCGGAACCCCTCGCGCAGGGTGCGCACGGCGCGCGCCGCTCCCCTCGCATCTGGGCGGTCGCGGGCGGCAAGGGCGGCGTGGGCAAGTCCGTGGTGGCGACCAACCTCGCCGTGGCCCTGGCCGCTCCGGGAGCTCGCTGCCTGCTGGTCGATGCCGATTTTGGCGGCGCCAACGCGCACACGCTGCTCGGGGTGTCGCGACCGAAACGCACGCTCTCCCACTTCCTGCGCGGCGAGGCGAAGTCGCTGGAGGAGGTGGCCTGCGCCACCTGCGCACCCGGTGTCCGGCTCGTGAGCGGAGCGTTTGCGCTGCTCGAAATCGCGAATCTCAATCACGCACAGAAATCGCGATTCCTTCGCCACGTGCAGCGCCTCGAAGCAGATCACGTCGTGCTCGACCTCGGCGCCGGCAGCAGCTTCAACGTGCTGGACGCCTTCCTGCTCGCGCGGCGCCGGATCGCGGTGGTCTCACCCGAGCCCACCGCGGTGGAGAACGTCTACCACTTCCTCAACGCCGCCTTCTTCCGCTGGCTGCGCGGGGTGGCGCGCCAGGCCCCGGTGCGGGCGGTGCTCGAGGAGGTGCTGGCCGAGGCGCGGCGGCAGCCGCTCGTACCGCGCGAACTCATCGCCCTGGCGGCACAGCGCGACACCCGAGTGGGTCGGCTGCTGCAGGAGCGGGCGCGCAGCTTTGCACCCCTGCTGATCGTGAACCAGGCGGATCGCCCCGAGCATCACTGCATCGGGCCGGAGATCGCCGCGGCCTACCGCGAGCATCTCGGCGGCCGGCTCGAGCACCTGGGCACCCTCGCTCGCGACGAGTGCGTGCTGGAATCCGTGCGACGCCAGCGACCGGCCTTGCAGATCTTTCCGGCCGGAGCCTTCGCGACCGACCTGCGCGCCGCGATCGACCGACTGCACGGCGGCACGACCCCGGACCCCGACGCGCCCTATGCGTCGCCGCGCGCGTGCGAGGCCGCGCGCGCCATGGCCCGGCACGGACTGGGCGGCACGCCGGGCCCCGCGCAGCAGCACCCAGCCCCGACACCCGCCACGCCGATCGATCGAGTCCGCGCGCTGCAGCTGCCGCCGCTCGACACGGCGCACCCCGGCGCATACCTGCGCCGCTGCCGCGAGCTGCTCGGGATCCCGCTGCCGCAGCTCCTCGAGCAGACGTGCATCCGGGGGCTCGAGCGCATCGAGGGCGAGCGCTTCCACGAGCTGCCGCCCGAGCCCTACGTGCGCGGTCAGGTGCTGCAGTACGCGCGCGCCCTCGGCATCGCCGAAGCCGAGATGCTGGCCGAGAGCTACCTCGAGCGCTACCGGCGCGCCGCGCTCTCGGCCTGAGCGGAACGAGTCCGGCGCGCTCGCGCAGACACTGGTGGGCCGTCAGGGACTCGAACCCTGGACCCTCGGGTCAAGGGAAGGGCCGAAGCGCAAGAAGTAACGCCTGTTGCGTCTCGTGCGTTGCGAGCACCTGCAAGGGGCGGCACAGGACTGCGCCCAGTACGTCTCCACGTCTCTATACGCCTCCGAGATTCGAGGTGTGTGGTGGCCTGGAGCGGCATCCGACGGAGCGCGGCTGCCCTCGAATCACCGACGCAAGCGACGCCATCGACGCGCAGGGCCGAGGGCTCCATGGATCGACCCCCCTCCCCCCCTGAAACACCTGCAACCGTGCAAGAGCGTGAGGGCACCCACCACACACGCTTCTCGCCCCGGTGAAGGCCGGTCTCCAAACGACAAGAATCGGGAGCGGATAGACACACTTGTCTGTCTATTGCGTTCGATCCATCAGTTACAAATGCGACCTGCGGGACATGGGTAGACAAGTCGCATTCTCGCCTCTAGGTCCGAGCAGTAGGAACTCGGTCAACTGGGCGCCGAGGGGGGAATCAGACCCCGCGCTGGACCAGGGCGCGGGCGAACTCGACGAGGCCCCCTCGGCCGATCCACCCCCCGCTGGTTCAGGGCGCCGGCGCGCGGAGGTACTGCACCCGCAGCACCGGACACAGGCCCGCCGCGCAGGCCTCGCCGCCGTAGTACCCGACCCAGTCGCGCTGGTGGTCGTCGTTGTCCGGCAGCGCAAACTCGAGGCGCAGCTGCAGATCCGAGGATCGGCTCAGCAGCGTCCGTGCGCCCGCATTCAAGAAGGCCGCGGCGGCTCGCCATTCGGGTACGAGCGTGCCGAACTCGACTAGGGAGGCATCGAAATCGAGCAGCTCGAGCGCGGTGCTCGGACCGATCACGCCCGATGCACTGCCCCCGAGTACCCGGGCTCTCCCGTGCGTCCGGAAAGGATCGACGCCCTCGACCACACCGCCGTGAAGCTCGAGCCGCGCGGACACGATCTCGGCGCCCTGCAGCGCGTCGTCCAGCGCGAACGACACCACGGACTTGTACTGCCGATCCCCTCCGGTGTCACCCAGGCGCAGCGCGTCCGGGCCTTCCGCCGTCGCGTCGAGCTGATTCGCCGTGCTCCTCCACTCGTTCTGCTCGCGCAGCCAGCCGTCCTGCGCGGCGACGCTCGTGAAGACGATCTCCTCCACGTCGCAGACGTCGCCCACCCCGTCGCCGTCCGCATCCGCCTGGTCCGGGTTCGAGTGGACCGGACAATTGTCGCTGGCATCGGGCACGCCGTCTCCGTCGGTGTCGTCATCCGCCGGCAGATCCTCCAGCAGCACGATCGAGCCCGTATCCCACTCGTTGTTCTGCGAGAAGTCGAAGCCGACGGATCCACCCTGCTTCAGCGGGCCGCTCAAGTGCCCCCAGGGCATCGGGAGGGGGCCATAGCCCACCGGCTGGCCGTCCACGGTGAACGGCCCGCCGACCACGCGAACCAGGGAGCTCTCACCCGCAGAGAAGTAGTCCCCCGCCCACCCCCCGCTCAAGGTGATCACGGAATTCCCGCCCGTGAAGGCGAACCCCGACATCCCTCCCCCACTCATGCTGAGCCGGGCGTTGCCTCCCGTGTACAACCCGTCCCAGACACCCAGCGAGGCACCGCTCACATACACGACGGCATCTTCTCCGACCGCCATGCTGGCGTGGGCAGCTCCCAGGCTCCCGCCCTTGAGGTACGCGCGCGCCGCTCCCCCGACGCTCAGCTGCTCGCCCAGCCTGCCAGCCGAAACTTCCAGGGTCGCACGACCCCCGACGTACGTCGTCGCGTAGTCTTCGCTGAGGACGTTTCCGCCCGCGAGGACGACGTGCGAATCTCCGGTTGCGTAGAGGGAGCCGACCGTGCCACCCGTGAACAGGAGAGACGCCGCGTCTTGCAGATAGACACCCCAGTAATTGTAGACATTGGCGATCCAGAGCTCGGCAGAGCCCGACGCCCGGATATCTTCGGCGTAGCCTCCCCGGATCTCGCCGCTCGCCGAGTTCGTTACCGAGAAAGATCCCAGAACGCTGCCCCCTGAGAGGATCCCCTTGGAGGAGTCATAGATCTGGAAGCCCCAGGCCTCGCCGCCGTCGATCACCTCCACCGTGGTCGGCGGCCCCGGATCCGGGCAGGGCATCGGCTGATCGGCGCAGCCCTGATCGCGCACCAGGACCGGGTCCACCCCCATCGGTGCGCTGATGACGTTCTCGGGATTCGGCGGCGCGAGGCCATTGTCGATGGTGAGCCCGAAGACCGGACCGGCGAGCAACACCGCCCCGAGCCATCCGAGAAATCGAAGGAAAGCTCCCTTCATCGCAGCATCCTCCGTGCACCCCTACACCGATTCTCTCACGCTTGTCGCCGGCTGTGAGATCTTTCTCGGAGGGCGATTCGCGGCGAGAGATGGACTCAGCTGCGGATCACGCAGGGGACAGGCATAGGAAGTTCAAGCGGATTCTTGCCAGGTCCGTAGAGTGCGGATTCTGGCAGATAGGGCCGAGGGGGGAATCAGACCCCGCGCTGGGCGGCTGCCGTCAGGGCCTGGTGGGTGCCGCTCCGACCCGCAGCCAGTCGCGGTAGCGCCGGGGTGGGAAGAAGGCGAACCAGAGCGTGACCTTGCCGATCGCGGCCACCCCCGAGATGAAGCCATCGAGATCCGTGAGCTGGTCGGCGGCGCCGAGCGCAACCTGGTAGAGCACGAGCGACACCGCGAACGTCAGGCCGTAGATCGCCCACAGCAGCACCCGGTTGGTGATCACAGGATCCGAGAGGCCGTGCGCGAGCCGGCGCCGCAGCTTGGCGTGGAAGCGCAGCGCCTCGATGCCGCCCCAGGTGTAGACGATGAGCTGGGCGGTGTTCTCGAGCCAGATCCAGGCGTTGTCGCCCCGGTAGCCCGGCCAGTCGCCGCGCAGCCCGCTGCCGATGAAGCCGACCACCATGGCGAGGGCCAGGAGTGCGGTCGCAATCGATGCTGGCCGGCTGTCACGCCGGAACACGGCGCACGTGAACACTCCGAAGAAGATCGCAGCGATCGTGATCCAGACACGGGAGCCGATGGAGAAGGCGTCTCCCAGGGACGTCCCCAAGGCGGGCGTCTGGACCGAGAGCGTCCAGAACGCCCACTCGACGCCGTCGGAGATCACCGCCAGCGCGAGATACAGGGCGGGGCGGTCGTCTCGCTTCCGGCTGTCGAGCAGGATCGGTATTCCGACCCCGAAGCTGACGCAGACGGCCAGCACGTATGAAGCGAACTCGATGCCCACGCGCGTTCCCCGGTTGAGTGCCCACTCCGCCTATCCTCCTTGGGGAATCGTCTTTAGGCAGTCGCCCCTTGAGATCGATTCACTCGCTTCGAGCCCGCGGCCTCCGGCGGGAGGCGACCCGCTTCCGGTTCGATCGGCGAATGGGTCGCCGACCTGGGTCCGCGTCGCAGCACATCCGCTCGACCCGGCAGCGGCGGGCGCCGCCGCGCTCGCGCGCGCGGTTGGCGTTGCAGCTCCGCACCACACGGCACACCTGGGCCACGCTGGCACTGCGCGCTGGGAAGAGCGTCTGATGCGTCGCGGACCAGCTCGGGCACGCAGACCCTGCCCTGACCCTCCGCGTGTACGCCCACGCCCTGCGCGAGGACGATCAGGACCTGTCTCTCGCCGAGCTCGGCGACTCCGGGCGTCTCGATGCGGCTCCGACGAAGTCGGCCGATCCCAGCGACGAGGCCAAGTCCTCGGAATCCTTGGTGGGCCGTCAGGGACTCGAACCCTGGACCCTCGGGTTAAAAGCCCGGTGCTCTACCAACTGAGCTAACGGCCCGGGCGTTGAGTACCACCAGCGGCGGGATGTGTCGAATGCGAAGGGGCTGGCGCGCGCGGAAGCGACCGGACGGCGCTCACTTCTCGTCGGAGCGGAGTTGTCTTTCGCTTTTTATTCGCTTAGGATGACGCGCGCCGAGACCCCTCTGGAAAGAACTCTAGAAGGGACATGCCATCTTTCTTCGCGCGTGCAGAGCCGTTCAATCGAGCGCGAGATCGATGCGCAGCGCGCAGTGGTCGGAGCCGCGCACGGGCATCACCTCGACCTCCTCGAGCCGCACATCCTGGCCGAAGCAGTGGTCGATGCGCAGCAGACGCAACCAGGGCATGCGCGGCAGGTGCGGCCAGGTGCGCCGGGGGCGATCCCCCTGCGCGCGCGCGTGGGCGTCCACGAGATCGGTGAGCCGCCGGGCGACGCGGCGATAGGCCGGCCACGCGGGCGTGGCGTTGAAGTCGCCGAGCACGGCGCGGCGCCGCCGGGGCGCGGCGTCGAGATGCGCGAAGAGACCATCGAGCTGGGCGCGGCGCACGGCGGGCTGGCGGTGGTAGGGCCACAAGACCGGCGCCGCCAGGTGCACGTTCACGATCTCGAGCGGCGCGGCGAGACCCGCCCAATCTTTCGGATCCAGCAGCGCCGCCCGCGCATCGCGGTAACGCAGCGGAATGCGCTCGATCCGCGCCGGCTCGCGCAGCGCGATGCCCATGCCGTGGTGGCGCTGCGCCGGCTCGAGGCGGCCGTGAGGCATGACGGCGGCCAGCGCTTCGGCCTGGACCGGCGCCAGCTCCTGCACGCACACCACGTCGGCGCGCAGCGCCTGCACCTGCTCCGCAAACGCCTCGGGCTCGGCGCGGCCGCTCCAGAGGTTCGCGCTGACGACGCGGAGGATCCCGCCCATGCCCTATTCTTTCGACGCCGCGCCCGCAGAATTGAG
>JAOUNA010000110.1 GCA_029881215.1 Myxococcales bacterium | reverse complement strand
GAGCGGCGTGGCACTCGCAGCTGCGTTGGGCACGGGCGGATGCAGCGCGGCCCGAACCGGATCGATCCGCCCCGCGGAGCTCGCAGAACGCATCGAAGCGGGATCTGCGCCGACGATTCTCGACGTGCGAACGCGCGATGAGTACGCGGACGCGCACATTCCGGGCGCCATCAACATCCCCGTCGACGAACTCGCCGACCGACTGCCCGAGCTGGACGCCGCGCACGGCGACGAAGTCGTCGTGCACTGCCGCAGCGGCCGGCGCGCCATGCTGGCCGAGCAGATCCTGAGCGAGGCTGGCTATACGCGGCTGCTGGATCTCGAGGGCCACATGCAGGCCTGGACGCAGGGCGGATACCCGACGGAGTAGCGCGCGCGGGCAGCGACCGCGGGCTCAGATCGGAATCGACTCCAGCACCGCCCAGCCCGGCCCCGCGCTCGCCAGAGCACGGCGACCCGCCTCGTGGGCGGAGCCGGCCCGGATCGTGAGCGTGCGCGTGCGGGAGCCCGCCTTCAGCTTGAGGCGCACCCGGTAGCTCTGCTCGGGCGCAGCCGCAGCGATTCGCGCGGGCGCGGGCGCCGCGCCGCGGCCCGGGTCGCCGGCCCGGCTCAAGGCCATCAGGAGCGCGTAATAGGACTCGGGTGCGGTGCGGATCTTCAACCCCACGCCGCCCGATGCGACCCCGCGCAGGCGCGCGTCGACGACGCGCTTCCAGACCACCTGGGCGCCCACCTGGATCGAACCGTGCGGCAGCTGCGACTGCAGCTCGAGCCACACCTCGGCGCCCGGCTCCGCGCGCGCGCTGGTCTGTACATACACGCCACCCCGCGAGATGTTCAGCACGAGCCCGCCGCAGCTGTCCCCGTCGACGTTCACGCGGCACGGCATGCGTTTCTTGAAGCGCAGATCGGCTGCCAACACACCCCCCCCGTCGGTTACTTCGGACTGGTGCCGAACGCGCTTGAGCCGCCTGCCGCGCCACGGCGGCACCGCTCCGCGCGCAGCGCGCGCCGCCGAGCTCTGCCACGCGGCTGTGATAGGCTCTCGGCACCGCAGGCGCGTTTCCGCATCGCGCGGGACGGCGCGCCGTCTAGCGGCCACCGATTCAGGCGGCAAGCGATGGGCTTCGTTCCGAAGGCGCTCAGCCGGGGCGCGCTCGCCCTGCTGAGTGGTCTGTGTCTCTGCGCGCTCGACGCGCGCGCCGACCCGGCGCGCCGCATCCGCTTCTGCGACGAGCTCTTGATCAGCGTCTCCGCAGAGCAGATCCTGCAGCAGGAAGCGACCGTCGCTCCGAACGGCCTGATCGAGATTGCCGGCGGCGAGCTCCTGCCGGCGGCGGGCCTGACCCCGGAAGCGCTCGCGCGCTCCATCGAGACCGCGCACCGCGAACGGAACCAAGAGGTTCTCGCATCGGTCAGCATCGTGCGACGAAACAGTCCGGACTGCTCCGTCGTAACGCTGCCTCTCGCGTCCCTTCCCACGCGGGAGGCCATGCCACAGCTGAAGCCCGAATTCGATACGAAGCGCGCGCTCGATCTCTGGATGCCCGACGACATCAACACACAGGACGGATCCGCGAACAGCGACGCGCCCTGATTCCGCCGCCGTACCGCACGCGGCCTGCCCTCGATCGGGCCGGCGTGGTACGGTTGCCGCGAGGCCTCGAACGCGGAGGCAGCGAGCATGGCTCTGGCGCAATGGCGCGCGGTCTTCGACGCCGCATTCCTGGTTCCCATCGCAGTCGCCATCTTCTGCGGCGGAGCGATCGGAATCGAGCGGCAGATGCGCGGCAAGCCGATCGGCATCCGCACCAGCATCCTCATCTGCCTCGGCACGCAGATCGTGATCCGCCTCGGCAGCAGCCTGGCGGGACCGACCACCGATCCGAGCCGCGTGCTGGGCCAGGTGGTGACCGGCATCGGCTTCCTCGGCGCGGGCGTCATCCTGGCGCGCGGCCAGACGATCACGGGGGTCACCTCGGCCGCGGTGGTGTGGGTGCTCGCGGGCATCGGCGCCGCAATCGGCCTGGACCGCCTGGCCGAGGCAGCCTTTCTCTCGATCGTCACCGTGGGCATCTTGTTCGGTGTGCGCGTGCTGGAAACCGCCTTCCAGCGCCTGCGCGGGGGCTCCGACGAGCCCGACAACGACACCGACGCGACCCGGAGCCGATCGAAGGCTCGCTAGCGCAGACTCGCCAGCAGCTGCAGGTACGACTCGGACGCATCCAACAGGCGGAGCCCGAATCCGCGGCGGCCATTCGGCGCCTCGATCTTACGGGTCGTCCACCACACCAGCCCCTGGATCTCCACCGGGGGCCGCCCCGGCGCGCTCAGCTTGAGCTCGACCGCCTCTCCCTCCTCGGGGATCTCACTGGTGCCGACGAACAAGCCACCCTCGCTGATGTTCCTCACTTTGCCCTTGCCAACGAGTTGGCTCGCGCGAAACTCGGTCGGAATCTGCGTGCGCATTCTGTCTTCGTTCATGTCGGCCGTTTCGACCGGGCTGCCGACCGCCCGCGTGACGGGGATCACGCGCGGACCCCTGAGACGCGTTCCCGTGGCCGGAGGGCGCGGTGGCGGGCGCCGCGCGGCGGGCGCCCCGTGCTATTCTGCGTCGCCTGTGCGGCGCCTGAGAGGACGGAACCGCTTCACGAGGTGCGTCCCATCGGTCCCAGCAATCTCATCGGCTCCCGCGGTCAGATCGGCCCGCGCGCGATGGCGGCCAGGACGCTCGCGCTGTTCGCCCTGGTCGCGGCGCTGGCGGCCTGTGCGCACGACTACGAGGCGCGCTTCACCAGCGGCCCGCGCGGTGCGCCGCTTCTCCCGCTGGAGGCCAGCATCCTGGTCGGGATTCCGCTCGACGCGCGCGAAGCGCAGTTCGTCTATCTGGACTCCGGACGCATCACCAGCGACGAAATCCTGAACGCCCTCGCTCCCCACACGGGCGCGGCCCGGGCGGCCGAGTCGGCGGAAACGCTGGAGACCTACGCGGGCCAGGCGCGCGAGAGCGGGCTCGATTACGTGATCTTTCCCGAGATCCTGATCTGGCAGGATCACAACACACGCACTTTGGGCATTCCGGATCTGCTCGAGCTGCGCCTGACCCTGGTCGACGCAGGGACGGGCGACGTGTTGGACGTGGCGACGCTCTCCGCATCCAGCCGCATCACGCCGTCCTGGAGCGATGAACCGCGAGATCTGCTGCCCGGCTCGCTCGCGCGTTACGCCGCACGCGTCTTCGAGGGCGAATGAGTCGAGCGACCCGGCGCGCGCGGAGGCATTGGATCGCCGCGCTCGCCGCGGGAGCGGTCTGCCTCGCGTGCGCGGACGTGATGCAGCGAAGCGAGCCGGATCGCATCGCGCGGCACGCCGTGTCGCTGCTGCAGAGTGGAGACCTGGAGGGCGTGCGCGCGCTGGTCGCACCGGATGCGCTCGCGGCGATCGAGCACAACGCCTTGCTGCTGCTGAGCCACGCGGTCGAAGCGTTCCGACACGCCGAGCTCCGGCTCGTGCACCACGGCCCGAGCGAAGCAAGCGATACGGGGCCCCAGGAGCTGTGGGCCTATCAGCTGCGCGGAGAGAGCACCTCGATCCTGCTGCTCTTCAAGATCCGGATGCTCGACGGCCACCCCTGGATCTCCCACGTGGAGTGGCAGCCCGCGCCGCTCGACCTGCGCGAGCGCTTCCCCTTCTCCCTGGCGGGCGTTCCCGCACCCTTCCACCTGATCCTGGTCGCAGCCGTGTGCGTTCCGCTCGTCATGCTCTCCGCGCTGTTCGTCTGCCTGAGGCGAAGACCGCGCGCGTGGTGGCTGTGGAGCGTCCTGATCCTGCTCGGGATCGGCCGACTCACACTGATCTGGCTCCCGATCCCGTTTCACAAGAGCTACGTCCGCGTGGAGCCATGGGCCGTCGCGGTGCTCGGCACGCGCGTCGAGAAGGTGCCCTGCTACGATCCGTGGCGCGTGTCGGTCTCGCTGCCCCTGGCTGCGCTCGCCTTCCTCTGGGTCGAGCGACGCCGAACGCGGCGGGCGCCGTAGCGTGCGCGGGCGCAACGCAAGGGAGCTCGCTGCGCTGCTCGCGCTGACGGGGCTCGCCCTGCTCGCATCGGGCTGGGCGCCGTACGATCGCACGACCTGGATGCTCGAAGTGTTTCCGGTGTTGCTGGGGGTGCCGCTGCTCGTCGCCACGCACGCCCGCTTCCCGCTCACGCCGCTGGTCTACCGGCTGCTCTTTCTCCACGCGCTGATCCTCATCGCGGGCGGCCACTACACCTACGCACGGGTGCCGGCGGGCTTCTGGGTGCAAGACGTGCTGGGCCTCGCGAGAAATCCCTATGACCGGCTCGGCCACTTTGCGCAGGGCTTCGTGCCGGCCCTGCTCGCGCGGGAGATTCTGCTGCGTCGCTCTCCGCTCGAGCCGGGCCGGTGGACCTTCTTCCTGGTCGTCTGCGTCTGCCTGGCGCTCAGCGCCTGCTACGAGCTGATCGAATGGTGGGCCGCGGTTCTCGGAGGCGCGCAGGCGGAGGCGTTCCTGGGCACCCAGGGCGACGTCTGGGACACGCAGTGGGATATGTTCACGGCGGCGATCGGCGCGCTGACAGCCCAGCTGCTGCTCTCGAGCAGGCACGATCGGGCGCTGTGCGAGCTGGGCGAAACGCGCGCCGCGGCGAGAGGTTGCAACCACCCCGCATGAGCACGAGCGCGGAGGAGACGCTGCGAATTCCAGTCCGCCGTGCAGCGGCGCTGCTGCTGCTCATGCTGCTCGCCTGCGCAAGCAGCCCGGGCACCGTGGATCTGGGCGTGGACGCGCCGCCACTCGGTGCGGGAGCGGTGCTGGATGACGAGGTGGGCGTCAGCATCGCCGGCAGCAGCTTCGCGACGGTTCTCGCGCGCGGCTGCGAGCTGCCCTGCAAAGGAGTGTTCGAGATCCGCACGGGCAGCGACGATCAGGAACGCATCATGATTCACCTGCTGCGCCGAGCTTCCAAGGCACCCCATCCGATCTCGCGACTCGCCGACTTCCAAATCGTGGGGATTCCACCCGGTCCGGCTCGAGACCGGATCGTCACGGTGACGCTGCGCGCCCGGAAGGATCGCCTCTCCATCTCCGCGGTGGAGACAGCGACAAGCACGAGCCTCACCATCCGAACCGTGCTCTTCGTGGGCGAGTAGGCGATGCGGCGCGGCTGGGTTCGAGCTGCGACGGCCCACCCCGTGATCACCGGGGTGCTGATTGCCTGCACCGCACTCGGGGCCGTGCTCGGCGGCCTCACTCTCAGCGAAGAGTGGTCGCTGGTGCGCCGCATCCTGGCGGGCGCGGTGAGCGGAGCCGGCGTCGGATTGCTGATGACCGCCAGCCGCATCGTCGGGTGACGCGGGCGGGGCGGGGGATCGCTCGCGCGGGCGTCGGACCATCCTCCGGCCATCCGTGTTAGATTGGCGCCGCCTTGCGCGGACGCGGGCGGTACGCCGTGCGCGCCGCCTGCTCGCGCGCGCAGCGCTCACCCGGCAACGAGGACCCCGAACCTGACGCAACCCCGATCCGAGCGAAGCTCCTCCCGAACGCGCAGGCTGTTCTTCGCGCTCGCGCTGGGCCTGTGCGCCGTGGTCGCCGCCTACCTCTATCTGGAAGCCGCGCAGACCGGTTTCTTCGGCAGGGGCTTCGGCAGCGTGCCGCTCGGGGCGGAGGGCGCGATCGACCTGAGCGGTGAGAGTGGCCGGCGACGCATCGCGCCGCTCGACGCCTCGGACGAGCGCCAGATGCGGCTGCAGCGCGGCGCCGTCGACGAGCTCGCGCGGCGCCACGTGGGCACGCCGATCAGCGGGGGCGGCACCGAAGACCTGCGCATCCTGCAGCAGCTGCTCGACCAGCATGTGCTGAAGCGCGATCAGGTCTACGAGCTCCAGGCGCTGGGCGTCGTGCTCGGGGACGTCATGGTGGCGCAGCTCGGCTACTCCTGGGTGGTGGTGCAGGACGAGATCGGCCGCAGCCGCGCGCTGCGTTTCGCGGACAGCGACACGCTGGTGTTCCCGGTCACGATGATCTCCAAGCGGGTCGAGAAGGACATCCGCTTCGGGGTGAGCGAGCTGTACGCGAAGGCGGAGACCCTCGCGTCCCGCGGCGGGAAGCTGGAGTAGGCGCCGCGCTGGCCGTGCTTCCGAACTGCCGCCTCGAACATCCGGCCCCGCAGACGCCGCCGGATCCGGCGGACGGACCGCTGCGCATCGCGCTGGGCCTCTACCTGATCGACCTGGTGGAGATCAACGATCCGCATGGACGTGTTCCTGACGGGAGGCACGATTCTGGTGTTCCTGGCGCTCGTCGAATCGGTGCTGACCAGCGCGCTCGCCGATCGGGGCCGGCGGGACCTCGCAAAGCGCATCGATCGCTGCTCGCGGCTGGGCTTCCCGACCGTGCTGATCCTGCTCGTCCTGATCGCCTTCTGGTGGTGGTGAGAGCCGCAGCACGTTGATAGTCTCGGCTGCGCCGGTGCGGCGCATGTCCCGAGGAGCCGAGCCATGACCACCCGGATGACCCGTGAAGAGCGCGAGGCCTTCCTCGCCGGCGTGCACGTCGGGGTGCTGAGTCTCGGCGAGCCGGGTCGCGGCCCGCTCGCGATCCCTGTCTGGTACCGATACGCGCCCGGGGGTGAGATCCACCTGGTGACCGAGCGCGGCTCGCGCAAGGCGCGCCTGCTCGCGGTGGGTCGGCGCATCAGTCTGTGCGTGCAAGACGAGGCACCGCCCTACAAATACGTGAGCGTGGAGGGCCCGGTGATCGCAATCGATCCGTCCGATCTCGAGCGCGACGAGCGCCCCCTGGCCCACCACTACCTGGGCTGCGAGCGCGGCGACCACTACATCGCCAGCGCGAGCGACGGCCGCGACCCGGACGCGATGATCCGGGTGCGCATGCGTCCGGAGCGCTGGCTCACGGTGGACTACTCGAAGGAAGACGTCGGACTCTGATTCCGCACCGCCGGCGCGCGTGCTGGAATCAGCGCGCAGCGGCACCGAACGTCGAGACGACCGCGGCCACTTCGTCCACCAGCCGGCGCATCTCGCCGTCCGCCACGTCGTACTGGATCGCGAAGCCATCCTCGGTGAGGCGGACGACGTGCCCCACCAGCTCGAAGGGCAGCACGGGCTGGACGAAGACGTACAGGCGGACGCTCGTGCCCGGCTCGGGTCGCAGCGACACGCCCTCGAGCAGGGCACCCGAATACGAGATGTTCACCAGGCGACCCGCGCCCTCGCGCGCGCCGGTGGAGTAGAGCGCATCGAAGTGCGTTTCGAAGCGCAGCTCCTTGCGCTTGTTCGGAGGGCTGGAGTGCGGCGTGGAATTCACCGCCTGCGTATCGGAGCCGATTGCGCGCCGCTTGAGCACACCCCGGCGGGGTGCTGGCGCGGCGCTCGGCGCGGCAGCGCGTGGTAGGCTGTGTGCCGCGCGCCCCGCTCGCGCGGGTGCGCAGCGGGTGGACTCGCGGCCGCGACTCGAAACAGGCAGCGGCCGCCGCGATCGCCCGACGGCGAGCACCTCGGGAGTCAGAATGCGCTCGGAGCGCGTGACCGCGGCAGAACAGGTGGCATTCCGCAGGCGCGTGGAGGCGGCGATCCGCCGCGACGATCCGCGCGAGCTCGCGGACGTGGCGCTCGAGATCGCGCTCGAATCGACGGAGCGCGAGTGGGCGCAGTCGTGCTGTGTCCAGCTGGCTCGCCACAGAGACCCCTGCGTGCGCGGCAGCGCCCTGGTGGGTCTCGGGCATCTGGCGCGCCGCTTCGGTCAGCTCGACCCGCAGCGTGTGAAGCGCGTGGTCGAGAACGGACTCTGGGACCGCAACGAGCACGTGCAGCGCCAGGCACAGTCGGCGGCGGACGACCTCGCGACGTTCCTGCGCTGGGAGTTCGAGGGGCCGAGCGGCTGAACGCGGTCCTCAGTCGCCGAGGTGCAACGCGTCGAAGTAGACCAGCGCGCCGGCGCTCTGGCCCGCGCTGCGCTGCAAGCCGTCGAAGCGCGCCTCGACAAAGACGCGCACGCTGCGCAGATCGACCGGGACGCCGCCCCAATGGCGGGCGAACTGTTCGTGGAGGTCGAATGCGAAGGGAATCCAGCGGCCGAGCTCCGGATCGCGCGGCCCGGCGAACTCGAAGCGCCGATTGCCGATGGCGAAGGGCGGCGTGTCGATGCCCGCGAGGATCAGGGACAGCTGGAGGCTCGCGCCGATCTGCCGGAAGTTGCTCGCATCGAATGCCATGACCACGAGCTGGATGTACTGGGTGGGGGTATCCGGCTCCCAGCGCTCGACGCGATAGCGACCGGAGAGGCGGCGCGGCAGCCGCGCTGTCGCCACGTCCTGGGCGGCGCCCGCGATGCCCGTGGAGGTCGGAAAGTTTCCGCTGTCGAGGCTCAGCTGCAGGCTGTGGCGTCCGGCGCTGGCCTGGGCTTCGCTGATCTCGAAGCTGCCCCAGTAGGGCTTTTCGGGCCGCTGAAAGTCGAACCAGGGCTCGCGACCCTGCTCGAACGATCCGTTCTGCAGCAGATTGGGCGACGGCGGCGCGGCGGCGCCCGTCGCGCAGCCCGCGCAGCCGAGCGCAACGACACAGAGAAGGCCCACGGCGCGCACGGGCGCATGCTAGCGAAGGCGGCCGCCGCGCCCGGCCCGGGCGCGGCGCTGGCACGTCCGGCGCTGGGTCGGGCACACTGCTCGCATGGCGTGCTGCCCGATCCCCGGCGCCGGTTCGCGCGTGGCCGCGTGCGCCGCGCCGGGTCGCGCAGCGGGGGCGCGGCTGTGAGCGACTGGGCGTCTCTCGCGATCGCGGTGGCTGCGGTGCTTGCGCTCGCCGCCGTGTGGCGCTGGGTCGCGGGCCGGCGCAGGGCGGACGGCGCCTCGCTCGCGTCCTTCCTGCGCCACTTCGACGCGCTGCACGTCCCGGACGAAGTCGCGCTGCGCGTGCACCATCACCTCGAACAGTGGATGGCAGACGCGGGGCAGGCGTTTCCGGTGGGGCCGCGCGACCCGCTGTCGCGCTACGGCATCGGGCCCGAAGACGTGGACGAGGCGCTCGACCTGCTGCTCGGCGCCAGCGCGAGCTCGGCGGGCAGCGCGCCGGGCCGCCCGCCCATCGAGACGGTGGAAGATCTGGTTCGCTGCGTGGCCGGCCACGGGTGCGGCGCGGGGCCGCTGCCGCGGGAGAAGGCGGGCGGGCGCTAGACGCGCTTGCGCAGGTTGCGCGGCAGGACGCGCTTGCGCAGCCGCAGCGATTGCGGCGTCGCTTCGAGCAGCTCGTCCTCGCCCATCCATTCGAGCGCCCATTCGATGCCGACCTCGCGGGCGGGTGTCAGCGTCACGGCCTCGTCCTTGTTCGCGGCCCGAATGTTGGTGAGCTTCTTGGCGCGCACCGCGTTCACGTTGAGATCCCCGCGGCGGCGGTTCTCTCCGACGATCTGCCCCTCGTATACCGACACGCCGGCACCGATGAAGAGATTGGCGCGCTCCTGGATGCCGAACAGGCTGTAGGCCGTGGTGCGGCCGGCCTCGGTGGCCACGATGGCACCTACACCGCGGGGAGACAGGTCCCCCGCCCACGTCTCATAGCCGCGCACGGTGTGGTGCAGGACGCCATCGCCGCGTGTGTCCGACAGGAACTCGGCGCGGTAGCCGAACAGTCCGCGACTCGGAACCACGAAGCTCAGACGCATCTGTTCGCCGCGCTGCTCCATGGCCTCGAGGCGGCCGCGGCGCTGCGCGAGCTTCTCCATCACGGAGCCCGCGTACGCCTCGGGCGTCTCCACGACCACGTCCTCCACCGGCTCGAGGCGCCGGCCGTCCTGCTCGCGCACGATGATCTCCGGGCGCGAAACGCTGAACTCGTAGCCTTCGCGGCGCATGGTCTCGATCAGCACGGCGAGCTGCAGCTCGCCGCGCGCCGCGACCGAGAAGGTCTCGGCGTTCTGCATCTCCTCGACCTGGATCGAGACGTTGCCGAGCGCCTCGCGGCGCAGGCGCTCGAGCACCTGCCGGCTGGTGACGAAGCGACCCTCGCGCCCCGCGAAGGGCGAGGTGTTGGCGGAGAAGCGCACGCGCACGGTG
>JAOUNA010000109.1 GCA_029881215.1 Myxococcales bacterium | reverse complement strand
GCCCTGACGCAGAGTCAGCAGACCCTGCCAGTCGATCAGCTCGTCCAGGTAGAGACGCATGCCGGGAACGAAGAAGTCGGGCATCGGATCCTCCGAAGGATGGAGGTTGCGCCGGGTGCGGGCGGCCCGGGACCGCGGGGGACCTCGATGGTAGCTTATGCGCCCCATGGACCGGTTTCGATTCGAGCGCGTGACCCCCGTCGTCGATTTTCCGCGGCTGGAGGCGGGGCTGCGCGATTTCTGGCGGGAGCGGGACATCTTCGCCAAGTCGCTGGCCCGGCGCGCGAGCGGCCCCCGCTTCGTGTTCTACGAGGGCCCGCCCACGGCCAACGGCGTGCCGCACAACGGCCACGCGCTCACCCGCGTCATGAAGGACGTGATTCCCCGCTACAAGGCGATGCGCGGCTACGACGTGCCGCGCCGCGCCGGATGGGACACGCACGGTCTGCCGGTCGAGATCGAGGTGGAGAAGGAGCTGCGCATCTCCGGCAAGGACGCCATCGTCGCCTACGGGGTGGAGCCCTTCGTGCGGCGTTGTCTCGACAGCGTCTTCCGCTACACGGAGGAGTGGAGGAGCTTCACGGAGAAGCTGGCGTTCTGGATCGATCTCGACGACGCCTACGTCACCTATCACCAGTCCTACGTGGAGAGCGTGTGGTGGGCGCTCTCGGAGCTCTTCAAGAAGGGGCATCTGTTCCGCGGACACAAAGTAGTGTGGTGGTGGGCCCAGGGTGGAACGGTGCTCTCGGCCGCGGAGGTGGGCGAGGGCTACCGCAGCGTGGACGATCCGTCCGTCTATGTGCGTTTCCCGCTGCGCGACGAGCCGGAGACCTCTCTGCTGGTGTGGACGACCACGCCGTGGACGCTGCCCTCGAATGCCTTCGCCGCGGTGCGCGCGGACATCGACTACGCCGTGGTCCGCGACGGCGCGCAGCAGCTGATCGTGGCGGAGGCGCTGCGAGAATCGCTGGCGGAGCGGGTCGGGCGGGAGCTTCCGGTGCTGCGCCGCGTGCGCGGCGAGGCGCTCGTCGGCAAGCGCTACGTCCCGCCGTTCGATTGGTTCGAGCGGCACCAGGCGAATCGGAATCTCTGGCGCGTGGTGGACGCGGATTTCGTGGAGCTCGACGCCGGCACCGGCGTCGTGCACATCGCTCCGGCCTTCGGTGAAGTCGACTTCGAGCTGCTGCGGCGCGAGCAGCGCTCGCAGCAGGACCTGCCCCTGCTGTGCGCGGTGCGGCCCGACGGACGCTTCGATCCCGCCGTCGCCGATCCTGCGTTCGCCGAGCGCTGGGTGAAGGAGGCGGATCGCGATCTGACGCGCGATCTGAAGGAGCGAGATCTCTGCTGGCACGCCGAGCAGATCCGTCACGAATATCCCTTCTGCGTGCGTTCCGAGGAGGACGCGCTCATCCAGTACGCGCGCCCGGCCTGGTACGTGCGCACGACCGCGCACGTCGAGGAGTGCCTGGCCAACAACGCGAAGATCCACTGGCTGCCCGAGCACATCCGCGACGGGCGCTTCGGCGACTTCCTGCGCAACAACGTGGACTGGGCGCTCTCGCGCGAGCGCTTCTGGGGCACGCCGCTCAATATCTGGATCAACGACGAGACCGGTGCGATGGACGCGCCCGCATCGGTGGCGGAGATCCTCGAGCGCAACCCCGCAGCCTTCGCGGCCTTCGACGCCGCCGTCGCGGCGGATCCGGATCTCTCGCCGCATCTGCGCGTCCACAAGCCGTGGATCGACCAGGTGACGTGGACGCGGAAGGGCGAGCCGGGCGTCTACCGCCGCGTGCCCGAGGTGATCGACGCCTGGTTCGACTCGGGCTCGATGCCCTTCGCACAGTGGGGCTACCCGCACCGGGGCCGGGAGGCGTTCGAGGCGAGCTTTCCCGCGGACTTCATCTCCGAGGCGATCGATCAGACGCGCGGTTGGTTCAACTCGCTGCTCTGGATCTCCACGCTGCTCTTTCCGGAGCGCGAGAAGCCCCACCCCTACCGCACCTGCATCGTGCTCGGCCACGTGGCGGACCGCCACGGCAAGAAGGAGTCGAAGAGCAAGGGCAACTACACGCCGCCCGAGATCATTCTCGATCACGTGCGCCTCGCGTTCGCGGCGGTGAGCGCCGCCGACGATGCGCCGCCCGCCGGCACGGCGTGGATCGCGCACGACGACTACGAGGGGCTCGATCTGCGCGGCGAGAAGGCTGCGGTCCTGCTGTATCGGGACGCCGCGGATGCCGACGCGCTCGAAATCTGGCTGCGTCCGACCCGCATGCCGCGCCGCGTGATCCATCTCGCGCCCGAGGATGCGCAGCGGCTCGGTGTCGCTCCGGCTCCCGCCGGCGCGCGCGTCCTGCCGCGCGAGGTGCCCGGGCTGCCGCCGGAGGCGCGCGTCTGGGTCGACGATCCCAATTCCCCGGCGCCGGGCGCCGACGCCTTCCGCTGGTTCTTCTACGCCTCGAATCCACCCTGGAATCCCACGCGCCACTCGCTCGGCGCCGTGCGCGCGACCCAGCGCGAGCTTCCGCTCAAGCTGCGCAACGTCTACGCCTTCTTCACCATCTACGCGGGCATCGATGGCTTCGACCCCTCCGATCCGACGTGCCGCGCGGGGCGCCGCGACACCGCGGAGCGGGCACGCATCGACCGCTGGATCCTCTCCGAGCTCGCGCTCGCGACGCGCATGGTGATCGAGCACATGGACGCCTATCGCGTGTACGAAGCGACCGGCGTGCTGAACGAATTCGTGGACGCGCTCTCCAACTGGTACGTGCGGCGCAACCGCGACCGCTTCTGGGCGGCGGGTCTCTCCCAGGACAAGCTCGACGTGCACTGGACCCTCTACGAGTGCCTGGTGGCGCTCGCGAAGCTGCTGGCCCCCTTCCTGCCCTACGCCGCCGAGGACATCTGGCAGAACCTGGTGCGCCGCCCGTTCGAGGCGAGCGCCGAGGAGAGCGTCCACCTCGCCGACTACCCCGAGCCGGATTTCGATGCCGTGGACGAGGCGCTCTGCCAGGTGATGCGCGCCGTGCGCGAGCTGGTCTCGCTCGGGCTCCAGGTGCGCACCGCCAACAAGCTGCGGGTGCGGCAGCCGCTCGAGGCGGCGGAGATCGTGCTGAGCGATCCGGCGCTGGAGAGCGCGTTGCGCGAGCACGCCGAGCTGATCCGCGAGGAGCTCAACGTTCACGCCCTGCACTTCATTGCCGACGCCGATGCCTACGTCACGGTCCGGGTCACGCCCAACTTCCGGGCGCTCGGCCCGCGCGTGGGCAAGCGCATGCCGGCGCTGAAGGCGGCGCTGGCCGCGGCCGACGGCGCGGTGCTGCTGCGCGAGCTCGAGTCGGAAGGCCGCGTGCGCTTGCACGTGGCGGGCGAGGATCTCGTGTTGGGGCCGGAGGAGATCGGCGTGTCGCTGGAGGCGCGCGAGGGGTTCGCCGCGGCAGCGGGCTCCGCCGGCGTCGTGGTGCTGCGCACGGCGCTGAACGCGCAATTGCTGGAGGAGGGGCTGTTCCGCGAGGTGCTGAACCGGGTGCAGACCTTCCGCAAGGAGCTCGATCTGGAATACACGGGTCGCATTCGCCTGGTCCTCATCGGTGGCGCGCGGTTGATCGAGGCGGTGCGCCCACACGTCGAGACCCTTTCCCGAGAGACGCTCGCCGTGGAGATCTCGCTCGATGGAGATGTGTCCGCGTGTGCGCACACCAGCGAGACGACGATCGACGGAGAGGCGCTGACGCTGGGCATCACGCTTGCGTAGCGGCGAAACTCGCAGCAAGGCTAGACTGCGCCGTTCCTTCCCTCTGCGCGCGCGCCGGGATCGTGTGTGCGCGGTTGCGTCCCATCGAGGAGCGGCATGAAAGCGGTCGACGCAGGCCTGCTTGCCCGGCTCGCGCGCGAACACGGCACGCCCTTCTATCTCTACGATGCGGCGGTGATCCGCGAGCGCCTGGCGTCGCTGCGTGCGTTCGACGTGGTGCGTTACGCGCAGAAGGCGTGCTCGAATCTGCACATCCTGCGACTGCTGCGCGGCGAGGGGGCCTGCGTGGACGCGGTCTCGCTCGGCGAGCTCGAGCGCGCCGTGCGGGCGGGCTTCGTTGCGCGAGGGGATCCCGCCGGCATCGTGTACACCGCGGACATCCTGGAGGAGGCGGCGCTCGAGCGCGTGCTCGAGCTCGACGTCCCGGTGAACGCCGGGTCCGCCGACATGCTCGAGCAGATCGGCCGCCGCCGCCGTGGGCACCGGGTCTGGATCCGCGTGAATCCGGGCTTCGGGCACGGTCACAACCGGAAGACCAGCACCGGTGGCGCGTGGAGCAAGCACGGCATCTGGCACGCGTATCTGGACGAGGCACTGCGCCACGTGGAGAAATACCGGCTCGATCTGGTCGGGCTGCACATGCACATCGGCTCGGGCGCCGACTTCGACCACCTGCGCCGCGTGTGCGATGCCATGGTCGCCCAGGTGCGCGCGCTCGGGGTGGACGTCCGCGCGATCTCGGGTGGGGGCGGGCTCCCGATTCCGTATCGGCCCGCAGACCCCCGCCTCGATACCGACGCGCTCTACGCCGCGTGGCAGCCGGTGCGCGAGGAGGTGGTGGAGCTCGTCGGCCATCCGGTATCGCTCGAGATCGAGCCGGGGCGCTATCTGGTGGCGGAGTCGGGCGTGCTCGTCGCCGAGGTGCGCGCCACCAAGCGCGTCGGCCCGAATCACTTCGTGCTGGTGGACGCCGGCTTCAACGACCTCGCGCGACCGACGCTCTACGGCAGCCACCACGAGATCTCGATCGTGAAGCGGGAGGGCGTGCCGGCGCGTGGCGCCTCCGAGCCCACCATCGTCGGAGGACCGCTGTGCGAGTCGGGGGATGTGTTCACGCAGACGGAAGGCGGCCTCGTGGTGCCGCGCGACCTGCCGAAAGCCGAGATCGGCGACTGGCTCGTGCTGCACGACGCCGGAGCCTACGCGGCTTCGATGGCGAGCAACTACAATACGCGGACGCTCGCGCCGGAGATCTTGCTGGACGGCGGCACGACGCGTCTGATCCGGAGACGGCAGACCATCGACGAGCTGCTGGCTCTCGAGGACGTCTAGGCATGAGGGGCTCATCCGTGCACCGATCCCTTGCCGCATGCGCCATCGTCGCAGCGCTGCTGCTCGCTGCCACGCGGACGCGCGCGGGCGAGATCGAGATCGAGTTCGATCTGACCGGGAGCAGCCTGAGCGCGCTCGGCGGGCTGATCAACGTGCCTCCCGACGGCGCCATCACGAGCGGCACGGCGCGGATCCGGGTGCCCGGTGCGGGCGCGATGACGGCGTCGGCCGGGCCCGCTCGACTCTCGGACTTTGCCCTGGGGCTCGACGTGAATGCAGACACGGGCGGCGCCGTCGTCACGGGCTCCGCGGCCATGGCGCAGAACGGCGTCGCCTCGGGAACCTTCACGGGAATGTTCACGCATCTGGCGCTGACGAAGCCGTTTCCGATGCTCGCCACCGGAAGCTTCCCGTGCAGCGGCGCCGGCTGCACGGCGCTCGGGAGCTTTCCCCTCACCTTCAATGGCGCGCAGACCATCGCCCCGCCGGTGAACTTCACGCTCGGCAAGATCGGCACGCCCGGCCAGGCCACCGCGAAGGGGACGCTGCTCATGAAGCTCGGCACGCACACCGCGGTGCTCGCGGTGGCGGGCAGCGAGGTGAGCCGCACCTACCTGCCGGAGCCGGGCTGGCCCTGGCACGCGGCGCTCGTCGTGGCCTCGCTCCTGGTCTTCACCCGGCTGCGCCGAAGCTAGGTCCGCTGGACCGCCTCGGCGGCTGCGGAGCGCGTGGCCGCGCGAGCGCGCTTCTCCGAGCGCAGCCGCCGCCGGGCGCGCCGCAGCGTCGCGTCAGAGATCTGCGACGAACGCGGCGAAGCCATCCGGGGGGTCGGTGATGCGCAGCCCGAGGCCGCGCGCCGGAATCGGATCCAGCGCCGGATTCGATTGCGGATCGCGCGCCACCTCGGCCGGCAGCGTCCAGGTGTGACCCCCCGCCAGGCGCAGCGTGACCTCCACCCGGGTGCCCGGCGGCGCCGTGGCCGTGGTGCGCACGAACAGACCGGACGGGGAGATGTCGAGAATGACGGCCGGATAGAAACGACCGCAACACTCCAGCTGGCAGAAGAGATTCTTCTTCTTCCGCGCCTCGCTGCGCCGATCCTCGTGGGCGCTCTCCGGCATTGCCCTGTGTATCGGCGTGCGCCGCGAGGGTCTTGACGGGGTGCCCCGCCCCGAGGCGCCCGCGCCGCGATCCGCCCGCGCGCAGGGAGCGCTCGCCGCGCGCGAGCTGTGTTAGCCTAGCCTTGTTCCCGGCCTCGTTTGTTGCAGCGCGCCGCTGTTGCCGTGTCCACCCGATTGCAGGCTCCGCATCATGTCCAATCCTTCGCGTCCGATCGCCCTATCTGCCTGCCTGCTCGCGATGCTGCTGTCGGCCCTCGCGTGCGCGCCCCGTTCGCAGCGCGAAGCGATTGCCATGGCCCGGACGGCCTACCGGGAGGATCGCTGCAAGGGGGTTCTGGTGCGATTGGACGAGGCGCGCAAGATGTCTGCCACGCCGCTGGATCAGGAGTCCAGGCGCGCCGAGGTGGAGTGCTCCGTGAGGCTCGAGAGCGCGCGCATCTCGGAGCGGCGCGTGGCCGCGCTGTGTCAGGACTTCGATTGGAGCAGCGACGGGATCGCGACCGCCATCATCAAGAACGCCGCGGTCTTTCCCGTGGACCCCGCGGCGCGGGGAACGGGCGGGTACGTCCGCTTCGCGCTCGAGATCGATGACGAGGGGCGCGTGATGCGCACCCGCGTGCTGGAGTCCGAGCCCGAGGGCATCTTCGATTCGCCCGCCGAGAAGGGCGTCGCGAAGTGGAGATACTGCCCGCGCAAGTATCTCGCGGAGGGCGTGCGCTATCCCGAGACGGCGGAGATGCGCTTCCGCAATCGCAGGCGCTGAGCGCGGCGCGCGAACGATCTGGAGAGAGCGATGAAGCTGTGCTTCGTGCTGTGTGCGGGCGCGTTGTCGCTGCTTCTCCCGGCATCCGCGGCACACGCGCGGGCCGCAACGGAGGATTCGATGCAGATCCACTCGACTGCCTTTTCCGACAAGGGAGAGATTCCGCAGCGATACACCTGCGACGGGCAGGATGTGTCGCCGCCGCTCGCCTGGTCCGGCGTGCCGCGCGGCACGCAGAGCCTGGTGCTGATCGTCGACGATCCCGATGCGCCGGATCCGGCGGCTCCGAAGCGCACCTGGGTCCACTGGGTGCTCTACAACCTGCCGCCGGACAGCGCCGGCCTGGCAGAAGGCGTGGCTCCCGACGACCTGCCGTCCGGCGCGCTGCAGGGCCGCAACGACTGGAAGCGCACCGGCTACGGAGGACCGTGTCCGCCGATCGGGCGGCACCGCTACTTCCACAAGCTCTACGCGCTCGATCGGGTCCTGCCGAATCTCTCGCAGCCGGACAAGGCCGCGCTGCTGCGCGCGATCGAGGATCACGTGCTCGCCGAAGCCGTGCTCGTCGGCACCTATCAACGCTGAGCCTGGCGGGATTTCAGTCGCGCGCGATGCCGACGCGGCGCAGCAGCTGCATGGGTCCGAGCTCGCGCAGCCGCGCGAGCTGCGCGCGGTCGCGCACCAGGAGAGCACCCGCGAAGCCCAGCGCGTTCACGGAGATCGATTCCCAGGCCTCCCGCGAGCGCGGCACCAGGAGCATCCACTCGCGCGTGAGCAGCAGGTTGTAGGGGGGGTCGCCCCGCTCGCAGCCGAACGCGCGGAGCATCTCGAGGTAGAGGGCGTGCAGGATCTCCGCAGCCACGCCGGGCGGCTGCGCGGCGCAGGCGCGCAGCCGCGCGAAGGCGTGCAGGAAGGGCAGGCCTTCGACCTGGCCGATGCGTTCGTCGAAGCGCGCGTCGCGCAGCAGCGCATCGATCGGCGCGTAGCCCGACGCGGCGGGGACGAGGGCGGGGACGAGCTGCAGGTGGCGGTGGCGCTGGCTGGCGCCAGCGAGGCTTCCGGCGTTGTAGAAGGCGAAGCCGTCGATCTCTTCCGTGCACGCCCAGAGCGCATCGAAGTCGCGCGGCGTGAGCAGCGCCGTCTGCTCCTCGAAGCTGCGCGTCACCAGCAGGAGATGATCGGCGAGCGCGGGGTACTTGTTGAGCAGGCACAGGTGCGTCGGCGAGACGTCGGCGACGAAGAGCGCCGCGTCGTAGGGAAGGAAGGGATTCGATCCGGCGCCGTGGGCGGGCTGCGCGCTGCGCGCCTCGCGCTTGCGATCGCGGTCTGCCAGGATGCGCACCTGGAAGCGGACCCCCGCGTCGTCGATCTCCTCCTGGTCCGTGCGGATGGGCTCGAGCGCGCCACAGGCGAGTGCCCGCCGGGTTCGATCGCGCAGCGCGCGCGTCAGGGCGCCGCGCTCGAGCAGCAGGCCGCGCGGCGCGCGCGACTCGGGCTTCGATGTCTGCACCGCCCGATGGTATCGCGCCGCGCGGACGGCAGGGCCATCGGCGCGCTGGGTCGCCGCGCGAGCGTCCGCGGTGCACGGTAGAATGGCCGCCATGTCGGGATTCCGCCGGTTCGAAGCGAGGGCCTGCCGCGCACGCGGCGCGCTGTGCGCGCTGCACCTGGCCGCGGGGCTCCTCTGCGCGTTTCCGGCGATGGCGCAGCTCGTGGCACCCGCCGCACAGGAGCCGCCGGCAGCGCCGGTCGAGAAGCCGAAGGCCGAGGCAATTCCGATCGCGGAGATCGGCGTGCGCGCCGAGGAGGCGAAGCGTGCGCTGGTCGAGCTCGGCAAGCGGCTGGCGCCGAGCGATGCGGTGCTCGAGATCGAGCGCGGCATTCCCGAACTCAAGCAGCGCGTCGATGCGCAGGTCTCGGACGCGAGCGCGCTGATCGATGCTCCCAGCTCGCTGGTCGCGCTCGATGAGCTCAAGAGCAGCTCGAGCAACGTGCGTCAGCTGATCCAGCGGCAACAGCTGGTGCTGAGCCAGCGCAGCGCTGCGCTGGAGAGGGAGGTCGAGCGCGTGCGCGGGGCGCGGGAGCGCTGGAGCGCGACGCGGGAGGTGGCGATCGCGAACGATGCGCCCCGCGAAGTGCTGGCGCAGATCGCAGAAGTCGAGGCGGTCATCGCGCGCACCGCGGAGAGCGCGAGAGAGCGGCAGGGCGCCATCGTGCAGCTGCAGGGCCGCGTCGCCCAGCTCGAGCAGCGTCTCAACGCGAACCTCGAGCGGCTCGACGACGCGCGGCACAAGCTCGTGGTCCAGGTGTTCCAGGCCGATAGCGCTCCGATCTGGAGTCCCTCCGCCCTGGAGTTCTTGAGCGTCCGGGAGATCCTCCAGCGGATCGGCGCCTCCCAAGAGCGGGACGCCGAGACGATTCGCGAGTTCTGCAGGGATCGCGCGCGCGCCATCGCATTCCACGGCGTGCTGCTGGTTGGCATGTTGATTGCCATGTTCGCGGTGCGCCGGCGCGTGCGCCGGCGCACCGACGACGAGGGGCTCGAGGCGGTGCGCGCCATCTTCGAGCGCCCCATTTCGCTTTCCCTGCTGCTGATCGTGCTGCTGGCTGCGTGGACCCTGCCGCAGCCGCGCCCCCTGGCGCAGCTCGTGGCGATCGCCGCGCTGGCCCCCGCCGTCCTGATCCTGCGCAGCGTGCTCGAGCGGCCGGTGTTCCCGCTGCTCAATGCGCTCGTCGTGTTGTGGGTGGTCGAGCGCATTCGCGCCCTGTTCGCGCCGCTCCCCCACGCGCCGCGGCTGATCTTCATGCTCGAGATGCTCGGCGTCGTCGCGCTCATCATCTGGTGGGCGCGTCCGAGCCGCCTGCGCGCCATTCCGAGTGAGGGCGCGAGCGGCATCTTCTTCCGCGTCCTGCGCGTCGGCCTGCGCGTCACGCTGCTCGGCGCGTCGCTGGCGCTGTGCGCCGAGGCGGCGGGCTACAGCGCCCTCGGACGCCTGATCGGCGGCGGAACCCTCTTCAGCGTCTACGCCGCGGTGATCCTCTACGGCGCGATTCGCGTGCTCGACGGTCTGGTGGCGTTCCTGCTGCGCGTGCGGCCGCTGCGCCTGCTCGGCATGGTGCGCA
>JAOUNA010000322.1 GCA_029881215.1 Myxococcales bacterium | reverse complement strand
CGCCCACCGGCGTGGTGAGGGGGCCTTTGATCGACACGACGTATTCCTTGGACGCGGCGAGCGTCTCGTCGGGCAGCCATACGTTCTCGCCGTAGACCTTGCAGGACTTCTCGCCGGCGTACATCTCCATCCAGACGATCTTCTTCTTCGCCCCGTAGGCCTTCTTCACGGCCGCGTCCACCACCTTGATCATCACCGGCGTGATGTCGACGCCGGTGCCGTCGCCCTCGATGTAGGGAATCACCGGGGTGTCGGGCACCGCCAAAGAAAAGTCCTTGTTAACCTTGATCTTCTCGCCGGTGGCGGGGACCTTGATGTGCTTGTATGCCATGAAAGCTCCTGCGTGGATGCGTCGAATGGGCGCCATTATAAGAGCTTCAGGTCGAACGCCCGCTCCACTAGCCACGCGGCGGCCAGCAGCGCGATCGCGGCGGAGCCGCCCGTGAACGCCAGGCGGCGATAGGCCCAGCGACGGCGCGCAAGGAACGCCGCCGGCAGAAATGCGCCGACGATTGCGAGCTGCCCGGCTTCGACGCCCAGGTTGAAGCCGACCAGTGACACGAGCAGGGCCTCGCGCGGCAGCCCGAGGTCGGCGAGGACGTTGGCGAAGCCAAAGCCGTGCACGAGGCCGAACCCGAAGGCCACCAGCCAACGGCGTCGGAGCACGACGGGCCAGAGGTTGTTCAGCGCGGCGAGGATGACCGAGAGCGCAATGACCGACTCGACCAGCCGCGAGGGCAGCGTCAGCACGCCGAGCGCGGCGAGGGAGAGCGTGACCGAGTGGGCGACGGTAAACGCGGTCACGACGCTGAACACCTCCCAGAACACTGTGCGGAACCGTTCGGCCGACTCCCAGCTCCCGTTGCGCAGCACGAGCACGGCGGGCAGCAGCAGGGATACGAGGAACAGCACATGATCGATTCCGATCCAGATATGCCAGACGCCCTCTCCGGCGTAGCTCAAGAACTGGCGCCAGCGCGAGGTTTCCCGGAGCGCGAGCTCCAGGCGCGGGCGATCCGGGCCCAGGACCGCGCTCTGCGCGGCGCCCCCGTGAACCACCTGTAGCAGGCCGCGGTGGGTCGGATCGAGGTCGGCGAACAGCCGGTACTCGACTTCCAGGGCGCGCGGAGTTACGGTTGCGCAGCGCGCGTCGAAGCGCAGCACCGCATAGGCGCCGTCGCTGTGCTCGTCGACGAGCAGTTCCTTGAAGGCGGCCGGGCACGGCTGGCCGTCGCCGCGCAGCGCGAGCCGCGCCAGCGCATAGGCGGACACGTCGGCGCTGCGCGCGCGCAGCTCCCCCCAGGTGATCGCCCCGTCGCCGTCTGCGTCCAGGCCGAGCGCGAATTCCAGGTCGCGGAGCGCGATATCCCAGCGGCCCTGCACGCCTGCAGCCGACGGCTCGAGCGTGAGATAGCTGTCACTCGGCTTGTGCGCGAACGCGGGCGCGCTGGCGAGCGCCAGGACGACAAGCCAGGCGCGCTTCACCGCAGTTCCGATGCGAGCTGTCGCATGCGGGCGTCCTGGTAGCCAGAGCGCGCAAGCCACTCCAGCGCGGGCCGAGCCGCCGCGGGCTTGCCCGCGGCACGCGCCGCCTCGAGCAGGATTCCGGCGTCGTCGGGCTCGCGCTGCGTGCGCCAGTTCTCGAGGGCGGCGGCAAGCGCTCCCGCGGGGTCGTTGCGCAGATCCAGCCGGAAGCGCGCCTCGTCCGAGAGATGCAGGCGCTCGCCTCGTAGCGCGGCGGCAGCGAAGCGCTCGCCCAGGATGCGCACGTGCTTTTCCGCGTCGGGCAGGCCGAGCGCGCGCTCGGCCAGCGTCAGGCGCAGGAGCAGCGTATCGGATTGCGTGCGCTCCGCGAGCAGTGTCACGACATCGCGGTAGCGCCGCTCGGCCAGCAGGAACTCCGCGTAGGTCGTGAGCAAGAAATTGTCGGTGATGCCGAGCGCCAGGGCGTCCTGGAAGTGGCCCTCGGCCGCGGCCGAGTCGCCGATCAGCCACGCCATCCTGGCGAGGCGCGACAGGATCCACAGGTGCAGCCCCCGGTCGGCATCGGGCTCGCTCGCCAGGGCACGACGCAGCCGATCGTAGCCCGCGCGCGCCTTGCCCGTGACGGCCTCCAGGTACGCGCTGCAGCCCTCGGCCTCGAGCGCATCGCCGAGGTCGGCCAGCGAGGCGCACTCGCGCGCGACGCCCGCGTAGTCGGCACGCACCATCAGGATCGCCGCCGCCCACGAGTGCGCCTCGGGGTCTTCCGGGTCCAGGCGCGCCGCTGCGTCCAGGTCCGCGAGCGCGCCGTCGAAGTCGTGTCGGTACTGCTTCAGCATGGCGCGCACGCGCAGCACGTCGGCCTGCGCGTCTGTCGCGCGGTCGCCCCAGGGAGCAAGGACCGCCTGCGCGTAGCCGATATAGCGGGGATCACCGAGCGCGACGGACATGGAGAAGTAGCGCCGTGCCAGCCGGACGGCGGCCCGTACGTCCTGCGGGGCGCTCGCGACGCGCGCGCGCAGTGCGCGCAGCTGCGCCGCCTGCGCATCGTCGCGGCGCAAAGGCAGCCGCTCCAGGACCTCGTCGTCGCGCGCGGGTATACGGGGCGCGGCCGCGCCCTGAAGGACCACCAGGGCCAGGAGGAGGCCGGTCAGGAGCTGAAGCA
>JAOUNA010000108.1 GCA_029881215.1 Myxococcales bacterium | reverse complement strand
AGGAGAAGTTCGGCGATGACGCCGTTGCCTGGGTGCGCGAGCTGCTGAAGATCCGGCTGCCGCGCCGCTTGCTGGAAGATGCGTAGCGGCGGAACACGGCCCCCTCGCGGTGGGACGACCTGCGAGGACGCTGTCCGTGTGGGAATTTCTGGATCGGCCGGTGCAGGACGTGATGGGCCGTCCGCAAGACGGGCTCAGTATCCGTGATATTCGCCGCGCTTGTTGCGGTGTGGGAACGGGATCTCGGGAATCGTCACGCCGAGTGCACTGCAGATCGGCGCCCAACCTTCTTCCACGTGCCAGATCAGAAGCCGCTTCTTGAAGCTCGGATCCCGCTCCGCGAACTCCAGCACCTGTCGATTGTGTTCTTCGAACAAGGCCTTCTCGGTTGCTTCGCAGAGCCCATCCTTCATCTCGGGATAGATTCCTTCCGTAAACTCGTGAAATGCGCGCCGTTCGTCGCTCAAGCGATCCGGATGCCTCGCTTCCTCGAGGAAGAGCTTCTCTACATGAAGCACGGAATCCCACCACGAATCGGGATCTCGCAGGGATAGAATGACGAGCGCCTCGGGGAACGCCTGGGCCAGCTGCTTCCAGTAGAAGCACGCCGGCTCGTCCACGCACGCCACATAGCCCGGCATCAACCGTTCCCAATGAGAGGCCGGCACTGCTGCGATCGGCTTCGGCGCGGACCGCATCGGCGTGGCCTCGACGAACGCGCGCCAGACGCGCATGAGTTCCGGGTGCAATTGGAACTCGAGCATATGAAAACAAGGGCCGTCGAGCAGCACGCTCAACGCCTCGCGGAGCGAAGTCGTGCCGGTGCGCCCCAGCCCCGCGCCGATCACCTTCAGGTCCAGGCTCATCGTCGATCCATGTCCGGCCCACCCCCGGGTGGGAGTCCGCTCTCCATGTTAGACCTCGAGCAACCGCGGTGGCGCGCCCCCCTCTTGCTGCGATCCGGCCGGATGCTGGCCGTGCTGGGATTCCGCGCTGAAGCGAACGCGCTGGAGCGGGGGCTCATCGATGCGCAGGTCGCGAATCAGGCTCGAGGCACGTCGAGCCGATCCACCCCTCTAATGATGGGGCGAACGCGCGCGCGGCATCCGCGGAGCCGCGCGGGAGGCGCTGAAAGAGATCCGGCGCCGGCCGCCGCCCGCGAAGCAGCGCTGACGAAGGTTCTGACTCCGTCGCGTGCCGTGGGAGGGCGTCGTAAAGGAAACAAGCGAGTCTGTCGATCTTCCCGTCGCGCGGGTGACCGAATCTCGCCGGCCTGAGCGGAGGAGGCAGCATGGCGGTGGAAGACGCATCCCAGCTGGTGGTTTTTCTCTCCGGCACCTCCTATATCGCTGTAGGAATCTACCTGCTGCAGAAGGCCGCCAAGACGCGCGGGCGCCCCGAGTTCTATCTGGGACTGGCGTTCCTGTGCAACGGCATCTCCTACGCCTTCTCCGAGCTTCCGTTCGTCGCGAACCTCGAGAGTCGCATCGAGGAATTCAGCTACCTCGGGAGGATCTGGGCCGGAGGGTGCGCCTTCACGATCGCGCTGTTCACGTGGCGGGTGTTCCGGTCGCATGCGGCGTGGGCGCGCGGGCTGGTCGCTGGCACCGCCGCGCTGATCGTGGCCGGACTCGCGGTCTCCGCGCTGGAGGGAGACTGGGAAGGCTTGACGCCGCTCACGCACGTCGGGTTCTGGCTGGACTGGGCGGGAGGCATCGCGCCCTTCCTGTGGCTCTCGATCGAAGCGTCCAGACAATACCGCGTCGCCCGCCGGCGCATTGCCCTTGGCCTCATCGATCCGCTGGTGTGCAATCGCTTTCTCCTGATCGCCATCTACGCCACGCTCGCGAGCACCACGTACCTGCTCCTCATTCCGATGTACATCGTCTACGAGATCCATGGCACCTGGTCGGCGGGGCTGAATCTCTCGCTCGGTCTCCTCGAGATCGCATCGCTGATCGCGCTGACGATCTCCTTCTATGTTCCCGCGTTCTACCGCCGCTGGATCGGCGGCACCGAGCGCGAGGCGCCGCCCGCGGCGTAGCACAGGCGGTGCGCCCGGGCTTCCCGCGCGCACGAGAGATGGGCTCAATAGCTGCACGGAAGCCTGCAGCCCTCACCCATCCGGCGCGCCCTCCTCGAGCCACCGCTCGGGGACAGCGCACCCGGTGCCGGGATCGCTCTGCCCATCCTCCAGCGCGGTCAGCGCGCGTGGCCCGCAGCGCGCTCGTGCCCACGCAGGCCGGGGTCGGATCCCGACCGCTGCCCCCTTCACTCCGAGGTTCAATCCGGCGCTCCGGTCCAGTATGCTCGTTGCACGGCATCCCACACCGGCGCGGATCAGCCCATGGGAGGCAGCGATACGATGTTTCGTCGTAGGTTGGCTCGCCTGGCTGTGCTGGCGCCGCTCCTGGTGTCCGCTGCCGAGCCTCGCTCGCCGGATCCGCTGGCGGTCGCCTTCGGCACGATGCCCGCGCTCTGGAACGTGCAGCTCTCGCCGGACGCATCGAAGGTGGCCTTCCTGCAGATGCACCCCGAGGACCTGCCGATCCTGGTGATCCTGGATCTCAGCAGCGGCAAGGCCAACCTCGCCCTGGCCAGCACGAAGGACGGGTTCGACATCCAATGGTGCGATTGGGCGAATGACGAGCGACTGCTGTGCGGATTCGCGGCGATCTCCCAGAAATGGGATTCCTACCCGGTCACGCGACTGGTCGCCGTCGATGCAGACGGCTCCGACATGCAGGTGCTGCTGCAGCGAAAGCTCGAGGACGGCTTCGCCCAGTTCCAGGATCAGGTCGTCGATTGGTTGGTCGACGACCCCGAGCGCGTTCTCGTCGTGATTGCGAAGTATCAAGGCTCGGGGGACCAGAAGTCGACACTGACGCCTCTCAACATCTATTCGGGAAGCGTAGAGAGCCCCATCGAGAGCCGCTCCGGCAACGTCTTCTGGCTCACCGATGGTCGCGGATCGCCGCGCGTGTATCGATACGTCAGCGAAGACAAGCTTCGCTGGCATTACCACCCAGCGGGCGAGGACCGCTGGGTGCTGCTTCACGAATCCAAGCTCAGCGATCTCGACGATGACTACCTTCCGGTTGGCTTCGGGACCGACCCCAACCGCGTCCTCGTCATCAAGCCCCACGAAGGGCGCCTGGCGCTCTGGTCGCTGGACCCGACCGGGGAGAGCGGAGACGAGCTCGTCTTCTCGCATCCGGAGGTCGACGTCGGCGATCCCGAGTTCATCGGCAAGTTCAACCGGATGGTTGCGATCGGGTACTCGACCGACGCGCCGCACCTGCACTTCTTCGACGCGGCGATCGAGGCCATTGCGGAGCGTTTGGCATCGCATTTCCCCGGCAAGACCGTCAACGTGATCGATGAGAGCTGGGATCGCCGCTACACCCTCGTGCGCGTCGGCAGCGATCGGGATCCGGGGACGTACTACCGATTCGACGTCCAGGAGAACCAGCTGCTCCGGATCTCGGCGCAGTACCCGGCGCTCGGGGAGCGCACGCTCGCGCCGATGCAGCCGCTGCGGTATCCGGCGCGCGACGGCACCGAGATTCCGGGCTATCTGACGCTGCCCGCGGATCGACCGGAGGGCGCTCTACCCACGGTCGTCCTGCCGCACGGCGGGCCGGAGAGTCGCGACTACTGGCAATTCGATTGGATCGTGCAGTACCTCGCCGCCAAGGGCTACGCGGTGCTGCAGAGCAACTATCGCGGCTCCGGCGGCTACGGGAGCGATTGGTCCGGCGAGGGCGGATTCCGCGCCTGGCGAACGGCGATCGGCGACCTGACGGATGGGGCCCAGTACCTGATCGACCAGGGGATCTCGGATCCCGCGCGGGTCTGCGCGGTCGGCTGGAGCTACGGCGGCTACGCGGCGCTGATGAGCGGCCTCGAGGAGCCCGAGCGTTACCGATGCGTGGTCAGCATTGCCGGTGTCACCGATCCGGCGATGCTGATCGAGGACAAGCGCCACTTCATGAGCAAGAAGGCCGTCCAGAAGTTCATCGGCTGGGAGGAGGATGTGATCAAGCACGGATCCCCCTTGAAGCGCGCCTCCGAATTCCGCGCTCCCGTGCTGTTGTTCCACGGCGAGCGAGACATCAACGTCACGGTCAAGCACAGCAGGAAGCTGGCGAAGACGCTCAAGCGCGCCAAGAAGAAGGTCCAGTACGTCGAGTACGAGGACGTCGAGCACTCGATCCGGCGCAACCGCCATCGCGTCGACATGCTCGACCGGATCGGATCCTTCCTCGAGGCGAACCTCGTCACGCCGGCCGCGGCGCCCTAGCCGCATGGCAGCCGGACGCAGCCGAGCCTGGAGGTCGAGGCGCGTGACGCTGCTGCCCTTGGGGCTGGCGCTGCTGGCGGCCTGCCAGGGCGCAAGGCCGCCCCTGCAGGTGGTGGAGGACGTCGATCTCGACCGCTACGCCGGCCGCTGGTACGAGATTGCGAGCTTCCCGCAGCGCTTTCAACGGGGCTGCGTCGCGACGAACGCGAACTACACGCTTCGCAAGGACGGTCGCATCCGGGTCGAGAACGAGTGTCGCGACCTTTCGTTCGACGGAAAGCTGCGTCGCGTCGAGGGCGTCGCCTGGTTGGCAGATCCGAACGGAAGTCGGGCCAAGCTGAAGGTCCAGTTCTTCTGGCCGTTCCGGGGCGACTACTGGATCATCGAGCTCGACCCCGAGTACCGCTATGCCGTCGTCGGTCACCCGTCGCGGGACTATCTCTGGATCCTGGCTCGAACCCCGACGCTGGATCCAGCGCTCCATGAAATGCTGCGCGCGCGCATCGAGGCGCACGGATTTGATCTCGAGCGGCTGAGTCCGACACCGCAGCCGCCCGGCCCTTGACTCGTCCGCTGGGCACATCGGTCGAACGCCGACCGCACGGCGACGGACTCCGGCCCCCGGGCCTCACGCTCCGGGAGCCCAAGGGAGCCGCCGCGAGCCCGGCTCGCCGTCAGCCCGCCCCGGACGCGGCGCGCTTCACGGCATCGAGCCGCTCGAGGGTGCGGGCCGCGTCCTCCGCTCGATTCGTCCGGTTGTAGTACAGGGCCAGGAAGTAGAACGTCGGCGCGAAGTCCGGGTCGCGCTCCGCCATCGCCTCCAGCACCGCGATGGCCTCCTCGTCGGTGCGCGGCAGCTCGATGCCTTTCATCCAGGCCACGAGCCGGACCCAGGTGGGAATGGCGTCGGCGTTCGCGGGCGCGTCGACCACCAGCAGCAGGCGGTCCATGGCGGCCATCAGGTCGCGCGGATCCGGCCCGGGGCCGCTCGCCGGCATCGACCGCGCCTCGGTCACGATGTAGCCGAGGGCGGCGAGCGGCTGGGTCGTGTCGTCGCCGCGTGCACCCGTGGTGGGAACGAGCAACTCCGGCTCCCCGCGGCGCAGCGCGCGGAGGCGACTCTCGAGCCGCGCCACCGCCTGGGGGTTCTCTGCGGCCACGTCCCGGCTCTCGGTCGGGTCGCGAGTCAGGTCGTAGAGGGCGGGCCGCGCGCCGCTCACCAGCTTCGCGTCGCCGAGATACAGGGCCGAGAGCCGCCGCCATCCGAAGTTCACGCGGCCCTCGACGGTCTCCGCCAGCACCGCGCGGTTCGGATCGAGCGCGCGCGTCCAGTCGCCGCCGTGGAGCCCTGCCGGCGCATCGATGCCGAGCAGGGAGAGCAGGGTCGGCATCAGGTCGACCTGGGACGCCCGCCCGTCGATGCGGCGCCCCCTCGGCAACACCCCGTCGGCGCGCAGGATCCAGGGGATCTGGATGGTGGCCTCCTGCACGAGGTAGGAGTGGCTGTCCTCGCCGTGCTCGCCGAGGCCCTCGCCGTGGTCGGCCGTTACGACGACGAGCGGAGCGCGACGGCTGGCCGCGTCCACGGCGTCCAGCAGTCGCCCGAGCTGTGCATCCATGAAGGCGATCTCGCCGTCGTAGGGGTTGGCACACCGAGAGGCGTAGGGCTCCGGCGGATCGTAGCTCGCGTGGGGATCGTAGTAGTGCACCCAGAGGAAGTACGGCCGGGCGCGCGGGCTGCGCAGCCAGGCGACGGCCCGCTCGGTCGTCTCGTCCCCCCGCCGCTCGGAGAAGGACAGCGACGCCCCCGTGCGACGCATCTCGTCGTCGTAGACGGCAAACCCCCGGTCCAGCCCGAACCGGGCGTCGAGCGCGAAGGACGACACGAAGGCGGCCGTGTCGTAGCCGTGCGCCGCCAGGATCTCGGCCAGGGTGGGGCGTGTCGAATCCGCGACGAAGACCGCGTTCGCACGGGCGCCGTGTCCGTGCGGATACAGGCCGGTGAGGATGGAGGCGTGCGCCGGCAGGGTCGCCGACGCGGTGGCGACGGCCCTCGAGAAGACGACGCCCTCCCGACCCAGGCGGTCGAGGGTCGGCGTCTCGATCGCCCGGTTGCCGTACAGGCCGAGCCGGTCGGGCCGCGTGGTGTCGAGCGTGACGAGGACCACGTCTCGCCCGACCGCAGCCCCGGGCGGGACCCCGAGGTCGGGCGCTGGCTCGAGCTCTGCAGGCAGCCCGAGCGGCGCGAGAGGCACGAACACGCCGCGCAGGCGCGCCGGGTCCAGGTCGCGCCACAGCTCGCGCAGATAGAGACCGGCCCCCACCAGCAGCACGAGGAGTGAGATCAGCCGCAGAGCGCTGCCACCAGCGGCGCGGCGCCGCGGCGGGCGGGTCACCGCCTCCTCGCTCATGGGTCCTCCCACCGGCTTCCGGGCACGCCGCAGGGTAGCCCCAGCACCCGTCGCCGACAGGGGGCGGATGCCGGGAGATGGGGATCCCCAGCGCGGTTTCCGCGAGATCCGAGAAGTGGGTCTTCTGGCAAATGGGCGCCGAAGGGGAAACCAGGCCCACGCCGGCCGGCGACGCAGGGTGCGGATGCAGGCGACCGCGCGATCGCGGCGCCGAGGTGATCGGTTACGAGACGCCGACCATCGCGAAGCCCGCCCCCATGGAATTGCGCCACGAGATCGCGGAGCAGGGGGCTGGACCCGGTGCTGGCTCAGCTGCTGCAGTTGAGCTGCGTCACCGGTTCTCTACGCGCGTCTTCGCCTGCTGATCCGACCGAAGGCGAAGAGGCCACCGCTCACCAGCCACGCCGTGCCGGGCTCGGGCACGATCGTGTAGCTGTAGAACTGCGTGACCGTGCCGGTGAAGGCGTCGTCGGAATTGTCGATGACCGTGATGGTCTGCAAGCCGATGTCGATCACCGCGGAGCTCGGGCTCCCGCCGTCGGCCGGTGGCCACCCTGCGTTGACCGGGGGGCCCACGTCGCACGCCGCTGGCGGGTAGGGGCATGAATATGCACCACTGCCAGTCGACGTGATGTTTCCCAATCCATCGATCGCACTGATCGTCTGGCCCCAGCCGCTGACGTCGATCTGCGCGTCGACGCCCGGACCGGTAGCCACGATGTCGATGATGATCGAGTGATCCGACAAGCTGAGCCAGCCTGTTCCGAGCCCGAAGTCGATGTCTCCAGAACCTGTGATGGGAAACCCTGGTACGTACGTCTGAGTCGAGGCGAGCGCTGCGCCGACTACGGTCACGTTGTCGAGCTGGAAGTTGATCGGAACCGCAGAGGCTGTTCCGGAAAACGACAAGGACAATAGGCTGGTGAGCATCAGTTGGATGACAGGTTTCATCGTCTGGATCCTGATTCGAGCACCGGTTCGGCAGAGCAAAATGCCATCGCCGCGATCATCGGATCGGCCGAACGAGCCGTTCGATTGAGAAGAGCGTGGAGACAGGAGTTTCCAGCGGGGTCTTGGCGAGATCCGAGAAGTCGGGAACTGTGCGTTCCAACGCGAGAGCCGCGTGGTCTGCTCCGAGCTCGGGCAGGCGGCGCAGCGTCTGGCGGATCAGCCGAAGCTCTTGCGGACCGACACAGCTGGCTTCGCCACGGCCTTTCCAGGTGCGCGCCCATTCCTCGTCATTTCGAAGAAGATGAGGTCGGCCCACTCGGCGGCGAGCTGGGCCACGAGGATGAGGCCCAGCAACATCAGGAAGATGTTGCTCTCGGTGGCCGTGTTCCGCCGTCTGGTACAGGCCGCCCCGGGCCCTCCGGCGTCGCGCCCGCTCCATCCGACCCCCAGGGGAACCAGCGAACCCTGGCCTGCGGCGCGAATCTATCCGCACCGGACAGCGCTTGGCGGCCTGCATAAGGGACCGCGCGGCATCGATTGCCCATGCGCCGCTCAGCTCGGCTCCGAATTGCGAGCTTCGAACTGCAATTCTTCGGTGTGTGCAACGCAGCGCCGCCCCCACGCGAGCGAGCCGGCACCTCGTGCAGTGGAGGGCAGCGTCTGATGATAGACTGGCTCGATACTCTCAGACCCGCCTGGCCGGGCGTCCCTTCCGAGATGAACTCGTCGAGCGGGATGCCGGGCCCTGCATCTAGAAGCGAGAACGGTAATCGTGACAATTCGTGAGGATCGATTCAGGCGGTGGTTCGCCGGCGCGACGGCGACCCTGTTCGCACTTGGATGTAACTACAGCACGAGCAGTGGCGGCTCCGGCGAGCGCCTCCAGGACTCGGACATCGTGGTGGCGCGCTCCTTCGACACGGGCCTCACCTGGTCCAGTCCCAGCGCGATCAACGAGGAAGCCAGCACGGACACGTGGGGCGACTGGGCGCCGCAGCTCGCCACCGACACCCTGGGACACTGGCTCGCCGCCTGGCACTCGTCCTCCTTCCCCAAGGTCGGAACTGCTCGACCAGACCTCGACATCCTGGCAACCCGCTCGGCGGACGACGGGGCGACCTGGGCAGGCCAGGGCGCGGTGAACACGAACGCGAGCACCGACACGGGCGCCGACTCCTCCGTGAGCATCGCGACCGACAAGCTCGGCACGTGGATCGCGGTCTGGGCATCCACCGATACGCTCGGAGACACGATCGGCGACGACAACGATATCCTCTTTGCGCGATCGATGGATGACGGGGCCACCTGGAGCGCACCCGCCCCGCTCAACACGACTGCGGCCACCGACACGGGGACGACGGCGCCTCCCGACGCTGTCAACGGCGTCTTGGGGACCGCGATCGCCGTCGCGGCGGGCTTCAGACACAGCTGCGCGATCCAGGCGGGCACGGGCAACGTCATCTGCTGGGGCGACGACTACTACGGCCAGGCGACGCCCCCCGACGCCGTCAACGGCGTTTCGGGGACCGCGACCGCCGTCGCGGCGGGTGGCTTCCACAGCTGTGCGATCCAGGCGGGCACGGGGAACGTCGTCTGCTGGGGCGATGACAGCTCCGGCCAGGCGACCCCCCCCGGTGCCGTGGGAACCGCGACCGACATCACAGCGGGCGCCGACTCCAGCTGTGCGATCCAGGCGGGCACGGGGAACGTCGTCTGCTGGGGCGATGACAGCTCCGGCCAGGCGACCCCCCCCGCCGCCGTCAACGGCGTATCGGGGACCGCGACCGACATTGCGGCGGGCTACTACCACAGCTGTGCGATCCAGGCGGGCACGGGCAACGTCGTCTGCTGGGGCGATGACGGCTTCGACCAGGCGACACCGCCCGACGCCGTCGACGGCGTTTCGGGGACCGCGACCGCCGTCGCGGCGGGCGGCTTACACAGCTGTGCGATCCAGGCGGGCACGGGCAACGTCGTCTGCTGGGGCAATGACGGCTTCGGCCAGGCAACACCCCCCGACGCCGTGAACGGCGTCTCGGGGACCGCGACCGACATCGCGGGGGTCTACTACCACAGCTGTGCGATCCAGGCGGGCACGGGCAACGTCGTCTGCTGGGGCTATGACGGCTTCGGCACGGATTGGGAGCCGCAGGTGGCCACCGATGGTCTCGGCAACTGGGTCGTGGTGTGGAGCTCGAACAACCCCCTCGGCGACACCATTGGTCAGGACCCCGACATCTTGGTGGCGCGCTCGACGGATGACGGACTCACCTGGACTGCGCCCAGCCCGGTCAACTCGAACGCTTCGGCGGACCGCGATGGAACGACCAGGCCCCTTTTCATAGACGTAGACCGCTCTCCGTGCCTCGCGACGGGGCAGGGCGTCTGGATCGCCACCTGGACGGCCGTGAACGGCCTCGGTGATCCGAAACCTCGCCCCCCCTTCAACCCTTCCAACGACGATCTCTTCGTTGCGCGATCGCTGG
>JAOUNA010000107.1 GCA_029881215.1 Myxococcales bacterium | reverse complement strand
CCGGGGTGACCCGGAACCGGAGCACGGTCAACGCGCGCACCGGGAGCGGCTCCTGGGTCGCGACGAACATGCCCCCGGCTCCCAGCGTCGTTGCGGTCGCGCCGCGTCGGCCCTGCGCGGCTTCGTATTCGACGCGAACGCGGACCGTGCGGCGCCGGTAGCGACGGGTGTGTCTCGGTCGTTTCACGATCGGCTGTCTCGGCTCAGATCTGCGCGATCCAGTCGCGCACGACCCACCGCAAGAGAGCGCGCGCGGTGCGGTCGCCGCGCACGAGTCCGATCAGCGCCGCCCCCTCGCGCAGATCGGAATCCGGAAGCTCGGTGCTCTCGCGGACCATCGCCACCAGCGCGGTGCGCAGCGCGTGTTCACCGCTGCCGAGCACCTGCCACGCGGCGAGCCCGCGCACTTCGTTGCGCCACGCCGCGAAGTCGAGCGCGCGGATCTCATCGAGCGTGACGCCCTCGAGAATCCGGCTCAGCCGGCGCCGCCGCCTGCGGCCGAGAGCGCCCGAGAGGGCGTTGATGCGCCGACCGTCGCCGCGCACCTGGACGGGGTCCAGAATCAGCGTGGCCAGCAGGATCAGCAGCTCCGCCACGTCGCGCGTGGTGAGCGGCAGCAGCGCGGGCGCCGTGAGGCGGCCCTCGGCGACCAGCACCGCGGCGCGGAAGGCGGCTTCCGGATCCTCGGGTGCGCGCGGCACGGGATCGCTCGGCGCGTCGAGCGCCGCCGCGATCTCCCGGGTCGCCTCGTGGACCATGCGCAGCACCCGCTCGAACTCCGGATCGTCGAGACGCGCTTCCGCGCGACTGTGCACGGCGCGCGGGGGCAGATCGGATCGGTTGGTCTCGTAGGCCGACGCGATGCCAAGAGCGCGCAGGATGCGAATGCCCTCTTCGATCGCCGCGTCGTTCTCGCGGCCGCGCGCGATGCGCAGCGCCACGCGCAGAACGTTGGCATCGGCGGGGTCCGCGTCGAGCAAGGCGCGGATGTGCACCAGCGCTTCATCCCAGTCGGCGGGACGATGGCTCAGCAGCTCCGCCAGGGCGCCGCGTTGCTCGAGCTCCGCCGGCGCCAGTGCGACTGCGCGCCGGTAACAGTCCACGGCTGCATCGACTTCCTCGAGCGGCCCGGCCAGCAGGCGCCCGAGCTGTGCGTGGACCTCGGCGAGCTCGGTGTGCTCGGGATCCGGATAGCGTTCGACGAACTGCTCGAGCGCTCGCGCCGCGGCGCGCCACTCCCCGAAGCCGCGCAGAAGCCGAGCCTCTGCCAGCACGGCCTCGACACAGCGCGGATCGGCTTCCGCCGCGACGCCGAACGACTCGGCCGCTTGCGGTCGCAGGTCGCGTTGCTCGTAGGCGCGGCCCTGGAGCAGCGCCAACCGGGCGAGCTCGGCATCGTCCGCGAGATACAGCGCCGAGCGATCGGCAGACTCGACGGCCTCCACCAGCCGACCCTCTTCGAGGAGCAGCGCCACGAGCGCGATCCAGGCGCGCGGCAGGCGCGGCTCCGTGGCGAGGGCCTCGCGCAGATGTGCCTGCGCAGAAGCGCTGCGCGCTCCGGCGCGGATCTCCCATTCGGCGGCCTGCAGCAGCCGTTGCGCCACCGTTTCGGGTGCGCCGGCGGCGTGTGCCCAGCGCTCGATGGTCTCGATGCCCGCGTTGACATCCCCGAGCGCCTCGCGCACGCGAACCAGCGCCGCGAGCGCGTCTTCGTGCGCGGGATCGTCTTCGAGCGCGGCTTCGAAGCTCTCGACGGCTTCGTGGAGCGCTCCCTCTGCTTCTCTGCAGATGCCCAGCAACGTGTGGTGCCGCGCGCGCTCGGGGTAGGGCGTGTCGCTCGCGAGGCGCGCCTCCAGCGCGCGCCGCGCGGCGGCGTAATCGCCGAGCGCGGCCAACGTCTCGCCGTATGCGCTCGTGACGCGATCGTCCTCGGGCGCCTCCGCGAGGGCACGGGTGAGGAATCCGGCCGCGGCCTCGAGTCGGTTGCACGTGCGGGCGGCGCTGCCCCCGAGCAGCAGCACCTCGATTCTCTCGCTGGGATCGAGGGCTCCCGGGGCGAGGCTCAGTACTTCGGCGGCCGCAGCTTCCGCCTCCGCGTGCAAGGCCTGCGCTGCGGCAAGGCGCGCCCGGGCCGCGTGCACCGCGGCGGCACCCGGGTCGCGCGCGGCGGCCGTGCGCAGCAGCGCGAGCGCCGACTCGGCGTCGTGCGGCTCGAGCAGTCCGGCCGCGCGGAGCAGGCGCGCGGCGGCTTCCGCGTCCGAGACCCCCAGCGCGGCACGGCGCAGCGCCTCGGCGCAACCGACCGCGTCGCCCGCGGCCTCACGCAGGCGCGCGACCGCATCCCAGGCGGGCGCGTGCGTGTCGTCCCGCTCGAGGGCGCGCTCGATGCGGGCCAGAGCCTCCCCGCTTCGCCCCAGGCGCTCGAGCGTTTCTCCGAGGCGTACGTGATCCGCAGCGCTCGATCTCGAATCCGGAGCATCGCACCACGCGGCGAAGGTCTCGGCGAACGCCGCGTGCTGCCCGGCCCGATGCTGCAGCTCGGCGAACTCCGCGAGCTGTGCCGTCGCCAGCGGCTCGATTTCTGCCGCCTGCGCGAAGGCGCGCAGCGCGCGCTCGACTTCTTGCGTGCGCTCGTTCGCGAGAGCCGCGACGTGGAGCCAGAGCGCCCGCCGCCGATACGGATCCGCGTCGCCGAGGATCTCGATCTCGCTCTCGTAGAGATCGAGCGCGCCGCGCCAGTCTTCCATGGCTTCGAGCAGTCGCTGCAGCGCACGCAGCGATGCGAAGTCCGCTGCGTTCACTTCGAGCGCAGCCGCGTAGTAACGGCTCGCACGCGTGGTGGACAGGAGCCGGTGCCAGCATACGTCTCCGAGGCGCCGCAGCAGCGCGCCGCGCTCGGCCGAATTCGCCAGATCGGGGTGAGCGAGCTCGCTCTCCAGCGCTTCGGCGACGTCCGCCCAGCGCCCCAGCCGTTCGGCGGTGCGCCGCAGACCCCGCAGTGCGGCGAGACCGGTCGGATCGATCTCGAGCGCGCGCCGGTACGCTTCCAGCGCGGCACCGCTGGCGTGGAGTCGCTCTTCGCGCAAGCGCGCCAGCTCGAGCCAGCGTTCGGCGTTGTCGGCATGGCCCGCGAGGTAGCGGGTGAGCCGGGCTTCCAGCTCGATCGGATCGTCGGCATGGCGCAGCAGGCGCAGGCAGATGCGCTCGAGGCGCTCCTGCACCTCGCTGCCGAGCAGCGCTGCGTCCGGTGCGTCCAACAACGCGCGAAGGTGTCGCAGCGCGGCATCGGGCCTCGCCAGCTGCGCCGCGTAGGCGAGCGCGAGCTCGCGACGCAGCTCGCGGCGCCGGTCGTCGAACACGGGAACGGGATCGAGGCAGGCGAGCTCTTCCTCGGTGTGCGCCGCCCAGCGTTCGAGGCGGCCCGCCTTGCGATTCGACGCGGCCAGCGCACCGAGGATTTCGATCCGGGCGGTGCTGCCCTGGGGCACGCGCTCGAGCGCCATCTCCCAGTGGACTGCCGCGCGCTCCGGGTCGGCCAGGGAATCGCCGTAGAGCTCGGCCAGCTGGCGGTGCAGCCCGACGTCATCGTCGCCGACGATGGCGAGCAGCGACTCGAGGGTGGCGGCCCGCTCCGCGGCGAGTCCGAGGGCGCGCTGCAGGCGCTCCACGTGTCGCAGCAGTTCCTCGTCCCGAGGCGACTCTTCCAGGCTCTTCTCGAGCACGGCGAGCGCCCTGCCGGGCGCGAGGAGCTCGCTTTCCAGCAGGGCGGCGCGTTCGAGCTGCAGCACGCGCCGGACGGCGACATCGGCAACCAGCGCTGCCTGCTCCTCGAGCGCCCGCAGCTGCGGCTCGATGCGCCCGGCGCGGCGGTGCGTCACCGCGATGCGCGCCAGCGCTGTCGGGTCGTCGGGCCGTGCGCGGCGCAGTCGCTCGAGCCAGGGAAGCGCGTCATCGGGCGAGAGATGACTCCAGGCGCATTCGGCAGCCCGCTCCAAGATCGCGGTGCGCGCATCGGGTGCCGCCTCGCGCGCCTCCTGCGCCAGACACTCGAGAAGGTCCGGCCATCGCTCGGCGCGTTCCAGCAGGGCCGAGAGCTCCGCGCGCAGCGCGCGGCGATTCGGATCGAGCTCGAGAGCGGCCCGGTAGTCGTCCACGGCGCGGTCGACCTGCGCGAGCGCTCCCTGCAGCAGCCGCGCGCGCCGCACCAGCAGATCGACACGCTCGCACCGCGAGCGCGCCGTGTCGATGCGCGCGTCGATCAGCTCGAGCGCACCCGCGTGGTCGTGCAGGCCTTCGCTGAGCTCGCAGGCCTGGGTGAACGCTTGCGGATGGTGGGGTTCGAGCTGCAGCACGCGGCGCGCGTGCAGCAGCGCTTCTCGAGGGCGCTCCAGCTTTGCGGAGCAGAGCGAAACGAGCTCCATGCGCACCGGGATCTCGTTCGCGCCCGCGAGGTGCGTGAGCTCCTCCTCGAGCAGCCGCGCGAGCGGTTCGCAGTCGCCATGCTGCCGGTACAGCTCGCGGAGCGATGCCTGGACCGCGCGATCGTCGGGGCGCTCGGTCAGCGCCTGCCGATAGGCATCCGCGGCCTCGCGGGAGAGCTTCCTGTCGAGATAGGCATCGCCCAGGCGCACCAGCCAATTGGCGCGCTCCTCCGGGTCTTCGCAGCGCGCGGCCGCATTCTTGCACAGCTCGATGAGATCGAGTGTGTAGCCGGCGCGCTGATAACAGTCGGCGAGCGGCGCCGCGACGACCGGCGAGGCGCCGGCTTCGCCAAGCGCCACTTCCAGCGCGGAGATGGCGCCCTCTACGTCGCCGAGCTGCGCTTCTCGCACCCGGGCGATCTGCACCCGCAGCGATGTGCGTTCGCTGACGGTCTTCTTGCGATTCTCGGGGGGCGCGGCCTCCAGCGCGGCGAGTCGCGCTTCCAGCACGCGTATCAGGTCTTCGGGGCGATTCCCGGCCTGGTAGCGTCCGATCAGGAAGTGGGCCGCCGCCGCGTGGGATGGATCCAGTTCCAGGAGTCGCTCGTAGTGCTTGCGCGCCCGATCGTCGTCTCCGACCAGCTCGACGTAGATGTCCGCGAGCCGGCCGCGCAGGGAGAGTTCGCGCGCTTGTCCGACGCTCGCGTCGAGCTGCGCCTCCAGCGCGTGAATCAGGTCATCCGCACGGCCGCTCTCCTCGTAGCGCTCTGCGAGCAAGCGCCAGATGTCGGTGCGGGTGCGATTCAGCGCGACGATCCGTTCCAGATAGGTAATCTCGGCGGCTTCGTCGCGCAGGCGGTCGCCGCACAGGCGCGCGAGACGTTCTAGCAGCCGCTCGTCCTCTGTCTCATCGTCTTTCCCGAGTGCGTTCTCCAGGTGCTCTCGCAGCGCGATCCACTCTCCAGCCTGCTCGAGCAATCGCTCGTAGCGGCGAGAGGCGTCGAGCCGCAGTGCGGTGTCGCTCGCACCGCGCGCCAGCTGCTGGAAGACCTCTCGCGCTTCGTCACGGCGATCCAGCAGCTCGTCGAGGAGTACCGCGCGCTCGAACGAGGCGCGGTCGCGCGTCAAGGCATCCGGAGCCGAGCTCGCCTGGTCTGCCAGGAAGCTCGCCAGTCCCGCGGCGTCGATGCTCGAGCGCAGCACGCGCTCCAGGCCCGTCGTGGCCTCGGACGACTCCGGCGCCGATTCGAGAACGTTGCGGTAGACCTCCGTCGCTTCGTCCAGACGGGAGAGGGACTCGAGCAGCTGCGCGCGGCGCAGGTCGAGCGCGACACGTTCCGCGCTGCCGGGGTCGTGGCGCTGGCAGCGAGCCACCAGCCTCGCCTCGAGCTCTTCGAAGCGCCCCGCGCGCTCGAGCAGTGTGTCCAGGCGTTCGGCGGTGTGCTCGTCCGTTCCGGCCTCTCGCTCGAGGCGTCGCACGGTTTCGATCGCGCCGACCAGATCGCCGATTTCGTCCTGCAGCTGGACGACTTCGTAGAGGCAGCGGGTGCGCCGCGGCGCGTCGAGCTGATCCGCCAGCTGGGTCTGCGCCACGATGAGCTCTTCGGTGCGGCCCAGCTCGCGGAGCACGGCCACGAGACCTTCGAGCGAATCCATGTCGTTGGGATCGAGCAGAACCGCCGCCTGGAAGGATCGGGCGGCTTCTTCCGGGAGGCCGCGTCTCGCGTACAGGATGCCCAGGCGGCGGCGGTTCTCCACCCGATCCCGCCGCTCGAGCAGGGGATCGAGCGCCTCGAGCGTGGCGGTGAGCTCGCTCTCGTGGCCGGGGCGCTCGTGGAGCCGTGCCAGCGCGCGCAGCGCAGCGGGTTCTTCCGGCGCCATCTGCACCCAACGCTGAACCCAGGGGAGTGCGTCCGCGGGCGTCCCCCGGCGCGTGTGCAGGCGTTCGATCTCTCGCACCAGGATTGCCAGGCGCGTGCGATCCGTCGTCACCTGGGCTTCGCGCACGTAGGCGCGCAGCGCCTTGTCGAGCTCCGGGGCTCCGGAAGCTGCCGGGGTCTGTTCGGCGTCCTCAGCCACGGCTTCGCGCTGGGGCTCGAGCTTTGCGCGCAGCCGCGTCAGATTGTCCGCGATGTCGCGCGCCGTCGGATCCGCGGCGTGGGCGCGCGCGAGGGCGTCGAGCGCGGCTTCCGGATCGAAGAGCCGCTCTTCGAAGAGGCTGGCGAGCTGTGCGAGCACGCTGGCCTGAAGGGGGGGGTCGTCGTCGGCGAGCGCGGCGCGGCGCTCGAGCACATCGGCGAGATCTCCGCAGCGATCCAGCTGGCTGAGGACCTCCGAGAGCGCGTCCAGAACCAGCACCTCGTCCGGTGCGGCGCGCGAGGCGCGCTGCAGGTAGATCAGTGCTCGGGCGTGCTCGCCCAGATCGCTGTGCAACGTGGCCGCTTCGAGCAGCGTGGACGGCGAAGCGTGCTCGCCCTGCAGCTGGATCAGGCGCTCGAGGCACTCGAGCAGCGCGATGTCGCCTCCGCAGTCCCGCTCGAGGTCGGCGAGTGCCTCGAGCAGCTCGCGCGCGTTCGGGTCGCGGCGCAGCCCTCGTTGGAACCAGCTGCGGGCGCCGTGAGGATTCTCGAGATCTTTGCGCTCGCACAGTCCCGCCTCCAGCGCGAGGCGAGTCTGGGTGGCGGGATCCGGCGCGGCCTCGAAGTGGCGGCGGCGCAGGTTGGCCAGCAGATGCTTCTCTCCGCGGGTCGCCGCACGCGCGGCGAGGCTTTCGAGCGCGTCCCGCTGGGTCGGGTCGTTGGCGAGGGCGCGCCGGTAGAGGTTCTCGGCCTCGGCCTCCTGACCGAGTGGCCCCTCGAGCAGGCGCGCCTGGCGGGTGAGCGCGGTCGCCCGCGCCGGGCCGCGCAAGCCGCCCGCGAGCTGCTCCCACGTCTGGGCGGCCTCCGCGTGCCTGCCGGCGGCTTCCCGCTCCTCGGCGGTGGCCCGCAGCGCCTCGAGGGTCGCCGGGTCCGGGATCCGATCTCCGCTGGCCGACAATTCCCCTCCCCGACGGTCGCCGTGGCATCCCCCCGGTCTCCATCGACCGGTTGCTCCCCCGGCTTGATGCCGAACTCTTGCAGCGAGGCCAGCATTTCATTAGTTTTCTCGCGCGGTTAGCAGGCAAGCCACGCACCGCCCGGCCGCTCCACCGCTCACTTGCGAGGCGCTCCGGCAATGTCCGAGGACCGGCACCCGAAGCCGCGCAGGAGAACCGGCCAGGCCGAGCTCCCCGCCGTGCCGTTGGCGCCCGCCGAGCGGCGACGGCGCATCCGCGAGTTCTGGATCGGCCTGTTGCTGATTGCGGCGGTCAGCGGATTGATCCTCGCGCAACCGATCACCGGTCTGACCAAGGGAGTCGGCGACAGCGGCCTCTTCCTCTTCCTGAACGCCGTCACCGTCATCCTGATCCTCATCTTCGGCTTCCTGGTCACGCGCAACTTCTGGAAGCTCGTGGGGGAGCGCCGGCGCGGGATCCTCGGCTCGCATCTGAATCTGAAGTTCGTGTCGGCGTTCGTGTTGATCGCGCTGGTCACCACGTCCGGGCTCTTCATCGTGTCCGCGTTCTTCATCACGCAATCGCTCGACAAGTGGTTCAGTGTCCAGGTCGACCGCGCGCTCGAGGAGAGTGGCGAGGTCGCCGAGAGCTACTACGAGTCGACCGCGCAGAACGCGATCTTCTACGGCAAGCGCATCGCCGAGCGCATCACGGCGGATCGACTCATGCGCGAGGGCACGCTGCCCGAGCTGGAGGCGCTCGTGCAGGCCAAGCAGCGCGAGTACAACCTGGGCGTGGTCGAAGTCTTCAGCGCCACCGGCGAAGACCTCGTGAGCGCGATCAACCCGGAAATTCCCGCGGCAAACTTCTCGCGACACGACAGCGAGTTCGTGCGCGCCGCCATCGCGGGCGGAGCGAGCTGGCGGGTGGACGAGATCGGCAGCGGCGACGTGATCCGCGGCGCGGTGCCGATCGAGTCGTCCTTCAAGCCCGGCGAGACGGTGGGCGCCGTGGTGGTGAACGTGCTCATCCCGTTCTCCCAGGCGCGCAAGGTGGCCAGCATCCGCAAGACCCTCGACGAGTACCGCCGCCTGCAGCCGACGGCCGGTCACATCCGCAGCGCCTACATCCTCGAGCTGCTGCTGGCGGCCACCGTCGTGCTCATGCTGGCGCTGTGGATGGGCTTCCGGCTGGCCAAGGGCGTGACGGGGCCGATCCGCGCGCTGGCCGAGGGCACCGCCGAGGTCGCGCGCGGCAATCTGGACGTCTCGGTCGAGGCCAGCAGCGACGACGAGGTCGGCTTCCTGGTCCACTCGTTCAACCGGATGATTCGAGACATGCGCGACGCGCGCACCGACCTGGAGCGCTCCGCCACCGAGCTCGAGCGCCGGCGCCGCTACATGGAGATCGTGCTCGGCAATATCGGTGCCGGCGTGGTCTCGGTGGATGCCGAGCAGCGCGTCAGCACGATCAATCCCTCGGCGCAGCGCTATCTGGGCATTCCGGCTGGCACGGGGCTGCTCGGCCAGCGGCTCGCGGACGTGGCGATGCGGCAGGAGCTGGTCGAGGAGATCGACGAGATCTCGCGCCAGCTCCGGCCGGGTCTGCGCGAGAGCAGCCAGCGGCAGGTTCAGGTGCCGCTCGGCGACGATGTCGCCACGCTCTTCGTGACGTGCACCGTCATGCACGACGAAGCGGGGGAGACGCTGGGCACCGTCGTGGTGTTCGACGACTACACGCAGCTGGTCAAGGTGCAGCGCATGGCGGCGTGGCGCGAGGTCGCGCGCCGCATCGCACACGAAATCAAGAACCCGCTGACCCCAATCCAGCTCTCCGCGCAGCGCATGCGCCGTCGCTTTCGGGCGAGATTCGAGGGAGACGCTGCGGCGGTTCGCGTGTTCGACGAGTGCGTGGATGCGATCACCAGCCAGGTCGAGAGCCTCAAGCTCCTGGTGGACGAGTTCTCGAACTTCGCCCGCCTCCCCACCTCCAATCCGCGCCCCGACGACTTGAATCGCATCGTGGCGGATGCCATGGCCAGCTATGCGGGAACCGAGGACGTCGATTTCTGCACGGAGCTCGACGAGGATCTGCCGATCGTGGACGTCGACCGCGAGCAGATCCGGCGCGCGCTCACGAATCTGATCGACAATGCGATTGCCGCGGTGCGCAGCGCGAACGGGGCGGATGGCGGCAGGGCGCGGCAGGGGCACATCCGCCTGCGGAGCAGCCACGACGCGTCCCTGCAGAGCGTGCGCCTGGAGATCGCCGATGACGGCGTCGGGATCCCGCCGGAGAATCGCCGGCGTGTCTTCGAGCCGTACTTCTCGACGAAGGAGCGGGGCACGGGGCTCGGCCTCGCTATCGTGTCCCGCATCGTGGCGGATCATCACGGATACATCCGGGTGCAGGAGAACGAGCCTCGGGGCACGCGCGTCGTGCTCGAGCTGCCGGTGCACCGCCTGGAGGGCGAGCGGTCGCGCGGCGCGGGCGGATCCGCGGAGAGCCCTCGCGTCGGGGGGACGGCGTAGTTGAGCCGCATCCTGATCGTCGACGATGAGGAGGGCATCCGCCGCTCGCTCGCCGGGATCCTCGGAGACGAGGGCTTCGAGACGAGCGCCGCCGCCGACGGGGATGAGGCCATCGCGTCGATCGCGAGAGACGGCGGGCCGGACCTCGTGCTGCTCGACATCGCCAT
>JAOUNA010000321.1 GCA_029881215.1 Myxococcales bacterium | reverse complement strand
TGGCAGGCGGTCTAGGATCCAGCCCCCTGCGCGGCGCGCGGGCGCGCGCCGCCGGGTCTGCGGCGCCTTTGTTCCGGGAGCTCGCGCACCTGGCTGCGCATCTCCTCGTCGAGGGGACTGTCCTGGAGCCACGCCTCGGCCGCGACTGCATCTCGCTGGTACCATCCCGACGCGGCGACTTTGAGGCAGCCATTGCGTCGCTTCGGATCCGTGATGTGCTCGCACCAAGCGATCGCCTGCACGGGCTTGCGATCGGCGAGACGCTTCGCGAAGACGTCGATCGCCTGATCGTGAAACGGCGTCAGCGTGTCGCCCTCGAGCCACGCCCTGGCGCTCTGCGGATCCGACCTCAGCCAGCCGAGGAACGCATCGCGGACCGCCCGATCGCGCTGCTCCGATTCCGGTTGGTCGCGCAGCCACTCGATGGCCGCCAGGCCGTCCTGCTCGCTCCACTGCTCGGCGACGAGGCGCGGCCCGTCGATGGCGTAATCGTTCCCCGCGTGCTGGAGCGCCCAGGCCGCGCCCCGCTCCGGATCCGAGCGCGCAACCGAACGGGTCGCTCGCCGGAAGACCCAGAGCTTGAAGCGGTCGCCGTAGCTCTCGTCTTGCAGGATCGCACTCGCCCAGGCCAGCGTGGCGTCCGCACCGCCCTTGCGCATCAGCGCCCCGATGGCGACGCCGATGGCCGAATCCTGGGCGCCGGTCGGCAGCTCGAGGATGTGACGATCGAGCCCGTCCTGCCCCGAGTGTATCCAGCCGGCAAACAGTCTGAACAGCGCCGTCTCGGCCAGTGCGGGATAATCCGATGCCACCTGCGCGGCCGCCAGGCGCGCGCTCAACGGATCCCGCTGCGCCCAGCCGTAGATGGCCGCGTCGACGCCGGCCTCCCGCTTTCTGTGCGGCCAGGTCAGCGCGTGATCGAGCGCGCCGGCCGGGTCGAAGCGCGTCCACGCGGTGATGAAGGGACGGATGTCCTGTTCGTCGAGAATCTCGATCGACTGGTCGTAGACGGCCACGACGCCCGGCAGGGTTTCGGGATCCAGGTGCTCGAGCAGCTGCACCGTCTGCGCGGTGCGCTCGAGCGCGTCGCCTTCGGCGAGAGCCGAGCGCATCGCGGCGCCCAGATCCTCGGGGGCCGGGGCGACCCCCGGCGCCGACGTGTTCCGGCCGATTGCAAACGCGACGACGATCGTCGCCGCCCACAGCCCGAGCGCGGCAATCCAACTCAACCCGCGCATTCGATTGCCTCCACCCTTCCCGTCACGCGCTCGGCTCGCCTCGCGGAGTCCGATCGGATGCTCAGAACGAGACATTCACGGTGATGCCGTAGGTTCGCGGATCCGCGTAGATGTCCGTCGTGAGGTTGTAGCCACGGCTCAGGTCGTACGATTGGGTCTTGTAGATCTCGTTCAGGAAGTTGTGCACCCAGCCCGAGATCTCGTAGCGCTCGTCTTCCGAAGTCCAGGCGAGCCCCGCATTGAAGGTCCAGAAGGCCTTCTGCCCGAAGGTGGCTTCCGGAAAATTGAGCAGCGACCCGGTGCCCCGGCCGGCGTCGAAGTATACGTCGTCCTTCCAGGTGAAGGAGAAGCGGGGCGTGAGGGAGCCGAGTGGCCGTCCCTGGATTGCCCCGGGGAGCTCGATCTTGTAGTCCACGGAGCCGGTCATCGAGAAGCGCGGCGACGCGATCAGCGGATTGCCCGAGTAGTCGAATTGCCTGGTGTACCTGACCGGTGGGGGCCGCGGGCCGGGTCGTCTTTCCTGCTTGAGCTCGAAGGGGAGGTTCACGATGAACTCCGTGTAGTCGCTCTCCACCCAGGCGGCATTGAACGTGACACTCATGTCGGGAATCGGCGAGGCGAGCAGGTCCACCTCGATACCGTACACCGTCGCGCTGGAAGCGTTCACGAGCTTGGAGACCGGAAAGCCGAGGGGTGTCTGCTCCAGCTGGAACACCTGGAGATCCTGATAGTCGTAGTAGAAGCCCTGCGTGTTGATTGAGAGGCGCTCGTCCAGCCAGTTCGTGCGAAGTCCGAGCTCGTAGGAGTCGACGATCTCGGGATTGACGGCGGTGACGACATCGTAGGGACCAGTGGCGCCGCCGTTGAAGTGGCCCCCCTTCCAGCCCCGGCTGTACTTGATGTAGACGTTGTTGTCCCCCTGGAACATCCAGGCCAGCGTGACCTCGCCACTCACTCCGGGCCAGAGTTCGGTTTCGGTGCCTGCCAGGGATTCGGAGCAGTTGCTGGGCTCGAGGCTGCGCTTGTCTCGAGACGAAACCCTCGGGGCGCAGACGAAGATGTCGAATTTCTTGTACTCGACGTTGTAGCGTGCCCCGGTGGTGAGCTTGAAGTCGCACGAGATCGTCACGCACCCCGGCTGGAAGTCGTACTCGGATTGAGCGTAGGCGGCGAAGTTGCGCATCTTCTGGTTGTAGACCTGATGCAGGTCGACGTCGGCGCTCGTCCCGTCGTCGTAGAAGTTGTCGACATCGAGATCTTCCTGGATGTAGTAGGCGCCGAGGATCCACTTGCCGTCTCCGACGCGCGTCGGGGCCCACTCGCCGTTGAGCTTGAGCTCCTGGCTCACCTGCCAGGCGGTGTCGCCGTATTCCCAGTGCAGCGCGAAGGTGGGGGATGCATCGGTATTCTCTAGTGTGTAGCGG
>JAOUNA010000320.1 GCA_029881215.1 Myxococcales bacterium | reverse complement strand
AAATCTCGCGCGAAATCGGACCCGCCACCGTGCCCGAGTTCGCGCAGCGGCTGTTCGAGCCGCGCAGCTGGGGCATCATGGCAGAGAGCGAGACCTTTGCGCACCTCGAGCACCTGCGGATCGCCGGAGATGCCGAGCGGCACGAAGCTCCGGATGGCAGTCTCGTGTACGAGGCCGGCTGAAGGTAGAGAGCACGATGGTTCGCCTATCGATCGATTTCGAATTTCCGTCGCGCACCTGGTGGGAGAACGGCGGTCAGCAGCTGTGGGACGGCATCGCGGAGGGCTTCGACGGCAGCCACGTGCTGATCGACGAGAGCCTGGCGGAGTCGTGGCTCACACAAGCGAGAGCCATCGAGGGCTGGAACGAAGGCCACGAGTACGCACCGCACCCGGTGCGCCTTTCGCCGCTGGACGCGGACGAGGAAGATCTTCTCTGAAGGACGCTGCTCGCTAACGCTTCTCGACGTCCGGTCGTGTCGGCTCGATGCGCGCGTCGCGCAGCGCACTTCGCTCGGCAACGGCCGACGCCAGCGAGACAACGCCGCGATCCGCTTGCTCCAGCAACGCCGTCCGGAGCCAATCCAGGGGCTCGAACCGGCCGGCCAGCGACACGGAACCGACGAGCAGGCCGGTCGCCGCAGCGGCCGCCGCCCACGCACGCCGGCGCCACGGCCGCCGGATCGGTTGGGGTCTGAGCACCGCTACCGTGCCGTCGTCTCCGGGTCGAAAGACGCCCCGGCTCCACAGCCACGCGGCGATCTCGATGCGGCACGCACCCGGCGGCACATTGCCGCTGATCCGCTCCAGGGCCTCGCGGAGCACGGTTGCCGAGGGCGGGCGCCGCGCGGGCTTCGAGCGCAGGCACCGCGCGACGAGCCTCGCCAGGGCACGAGGTGTCTTCGGAGCGAGCTTGCGCAGGCGTGGATAGCGCCCGGACTGCATGCGGCGCACCAGAGATCGGCCCGCCGCGTCCTCCTCCTCCGCGAAGGGCACGCGCCCGGTCAACATTTCGAACATCAGGACGCCCAGCGAGAACAGATCGCTGCGCGCGTCGGCGCGTTCGCCCATCAGCTGCTCGGGCGACATGTAGAGCGGAGTGCCCACCGCATGGCCCGTCTGCGTGAGGCCGGGCCCTTCGTCGGCGAGCGCAATTCCGAAGTCTGCGATCTTGGTCGCGCCCGTGCGGGAGATCAGAATGTTCGAAGGCTTGAGATCCCGGTGCACGATGCCGAGTGCATGGATCTCCTCCAGGCCTCGCGACAGCTCCAGCGCGATCAGCGCCGCAATGCGCGGTGCGATCCGCGCCGTAGAAGCCAACACCGTCGACAGGTCCACGCCATCGACGAACTCCTGAACGATGTAGCGCTCGCTGCGCCAGATGAAGCAGTCGTACACCGCAACCACGTTCTGGTGGTGCACCGCGGCGGCGCTGCGCGCCTCGCGCAGAAAGCGCTCCTCGAGAGTCGGATCGTCGGCCAGCGTGCGCTTGAGCGTCTTGACCACGACGGGCCGGTCGAGCCCGGGCTGATGGCCCAGTCGCACCACGCCCATGCCCCCCCGGCCGAGCTCGCGCTCGATCTCGATGTGGGCGATGGTCCGGCGTTCCTGCTTGTCACTCATGAAATCTGCCGCATCTCCTCAGCAGAGAGGGCTGTCGTGGGTCTTGGGCTTGCGGGATCGCGCCACCAGCACGAATTCGAATTCGTGAGCGCCCAGCGCGAAGCGGTCTCCGCTCTTGAGCTCGGCGGCCTTCACGTCGCTCCCGTTCAACGTCGTGCCATTCATGCTGCCCAGGTCGCGCAGGCGGATCCCGGAGCCGAAGAACTCCAGGGCTGCGTGCTCACTCGACATGGAGGGATCATCGAAGCGCAGCGCGGCGGTCTCGCCGCGGCCCAGTGTGGTCTGCGGCTTCTCCAGGACGTACTCGACCCCCGAATCCTGGCCCGAGCGAACCACCACTGAGGCCTGCCAGCAGCTCTGGAACGACACGAAGTCGGCGCTGGGCTCCTGCGGAAGAGCGAGCTTGCGGGTGTATCCATCTCGCACGGCGTCTTTCTGCCTCCCGTCCGCGCCATCCAGACGAATGTCCCCGCTCGTAACGACCGTCCGGTGCCCGGGCTTGTGCCCCGCGTCACGCCGCGCATCCGCAGCGGAAGCGCAGAAGTTCGTTCACCCGTTTGAATTCTCGGGGAGAACTCCGCTTCCGCTCCAGGCTGCGCATTCGCGGGCGACCGGCCGGGCGGAGCCACGGAGTCGAGTGGGGCGCCGCGCTGACCGGCCGCGCGGCGGCCGAGGCTCACTGCTCGCGAGCGATGCGCTCGCCCCACTCGCGAGCAAGATCGCGAGCGCGAGCGCGCTGCTGCGCGTTGACGACGCGCGCCAGCACATCGATTTCCTTCTTCGCCTCCGCCTCTCCGGCTTCAGCCGCCAGACTGAAGCATGCGAGCGCCTTCACGAGGTCGCGCTTCACCTCGTTGCCATTGCGATACATGAGGCCAAGGCGGAACAACGCAGGCCCGTGTCCTTGATCGGCGGCTTTCTGGGCCCACGCCATTGCCTGCGCCGGATCCTTCTCGACGACCCCACCCTTCGCATAGAACATCGACAGCAGGAGCTGTGCATCGGCCTGGCCGCCGTCGGCGGCGATCCGAATCAGGCGCA
>JAOUNA010000319.1 GCA_029881215.1 Myxococcales bacterium | reverse complement strand
GCGCCGAGCATCGCCTCGGCGATGCCGGCGCTGCCCGGCGCCGTGCCGAGCGCGGCGTTGAGCCGATCGGCCTGCTCGACCGTCGCCCGCGTGAAGAGACCGCGCAGGTGCAGCCCCCGCCAGCGGACTTGCGCGTGGGCCTCCCAGAGCGCCGTGAGCGCGTCGGGGAGCGCGAGACCGGTGCCGGCGTCGATCTGGTCCTGACCCGCGTTGCCGACGTAGCCCGACACGCCGAGGAGCAGCTCGGGCAGGGGCTTCCAGTCGAGCCGTCCGACGAAGGCAAAGTCTTCGGCCAGCGCCTCGCTGCCCTTCTGCCGGCCGCCGCGCAGGCCGCTCGCGCTGAAGCCCGAGGCGTCGAAACCGTTCACGCCGTACAGCCGGTACTCGATGGTCTCGCCCAGCAGCGTGCCGAACAATCCGAGCCCGTTCTCGCGCCAGGTGCTCGGGAGGATGCGCCGCTCCACGTCCGGGCGGTGGGTCCCGAAGTAGAAGGGCGGCTCGTGGATCTCGTTCACGAAGCCCATCGGCACGAGCAGCAGGCCGACGCGCGCATTGGCCCAGTCGGCCAGCAGGAAGTCGAGCGTGGCGAACTCGACCGACACCTCCTCGCCGGCGTGCTCGAACTCGATCTCGCTGTTGAAGACGATGCGATCGGTGAACTTGTAGCCCGCGTAGAGCACCAGGCGCAGCAGATCGATCTCGTTCCGGTTGCTGCCCTTGTCGGCCACGTAGGCCGTGTAGATCCCCTCGGCGTAGCCGCCCAGCGAGAGTCCGCTGGTGAGGCGGTAGACCTTCGAGGCGGCGGGGCCGAGCCCGTGGTCGCTCTCGAGCGCCGGGCTCTCGGGAACGGCCATGGCGGTGCGCGTGCGCTCGAGCTCTTCGCTCAGCACCTCGAGCTTGCGCTCGAGCTCGGCGATGCGGTCGTCACTGGCGAGCTGCGCGTCGCTCGCGGCGGCCAGGCCAGCGGGGAGGAGCAGGGCAACGAGCAGGAGGCATCCAAGCGTCGACCGGAGCATGGGATCGGTCCTTCTGGGGCGCGCCGGCCTGGCCGGCGGAGCGGGTGGTGGGTCTCGATGAGATGAAATTGAAAACCACATTCAATTTCACTTCGAGACCCTACCCCGAGCCGGAGACCCCTGTCAACGGGCCAGTGCCCGGAGAAAGCGCGGGGCCGGGCTCGTGGGATGCCCCTCGTGGGCCGAGCCGGGGCGAGGAGGCACCCGCCTACTTCTGGCAGCGCGCGCAGTGCCCGTAGAGCTCGTGGCGGTGGCGCAGGATGCGGAAGTCGTACTCGGAGGCGATGCGCTCCTGCGCGGATTCGATCATCTCGCACTCGAACTCGATGATCTTTCCGCAGCGCACGCAGACCAGGTGATCGTGGTGCGACTGGGCGATCTCGTAGCGGGTGCTGCCATCGAAGTTGTGCTCGTGCGCGAGGCCCGCGTCGCACAGGAGCTTCATGGTCCGATACACGGTGGTGTAGCCGATGCTCGGGTGCACGCCGCGCACGCGCTGGTAGATCTCCTCGCCGGTGATGTGGCCCTCGACCGAGAGGAAGACGTCCAGAATCGCCTCGCGCTGCTTGGTGTGCTTGAGGTTGTTGTCTTCCAGGTAGCGAGAGAGCGTCCTGTGCTCGACCTCGTGCGCCATAACGCCACAGTAATCGACAGCCTGACGGGATTCAACGCGCGTCGCGGCGCGCTCCGGCGCGGCGCCGCGGCGAGGCCCCGCGCGGGGAGAGAGCGCGCCCGCCGTGGCCTCACGGCGTCGCGTCGGGATCCCCGCGCTCCGCCAGGGCGAGATTGTGCGCTGCCGGGCGGTTGTCGCAGTCGAGGGCGACGGAGCGCCGGAACGCGCGCAGCGCCTCCTCGCGCCGGCCCGCCGCCTGATACGCGAGCCCGAGATGGTTCTGGATCTCCGAGGCGTGCGGCACGAGCGCGGCGGCGCGCTCGAGCGACTCGACCGCGCTCGCGATCTCGCCGCGCTCGAGCGCGGCGCTGCCCGCTCGATACAGCCGCGCACCCCGATAGCTGGCGCAGCCCGCAATCGAGACGGCGAGCGCGAGCCCCGCGAGCGCGGCGATCCCGAGGCTGAAGCGCTTCATGCCTCCCCTTCTACCCAGCGCCTCGCACCGCCGCAAGGGCGCGGCTTGATCGCCCGCCGCGGCCGTGGTACCGATCGCGCGCGGACGAGCTGCCCCCACCGGCCACGCACGCGTGCGGCAACCGTGGCTCTCTTCTCGGCATCGCTCGCGGCGCAGCGCTGGCCATGGATCTCGCTTCGAACAAGACGGTGTGCGCCCGCAGCGAGCGCGCGCAAGGCGGCATCCGCGAGGTCTTCCTCCTCGCGTATCCGGTGATCCTCACCCAGCTCTCCACGACCGCCATGAGCGCGGTCGACTCGGCCATGGTGGGACGCCTCGGCGGCACCCAGCTGGGCGCCGTCGGCTTCGCGGGCATCTGGCTCTGGACGCTCTTCAGCCCCTTCTACGGCACGGCGAGCGGCGTGCAGACGTTCGTCTCCCAGGCGCACGGCGCCGGGCACCCGCGCGAGTGCGGTCGCTGGATGTGGCAGGCGGCGTACGCGGTGGTTCCCGCGGCCCTGCTCGCCGGGCTGCTCTACGCCGCGCTGGTGCAGCCGGCGCTGTGGCTGGTGGTGCCTTCG
>JAOUNA010000012.1 GCA_029881215.1 Myxococcales bacterium | reverse complement strand
ACGTAGGCGATGTTGCCTGCGAGCATGATGGCCCCGAAGCCGTCGGACGCCAGCTCTCCGAGGTTCACCAGCGCCGTTGGGTCGCTGATGTCGATGGCGTAGAGCCCGCTTAGTGAAGTCACGAAGGCTCGACCGCTCCGCACCGCGAGACCGCTCGGCGGATCGGACACCGGAAGCGATCCCAGCAGGGTGGGCGCCGCCGGATTGGAGACGTCGATCGAGTACACGTAAGATGGGCCGTTGGTGAGCGCGAGATCGAAGACGTAGGCGACCTCGTCGACAACGTTGAGATCGAAGGCCCCTTCGATATCCAGGTCCAAGCGACCCAGCTCGACGGGTGTCGAGGGGTTCGACACGTCGAAGATGCGAAGACCGGTGGTCTCACCGCCGAAGTATCCACGGGCCACGTAGGCCAGCTTGCCGACCACCCGGACACTGGTGATTCGCGTGACCGGCAAGGTTCCGAGCTGAACAGGGGCTGTAGGGTCTGACACGTCGAGGATGTGGGAACCGAGGAGGGCGATTCCATCGGACACGTTCAGAGGACCAAGGCCGCTGACGTCGGACAGTTCAAGCGTGCCGATCACGGCCGGGTTGGCGGGATCCGACACGTCGAAGATGCGCAGCCCGGGCGTCGCAGGCGGCTCACCGGATGGCGGACCTTGGGCATTTCTGAAGTTGACATAGACGAACGTGCCATCCGCCGCCACGGCGCGGACGTCGAGGCCCGGGATTTTCAGGCGGCCCAGCTCCAGCGTTGCCCTGGGATCCGAGACGTCGACGATGCGCAGGTCACCCCACCACGAGGCCAGGAAGGCCAGGTCTCCCGCGACGGCCACATCACGCACGTACCCTCCAGCATCGCCGCCCAGGATGATCATGGCCGGGGCCCGGAGCGGTGCCAGCGCGAGGGCGAGGCAGAGCAGCGAGGGCATGTACAGGCGTGCGAGTTGCATGTGGAATTCCACGCGAGGCCGAATCAAGACAACCTGACAGATTACGCGGATTGGCGCTTCGAGGTCAATGGCCTCGTGCGGGGCATAGGAAGTTCAAGCGGGGTTCTTGCCAGATCCGATAAGTAAGCGTTATGTCAAATAAGCGTAGAAAAGAGAATCAGGCTCCACGCGGGAAATCGGGGGCTTGCGGGACTCCGGTTTCGATCGTCATATACCCGCCGATTGGCGAGCAGCTCTTAATGGCCTCGGCTTCATCCTCAGGGTGTAGACTGAAGACACCGCCCGGTGAGGTCGGCATGGCCGCTTCTCACCCCTCGGTCGCGATGCGCTCTTCGCACTCCTTCCCCGACGTCAGAATGTCGCGGCCCTGCTGTCCTCCAGGCGGTTCACGGAGCTCAGTTATGAAGCGCGCCAGCGCGTTCCTTGTAGGGGCCATTCTCTTTGCCATGCTCTCTATCCGAGCGAGCATCGCGGAGACCAACTTTCCCGACGCTGACTTGGAGGGCGGAACACTCAACGGAACAGATATTTTCCTACCCGTTGGCACGGCTCAAGAGTTGACTTGGCCGATCGAATGCGTTCCTGGCAGAACATGCAATTCCCACATCGGGTACCCGGATATCAATCGGGATGGCCGGGCCTTCAATTGCGGCGCTCCCGGGTATCTGGGGCATCAGGGGACAGATATCGGCCTGACGTGGGCGCAGATGGATAAGGGTGTAAATGTCTTGGCATCCGCCCCGGGAGAGGTTCTGTGGGTCTTTGATGGCAAGTATGACCGGTGCCCGAATTTTAGCGAGCCCGATTGCCAGGCTGGACCTCAAGGCTACAGGGTGTGCACCCAGCGAGGACCCTACTGCGGACAGGGGGTAGGTTCCTGTCGCTGGTGCTTCGCGGGCGGAAATGTCGTCGTCATGCGACACACCGGTGTCGATGGGGTTTTTGCGACCCGATATGACCACCTGAAGAAGAACTCGATCGTAGTTACGGAGGGCGAACTCGTCGAACAAGGGCAGAAGATCGCAGAGGCCGGTAGTGCGGGAAACTCAAGCGGACCCAATCTACACTTTTAGGTGTTGGGATCCGGCTTCTACAGACTCGCTGATCCATGGGCCGGTCCGTGCGGACCGAATTTCAGTAACCTACTCTGGGCGTTCGATCCACCATGGCGTAATCCAATCATCATCGCTGTTGAGATCGACATCAAGCCAGGCAGCGACCCTAACTCCATCAATCCGTCCCTCGAAGGGGACCTCCCAGTGACGATCAAGGGGTCATACAGTTTCGATGTAGCGAACGTAGACGTGACGACGCTGGCCTTCGGTCGTTACGGGGCGCCACTCGAACACAGCCACGGGCCGCACTTCGAGGACTTGAACACCGACGGTTTCACGGATTTGATGGCACACTTCCGAGTCGAAGACACAGGGATCGCGTTTGGCGACATGGAGGCGTGCATCACCGGCGAAACGCTGGGCGGCAGGTTGTTCGAGGGTTGTGATGCGATTCGCACCGTTCCCGACATGGATGGCGATGGGCTCCTAGACGTAGAGGAGGCGATATTCGGGACCGACGCACTCGACCCTGACAGTGACGGCGACGGATTCACAGACGGTGATGAAGTCCTCGTGCTGCGAAGCGATCCGCTGAACGCCCACGATCCGACGCCCGCCCAGACGCAGAGGCGACCGAGCCGGCGGCGGCGCTAGCCGGAGATCACCCGGGGGATCCCCGTCTCGGAGCTTTCGCGCTGCCTGCTGCTGGCTGAGGGGCTGGGTTGCTTGGGGGCGCTGTATCGAGTGCGGGGGCGCAGACCCTGAATCGTGTCCGGTAACGGCTATTCGCGGTAGCTATTGAATCCCTGCGCCCTGGACCAGTGCTGCGTGCGTCTGCGCACCGCCAACCCGGCGAGGCCGAAGGCGAGAAGGAGGGCGGTAGTGGGCTCGGGGACGAGCTTCAAGGTAATGGAGACGACCTCTGGCCCATCCCACTCAGTACCAGCCCATACGATGGAAACATAGTCAGGACCGAACTCGCACGCCCCGCTCGGCCGGGGTGTATGCGATGAGCTCTAGCTGCCCAGGCGTTCCGCGAACTTCGCCGACGTCGCGGCTCGCACCTGCTCCAGGGTCGCTCCCGGCATCACCTCGATCAGGGTGAGCTCTCCCGGCTCGAACGTGAACACCGCCAGGTCGGTGATCACCATGTCCACCGCGCGGCGCGCCGTGAGGGGAAGGTCGCATTCGGGAACGATCTTCGAGCTGCCGTCGGGATTGGTGTGCGTCATGGTGATGATGAGCCGCTTCGCGCCCGAGGCCAGATCCATGGCGCCGCCCACGCCCAGCAGGGGCTTGCCCGGGATCGCCCAGTTCGCGAGGTTGGCTCGGGCATCCACCTGCAGCCCGCCCATGATCGCCAGGTCGATGTGGCCGCCGCGGATCATGCCGAAGGAATCCGCGCTGTCGAAGTAGCTGCTGCCCGGCAGCGCGGTGACCGGAATCTTGCCCGCGTTGACGGGGTACTCCAGCGCTCCGCCCTCGGACGGCGCGGGCCCCACGCCCAGCATGCCGTTCTCGCTGTGGAGGATGACGCCGTGCTCCGGCGTGATCAGGTCGGCTACCAGGGTCGGAATGCCGATGCCCAGGTTGACCACGTCGCCGGGCTTCAGCTCCGCCAGCGCGCGGCGGGCCATGTTCATGCGCACCGGGTCGACCTTCTTGTTGCTGGCTGCGACCGACGCGGAGCTGCCCAGGTCTTCCAGGGTCGTGTGGGCCTGCACCAGGTAGTCGACGTAGCAGCCCGGCGTGTGGACCTGATTGGGATCGATCTCGCCCACCGGCACGATCGTCTCCGCCTCGGCGATGACGAGATCGGCCGCGGTCGCCATCGCCTTGTTGAAGTTCTGCTCGGTCATCCGGTAGACGAGGTTCCCCGCGGTGTCGGCCTTCCAGGCGCGCACGAACGCCACGTTGCCGCGCAGGCCCGGCACGAAGACGTGCTCCACGCCGTCGATGACCTTCTTCTCGCACTTCTCGCCGATCACCGTGCCGGCGGAGGTCGGCGTGAAGAACCCGCCGATTCCGGCGCCACCCGCGCGCAGCGACTCGGCGAGCGAGCCCTGGGGCAGCAGCTCGACTTGCATCTTGCCCGCCTGCGCGGCCGCCACGGCCTCGGGGTTGCTGGTGAAGAAGGAGCCGATGGCCTTCTTGATCTGGCCGTTGCGCAGGAGGCGCCCGCCGCCGAGACCCGCTTCGCTCACGTTGTTGGCGATGTAGAGCAGGTCGCGCACGTCGGTTTCCGCCAGCGCGTGGAGCAGATGCACCGGGTTTCCGGTCATGCCGAATCCGCCGACGAGGATCGTGTCGCCGCTCTTCACCAGCGCGGCGGCTTCTTGCAGGGTGATCTGGGGAACGCGTTTCATGCTCGGCCTCTAGATTCTTTCGATGACGGTGGCTTCGCCCTGGCCCACCCCCACACAGAGGGTGGCCAGGCCGTAGCGCATGGATTCGCCCAGAGCGGCGCGCCGCCGCATTTCGTGGATCAGGGTGGTGAGCAGCCGCGCGCCCGAGCAGCCGAGCGGATGGCCCAGCGCGATGGCGCCCCCGTTGACGTTGGTGATGTCCTGGCTGAGCTCGAGCTCGCGCAGCACCGCGAGGGACTGCACCGCGAACGCCTCGTTGAGCTCGGCGAGCTGGATGTCCGCCAGCGAGAGGCCCGTGCGGGCGAGCACCTTCTGCGTCGCCGGCACCGGTCCGAGGCCCATCACGCGCGGGTCCACGCCTGCGGCGGCGGAGCCCATCCAGCGCGCCAGCGGCTTGGCGCCGAGCTGGCGGGCCACGCGCTCGGACATCAGCACCAGCGCGGCCGCACCGTCGTTCAGGCCGCTCGCGTTGCCCGCCGTCACCGTTCCGCCGGATCGGAACACCGGCTTGAGCCGGGCCAGCTGCTCCATGTCCGTGGCGAGGCGGAACTCGTTTCCCTCGCGCGTGTAGCGGGGAAACTCATCCGTGTCGAACACGACGGGATCGCCGCGGCGCTGCGGAATGCTGACCGGGACGATTTCCGTCGCGAAGTGCCCCGCGCCAATCGCCTGCACCGCCCGCGACTGGCTCTGCAGGGCGAAGGCATCCTGATCCTGTCGGGTGATCTCGCCGCCCCGGATCTTGCCCTCGCGGCTCATCTCGTAGATGTTCTCGGCGGTCTCGCCCATGGCTTCGAGCGGGAAGAGCTTCTCCAGCGCGGGGTTCGGAAAGCGCCAGCCGAGTGTCGTGTCGTAGCCGGTGATGTTGCCCGAGGGTCCGAACGCCTGGGGGTTCTTCGGCAGCGCGTACGGCGCGCGCGTCATGCTCTCCACGCCGCCCGCGACGTAGAGCTCGCCTTCTCCGGCGCGGATCGCGCGCGCCGCCTGATTGATGGCCGTCAGGCCGCTCGCGCACAGGCGGTTGAACGTCACGCCCGGCACGGATTGCGGCAGCCCGGCCAGCAGCAGGCCCATGCGCGCCACGTTCCGGTTGTCTTCGCCCGCCTGATTCGCGCAACCCATGAACACTTCTTCGACCTGCGCGGCGTCCACTTCCGCGCGGCTCAAGGCTTCGCGGATCACCAGAGCGGCCAGATCGTCGGGTCGCACCGAGGAGAGCGCGCCGCGGATCTGGCCGATGGGCGTGCGCACCGCACTCACGATCACGACTTCCTGCATGCTTCGACTCCGCATCGGCTCCGCGCAAGTGCTGCGCCGGCAGGGCCAAAACGTAGAGCCTCCGCCATCTCCGGGCCATGCGCGGTGCGGCGCGTCGGCTCCCGAATCCCCTGCGCCCGGCACCCGGCTGCGGATTCTGCTTCGCGGCGGGGTTGCCGCTTTCGGGTGGGGCCCTAGCCTCGGGGCCCGGCCGAGGCGCGCGCGGCCGCGAGCCCGCGGGGCCCGGCGCGCACCGGGATCACGGACCGGGGGATGGGGAGGCGGCAGGTGGCGGGCGGCAGGCACTTCTTCCCGATGGCGCGGGGCGAGGCATTCGCGCTCGTCTTTCTGCTGCTCTTCTCCGCCGTCTGCTTCCTGCCGGTGTGGCGCCAGCTCGAAGTCGTCGGCATGGCGCTCTCGGGCTGGGGGATGGCGGCGCTGATGGTGATCTCGCCGGTGCTGACACTCTGGGTGTTTCGCAGCGGCCGTCGCCGCGGGTAGAGGGGCTGCGCAATGGTCGTCGAGCGCGTCCTGGTGCTCCTCTATCTCCTCGCCTGCATCGGCATCGGCGTGTTCGCGTCGCGCAAGGTGCTCGCCTCGCGGGACGAGTACTGGGTGGCGGGGCGGCGCATCGGCACCGCGGTCAATGCCATGGCGATCATGGCGAGCCTGGCGAGCGGCGGCTCGATCATCGGCGTGATGGGGCTGGCCTATTCCCAGGGAATTCCGGCCACCCTCGCGCTCTTCGCCGGCGCGGTGGTCGGCTTTCCCCTGGCCTCGATCCTCGTGGCCCGCCAGCTGCGCGCCTTCGGCCGCTACACGATCACGGATTTCCTGGCCTTTCGCTTTCCGAGCCCGGTCGTGCGCTTGCTGGTTCCGGTGCTGATCGTGATCGCCTTCAGCGTCTACATCGTGGCACAGCTCAAGGCCGCCGGGATCACCGCCCACGCGCTGCTCGACATCCCCTACGACACGGCGTTGGTGATCGCCACGCTCGTGTTCATCACCTACGTCTCGATCGGCGGCATGATCGCCATCACCTGGACCGACGTCGTGCAGGGCCTGATCATGCTGGTCGTGGTGCTGGGCACCGCGCTGGCGGTGGTCTGGCGCGCCGGCTCGCCCCTCGAGTTGATGCGGCAGACCACGGCGGTGGCCCCCGAGCTCGGCCGTCTGGCGGATCGGGACATCGGGAGCTCGCTCGGCTATTTCGTCATCTGGGCGACGGCGATCCCCGTGATCCCGCACATCGTCATGCGCGTCTTCACCGCGAAGGACGGGCGCAGTGCGCAGCTCTCCCTCAATCTGGCGATGCTCGCCTACAGCGTGATGATCCTCGCCGCGGTGCTCGCCATCGTGCCGGTGGGCAAGCTCGGCTTTCCCGGCCTCGACGACGCGGACCAGGTGTTCCTCCGCGTCATCCAGTCGGAGTTTCCGGCGTTCGTCCGCGGCATCGCGGTGGCGGCGGTGCTCGCCGCCGTCATGTCCACCACCGACGCGCTGCTGCTGGCCTGCAGCTCGGCGATCGCCCACGACCTGCTGGGCGAGTTCCTGCGCCAGCGCGCCAGCGAGAGAGCGCTGGCCGCCGTGCGCGTGGCGTCGGCCTGGGCGATCGGGATCCTGGCGCTGTACTGGGCGCTCGCGCCGCCCGAGCTGCTGAGTCGCTTCTACACCGCCGGGATCGGTCTGCTGAGCGCCGGGCTCTTCGTGCCCACGGTCGCCGGCCTGTGGTGGAAGCGGGCGAATCGGGTCGGTGGTGTCGCGGCGCTCGTCGCCGGAGCCGGAAGCTACGCGCTCGCCCTCGCGGGCGGGCTCGATCTCGGTCTGCCGCCGATCGTCGTCGCGCTGCTCTCGAGCAGTGTCGCAATGCTGGCGGGCGGTCTGCTCGGAGCGCCGGACAGCCGCAGCATGACCGAGCAGATCGCGGCGCTGCACGCGCGCCCAGTCTGCGACGAGCGCTGAGTGCCGCGCGGCGCGGATCGCGCGCTCGCATGTCGGAGGCGCTGCGCCGTCAGAAACGCAGGGACAGGCAGGTCAGCCCGCCATCCATCTTGCGCGCCTCGCTCATGTCGAGCTCCAGCACCGCGACGCCCGCCGCGTGCAGCTTGTCGCGCAGCCGCGGAAAGCCATGCGGCATCAGCAGCCGATCGTTGACTCGCAGCACGTTGGCGGCGTAGGCCTCGTCGGGCTGCACGACGATCTTCTCGTAGTCCGCCAGTGCCGCGTGCCCGGCCAGGGCGGGCGTGACGACCACGCTCTCGTCGGAGACGGCGTTCAAATCCGACTTGAGATGCAGGGTGTGCGCCACCGGGATCAAGACGCAGCGATAGCCGTGCGCGGCAAGGATCGTCTCGAGCTGGCGCGCCCCGGCCTCGTTGGTGCGCGCGGTGACGCCGATGAAGCAGCGCTTCCCGATCGGCAGCACGTCGCCGCCCTCGAGCGTGCCCGGCTCCTGGATGCGCGCGAGGAGGCGATGCGCGGCCAGCACGGGCTCCATCAGCAGCTCCTCGCCGCGCCGCGGGGCCGCGCCCGGGCGCGCGATCACGGCGAGCTCCGGCGTCACCACCGCGACGTCCTCGACGAAGTGGGCATCCGGATATTGGGGCGCCGCGTCGAGCTGCTGGACCTCGAGGCCCGCAGCGCGCAGCGCGTCGACGTAGGCCGCGTGCTGCGCCCGCATTCGCGCGAGGTCGGCGGGCCCCAGCGCCGCGCGGGTCAGGCCTTGCGCGAAGCTCTCCGCGGGAAGTCGCACGATCGCGCGGCTGAATCGCATGTGCAGCGCGCTCCGAGAATCCATCTGCGAGCGATTCCGGGTCGCCGCGCAGGATTCCGGAGCATCGCCCGGTGCTGCGCGTCGCGCCATCTGCGGCGGCGCGGAGCGCGATCCGAACGCCCGAGCCGACGCTCCGCGTCGCTGTCCGCGCACTGGCATCCGACTGCGAGGCGACCGATCCTTCCGGCAGCGCCTGCGGCGACTGCGCGCGAAGCGCGCGCACGGCCATCGGGGAGGACGCAATGGGTACCAAGTTCGTGCTGCGCGAGGACGAGATTCCCCGGCAGTGGTACAACATCCAGGCGGACATGCCGACGCCGCTGCAGCCGCCGCTGCACCCGGCGACGAAGGCGCCCGTGGGGCCGGACGACCTCGCGCCCATCTTCCCGATGAACCTCATCGAGCAGGAGATGTGCACGGATCGCTGGATCGACATTCCCGAGTCGGTGCTCGAGAAGTTGCTGCTCTGGCGACCCGCGCCGCTCTACCGGGCGCACGCCTTCGAGCGCGCGCTCGGCACGCCCGCGAAGATCTACTACAAGCACGAAGGCACCTCGCCGCCGGGCAGTCACAAGCCGAATACGGCGATCGCGCAGGCGTACTACAACCGCGAGGCGGGCATCCGGCGACTCACGACGGAGACGGGTGCGGGCCAGTGGGGCAGCGCGCTCGCGTTCGCGTGCAGCCAGTTCGGCCTCGAGTGCAAGGTGTACATGGTGCGCATCAGCTTCGAGCAGAAGCCATTCCGCAAGATGATGATGGCCGTGTGGGGCGCCGAGTGCATTCCGAGCCCGAGCGACCAGACCGCGGCGGGCCGCAAGATCCTGGCCGAGTCGCCCGACACGCCGGGCAGCCTGGGGATCGCGATCAGCGAAGCGGTCGAAGAGGCCGTCGGGCGCGACGACACCTGCTACTCGCTCGGCAGCGTGCTGAACCACGTGCTGCTGCACCAGACGGTCATCGGGCTCGAAGCGCAGAAGCAGATGAAGCTCGCGGGCGACGAGCCGGACGTGGTGATCGGCTGCGTCGGCGGCGGCTCGAACTTCGCGGGCCTGGCCTTCCCGTACGTGCGCGACCGAATTCACGGACGAGAGGTGCGCATCGTCGCCACCGAGCCGAAGGCCTGCCCGACGCTGACGCGCGCGAAGTTCTCCTACGACTACGGCGACACGGTGGGGATGACGCCGCTCATGCCGATGCACTCGCTCGGCCACGGCTTCGTGCCCGAGCCCATCCACGCGGGCGGTCTGCGCTACCACGGCGTGGCGCCGCTGATCAGCCAGCTCGTGAACGACCAGCTGATCGAGCCGCGCGCCTACCACCAGCTCGAGTGCTACGAGGCGAGCGTGCTGTGGGCCCGCAGCGAGGGCTTCATCCCGGCGCCGGAGACCGCGCACGCCATCGCCGGTGTGGTGGAGGAAGCGAAGCGCGCCAAGGAGGAGGGCCGGGAGCGCGTGATCCTGTTCAACTGGTCCGGCCACGGCCTGATGGACCTGGTCGGCTACGACAAGTACCTGAGCGGACAGCTCTCGGACTTCGAGCTCCCCGACGCCGATCTCGAGCGCTTCGCCGCGTCCATGACCAACTTCCCCAAGCCCCAGGAGCGGAGACGCAGTTGAATGGACCCCGCGCGCACGCGCGGGGAAGGCCTCCCGCGGGCGTATCGGACCCGTCTGCAATTCAACTATTCGACAACGTCCCCGTGACGCCGAGGCCGGGCTCCGAGGTGAGCTCGAGGTGGCCGTCCACGAGGCGGAAGCCGCCGCGGCCGAGGTCGCGCGCGAGGTCGAAGGATCCGTCGAGGTCGAGGTAGCGGGTGGCGGGGCAGGCGTAGGCGACGTGCAGCGCCGCGGCGATCGAGATGACGCTCTCGTCGTTGCAGCCCCACATCAGGTCGACGCTGCCCGCTGCGGCCGCGGCGGCGATCTCGAGCGCGGGGGTCGGCCCGCCGCACTTCATGAGCTTCACGACGAAGGTACCGACGGCGGCCGGCGGTCCCGCCAGCCGCCGCGCGTCGGCCGGGCTGTGCAGGCTCTCGTCCAAAGCGACCTGCCGGCGCAGCGCGGCGGGCAGCGCGAGCAGCGCCGCATCCTCGGAGGCCGGCATCGGCTGCTCGACGAACTCGAGCTCGAGCGCCGCCGTCGCCGCGAAGAAGCGCCTCGTCTGCTCCGCGTCGTAGCCCTGGTTGGCGTCCACGCGAAGCGCCACGCACGGGCCCTGCGTCTCGCGCAGCCGGACCAGGCGCTCGATGTCCGCCTCGAGATCCTTGCCGATCTTGACCTTGAGGCAACGGAATCCCTGCGCCACGTAATCGGCCGCGGCGGCGAGGCTCTCCTCGACGGATTGGATGCCCAGGGTGACCGAGGTCGGCAGGCGCTCGTGGACGCGCCCGAGGATCTCGGCGAGGGGGCGCCCCGCGTGCTGGGCGGCGAGGTCGTGGCAGGCCATGTCGAACGCGGCGCGGGCCGCCGGCGCACGGGGGATCTCCTCGGCCAACGCGGCCGAGAGCGCGGCGGTCTCGCGCGGGTCGCGGCCCGGCAGGCGCTCGGCCCCGCGCGCCAGCGCGGCTTCGCACGCGGCCGGGGATTCTCCGGTGACGTCCTCGGCGGGGGAGGCCGAGCCCCAGCCCTCGAGTCCGTCGTCGCTGCGCAGCCGCACGTAGAGCAGGTCGACGCTGTCGGTGACCAGGGAGGCGATCTCGTAGGGCTGCGTCAGCGGGGTGTGGACGCTGCGCCATTCGACGCCCGCGATCTTCACGATCGCTTCCGCAGCACGCGCTCGACGATGCGATCCACCAGGCCGTCCAGGCTTCCGCCCAGCGGCAGGAAGGTGGGCAGCCCGGTCTCCCGCTCGATCGCGGCGCGATGTCGGGCGATCGCCTCCGCGTCGAGCCGCTGCGTGTTGAGGGCGATCGCCAGCGTCTCCGCGCCGTACAGGCGGATCAGCTCGAGCTCTTCGGCGAGCGGCGGGATCGGCCAGCCGCCGCCCGGCAGCTCTTCGCTGCCGTCGAAGATCTCGCGCGCCGGTGCGTGCACCAGCACGACGTGACGTGCCCCCGCGCTCAACAGGAATTCCGCACCACACGGCCCACTCGGATTGCGCAGCGACGACTGTCCCTCGAGCAGGATCAGCTGCGGATGCGTGGCGGCCGCGCACTCGAGCACGGCGCGCTCGAGCTCGCCCGAGACGAAGTCGTTGGGCGTCGCGTCGAAGAGAAAGCCGTGCGCGTAGCCCTGCAGCCAGCCGGTCTGCCCGGTGTAGACCATGTCCGCCGTGATGCCCCGCCCGCGCAGCGCTTCCAGCAGCAAGCCCGCCGTCGTGCGCTTGCCGAGCGCGCAGTCCGTTCCGAGCAGCGCGATGCGGGGGATCTCGAGCTCGCGGATCCTGCCCGACCAGAAGGCGAGCTCCGAGAAGCGTCGTGGCCGGCGGATGTCGATGATCTCCGCGCCCGACGCGCGGCAGCGGGCCGCCAGCTCCGCGTCGTCGCCCAGCAGCTGGTGCAGGCCGTTGACGAGCTGCAGCCCGAGGTCGGCCGCGTGCAGGAGCTCCCCGCGCAGCTCCTTCGGCAACACCCCACCCTCGGTCGCCACACCGATCACGCAGGCGCGCGGCCGGGGCGTGGCCTGGGCCGCGGCCTCGGCCAGCGACGCGAAGATCGGGATGGAACGCTTGTGGCCGTCGAGCAGCTCTCCCGCGTCGGCGCCTGCACAGCTCGGGTCCACCACGCCCACCACCCGGAAGCGCCGCGAGCCGCGCACCAGACCGTGGGCGGTCTTGGCCCAGCTGTCTGCGAAGTGGCCATTCGCGAGCACCACGGCCGGCAGGGGGGCTGCCGGCACGCCCCTGCTGGCGCCCCGCGCGTTTCCGTCCGGGGTCTCAGGCAAGGCATTCCCTTTCTTCCGCGCCGCGGCACCGCGCGGGCCTCTCGGGCGTTCGGCTCCGAGACTCGGGTGCATGCGGTTCGGAGACCGCTTCCCCGCCACCCTCGCCAACCACCCTCGCCAACCGCGGCACAGTGCCGCACCGACCCGGGAAACGATCGGGCAGACCACGATGACACACGCATTGGGGCGCCGCTAGCAGATCGCTTTGCCGCCGGGCGCGACCCGCTGCGCGACGCAACGCCGGGAACATCGGGCGCGCGCCGCGGCCGCACGAGAAAAGCGACCGATCGCGCGCACTCGCGTCCTCGCCGGCCCCGCACGGGCGCGCTATACCTCGGCGCCATGCCCACCGAGTCTCCGTTCCATGGCCGTATTGCACCGTTGTGTACGAGTTACGCCTGGAAGCAGTGGGGTGGGTATTACGCCGTCTCCCACTACGGGGAGACGCACCTCGCGGAGTATTGGGCCTTTCGTGAGGCGTGCGCCCTCACCGACATCACGCCGCTCTTCAAGTACGAGGTGAAGGGCGCGGATGCCGCGCGCCTGCTTTCGCGCCTGACGGTGCGCGGCTTCGCCAAGATGCCGGTCGGACGCGTGGCCTATACGTGCTGGTGCGATGCCAACGGCAAGGTCATCGACGACGGCACGGTGAGCCGGCTCGACGAGGATCGCTTCTTCGTCACCGCGGCGGAGCCGACGCTGGCGTGGATGAGCCGCTTGAGCCGCGGCTTCGACGTCGAGATCGTGGACGTGAGCGAGCGAATCGCCGCGCTCTCGCTGCAGGGGCCCACGTCGCGCGACGTGCTCAAGCAGTGCAGCGACGCCGACATGGACGCGCTGAAGTACTTCGATACCACGCAGGCGAAGCTCGACGGCGTCGAGCTGCAGATCAGCCGCACCGGCTACACCGGCGATCTCGGCTACGAGCTGTGGTGCGACGCAGCCGACGCCATCAAGCTCTGGGACGCGCTCCGGAGCGCCGGTCGCGCCTACGGCCTCGAGCCCGCGGGCATCGAGGCGCTCGACATGGTGCGGATCGAAGCGGGCTTGATCATGCTCGGTGTCGACTATCATTCGGCGCCGCACGTGACCATCGACGCGCGCCGCTCGACGCCCTACGAGATCGGCCTCGACCGCTGCGTGCAGCTCGATCACGGCGCGTTCATGGGACAGGATGCCCTGCGCGCAGAGGCCGCCCGCGGCGCGTCCTGGAAGATGGTCGGCGTGGAGGCGGACTGGCTCGGGCTCGAGCAGCTCTACGCGAGCTACGACCTTCCGCCCGGTCTCTCGCCCGCCGCGTCGCGCGCGACCCTGCCGCTCTACGCCGACGGCGAGTTCGCCGGACAGGTGACGAGCAGCGTGTGGTCTCCGCTGCTGAAGCGCCACCTGAGCCTGGCGAGCGTGAAGGCGAAGTACGCGCAGCTCGGCAGCGTGCTCCAGCTCGAGCACACCGTGCTCTACGAACGGCGCAAGGTGACGGCGACCGTCGTCGAGAAACCCTTCTTCGATCCCGAGCGGAAGAGGACGCCCTGATGGCCACGACCTATGACGCGATCATCGTGGGCGGGGGGCACAACGGGCTCACCTGCGCCGCCTACCTCGCCAAGGCCGGGCGCAAGGTGCTGCTCCTCGAGCGCCGCGACATCCTCGGCGGCGCCACGGTCAGCGAGGAGATCACGCCGGGCTTCACCTTCTCGTCGTGCTCCTACGTGGTGAGCCTGCTGCGACCGCAGATCATCCGCGACCTCGAGCTCTCCAAGCACGGTCTCGAGATCCTGCCGCTCGACTGGACCTTCTCGCCCTTCGAAGACGGCACCTCGCTGCTGCGCGGTCCGGATGGCGAGATGAACCGGCGCAACATCGCGCGCTTCTCGCCGCGGGACGCGGAGCGCTATCCGCTCTTCGGTCAGGCCATGAGCGAGCTGGGGCGCCTGGTGAAGCCGATCGTCGAGGCGCCGGCGCTGGATCCTTCCAAGCTCAACCTCTCCACCCTCATCGAGCTGCTGCGCCTGCGCAAGCACTTCCGCGGCCTCGGTGAGGACGCCATCGCCGCCAACCTCAAGATGATGACGATGAGCGCCTACGACTTCCTGAGCGAGTGGTTCGAGTCGGATCGCCTGATCGGCCCCATGAGCGTGAGCGGCATCATCGGCACCTTCCTCGGCGTTCGCTCCCCGGGCACCGCCTACGTGCTGCTGCACCACTACATGGGGGAGATCGACGGCGCCTTCCGGGCCTGGGGGCTGCAGAAGGGCGGCACCGGTCAGGTGGCCCTGGCGATCGCGCGCTCGGCGCGCGCCCTGGGCGTCGAGATCAAGACGGGCTGCCCGGTGGCCCGGATCCTCATGAGCGGTGACGAGGCGCGCGGCGTCGTGCTCGAGAACGGCGACGAGTATCGCGCGAAGGTGGTGGTGAGCGGCGCCGACCCGCACCGGACCTTCCTCGGCATGGTCGGCGAGGATCGCCTCGACGGTGACTTCGCCAGACAGATCAAACGCTTCAAGATGCGCGGCTCCTCCGGCAAGGTGAACCTCGCGCTCGACTCGCTGCCCGAGTTTCCGGGCCTCGCCGTGGATTCTCCGGCGCTCAAGGGCGACATCACCATCGCACCGAGCGTGGACTTCCTGGAACGCGCCTACGACGACGCCAAGTACGGCCGCTTCTCGCGCCAGCCCTTCATGGACTGCGTGATTCCGTCGCTGACGGATCCGTCGGTGGCGCCGCCGGGCAAGCACGTGATGAGCATCTTCGTGCAGTACGCGCCCTACAAGCTGAAGGAGGGACCCGCGGATTGGGAGAACCAGCGCGAGGCCTTCGGCGACGCCGTCATCGACACGCTGGCGCGATTCTCGCCGGGCATCAAGGACCGCATCCTGCACCGCCACGTGCTGACGCCGTGGGATCTGGAGCAGACCTACGGCCTCACCGAGGGCAACATCTTCCACGGCGAGCTCAGCCTCGAGCAGCTCGCCTTCATGCGACCGGTGGCGAGATGGGCCCGTTACAAGACGCCGGTGCGGAATCTCTGGCTGTGCGGCTCCGGCGCGCACCCGGGCGGCGGCATCATGGCTGCGCCCGGTCAGCTGTGCGCGAGCACCATGCTGAAGGCGAGGGCGGTATGAGCGGCGCCATCGTCATCGGGGCCGGACACAACGGACTGGTCGCCGGCCTGTCGCTGGCCCGGGCGGGCCGCGCGGTCACGATCGTCGAGAAGCGCGGCGTCGTGGGCGGCCTGTGCGCCGCGACGGAGATCCACCCCGGCTACCGCGTCCCGGGCTTGCTGCACGACACCACGGGCGTGCGCCGCCCCGTCGTCGCTGCACTCGGACTGTCGCGCTACGGCCTGCAGTTCGAAGACGAAGCGCCGTCCGTGCTGGCGGCGCACTCGCAGCACAAGGGCGTCGTGCTTCACGCGAACGCCGCACGCTCGCGCGACGAGCTCGAAGCGCTGCACAAGGGCGACGGAGATGGCTACGCGGCGTGGCGCGCCTTCCTGTCTCGCGTGCGCGGCTTCGTCGCGCGCGTCTTGAACGAGCGACCGCCGCAGATGAAGCCGAGCTCGCTCGCGGAGCTGTGGAAGCTCGGCGTGACCGGGCTCGCGCTGCGGCGGCTCGGCAACGCCGACATGCTCGAGCTGCTGCGCGTGGCGCCCATGTGCGCGGCCGACTGGCTGCACGAATATTTCAACGATCCGCTGCCTTCCGCGGCGCTCGCCGCGCCAGCGGTGACGGGTGCGTTCCTCGGACCGTGGGCCGCGGGCAGCGCCGCCAGCGTGCTGCTCTACGAGTGCGTGCGCGGCGCGGAAGTGAAGGGCGGGCCCGCCGCGCTCATCGAATCACTGCGCGAGGCCTTCGAGGCGGCGGGCGGGACGATCCGGCTGGAGGCGGAGGTCGCCCGGATCCTGGTGGCCCGGGGCGCCGTCTCCGGCGTGCAGCTCGCCGATGGTTCCACCCTCGAAGCGCCGCTGGTGCTGGCCACCTGCGACCCGAAGCGCGCGCTGCTCGAGCTCCTCGAGCCGGGCGCGCTGCCGCTCCGAGTCGAGGAGCAGATCGGCGTCGTGCGCATGCGCGGGACGACCGCGAAGGTGAACCTCGCGCTCGACGGGCAGCTCGCCTTCCGCGGCCGGGAGGGCGAGAGGCACGCCCGCGCGGTCGTGGCGGACGATGTCGACGACATCGAACGCGCCTTCGACGCGGTCAAGTACCGCGGCTGCTCCAAGAAGCCCCACCTCGACGTGAGCGTGCCGAGCGTCCGAGACGCCTCCCTCGCACCGAGCGGCAAGGACGTCGTGTCGATCCTGGCGCACTTCGTCCCCCACGATCTGGAGGGCGGCTGGAGCGACGCCGCCCGGGAGGGCTTCGGAGACGCGGTCGTCGAGGTGCTCGAGAGCGTCGCGCCCGGCACGAAGGGTCTGATTCGCGCGCGGGAGGTTCTCGGTCCGGCGGACATCGAAGCGCGCTACGGGCTCAGCGGCGGACACATCCACCACGGCGAGCACGCGCTCGACCAGCTGCTGTTCATGCGGCCCACGCCCGCACTGGCGCGCTACGCCACGCCCATCGCGGGGCTCTACCTGGGCGGCAGTGGCTCGCACCCGAGCGGCGGCGTAACCTGCCAGCCGGGCGCGCTCGCGGCCCAGGCAATCCTCGAGGGCTGAGAGCCGGACGGGCGTTGCGGCGGGCTCGACGCGTCGAAGCGGCTCGATCGACTTCCGGACCGAACGGATGGAAACCGCGTATGCCCCCCGTCGCTGCCTGCCAATACCCTGCTGGCCACGTCCTGTACCGCCGGCTGAAGAAGCGCTTCCCGAGGATCGTTCGCGGCGAGGGCTGCTGGCTCTACGACGACGCCGGCAAGCGCTACCTGGACGCCAGCAGCGGCGCGCTCGTCAGCAACCTGGGACACGGCAACGCGGAGCTGGCGAAAGCGCTGGGCGAGCAGGCCGCGCGGCTCGGCTACGTCAGCGGGATGGTCTTCACCCACGACCCCGTCGAGGAGCTGGCCGCCGAGCTCGCCGCGCTGAGCGCCGACGGCCTCGAGAAGGCCCTCTTCCTGTGCAACGGCGGGGACGCCGTGGAGGCCGCGCTCAAGATCTCGCGCCAGTTCTGGGCGGAATCGGGCCGGCCGCAGAAGCGCAAGATCGTGGCGCTGGCTCCGAGCTATCACGGCAACACGCTGCTCGCCATGTCGGTCTCCGCCCGACCGAGCTACCGCGAGCTGTTCCGGGACTGGCTGGTCGACGTGCAGACCGCGCCGGCACCCTACACCTACCGTTGTTCGTGTCGCGGAGAGCAGGCGGATTGTCCGACCTGCGACGGGTCCGCGGTCGAGGCCGCGATCGCGCGGGCGGGGCCCGAACACGTGGCCGCCTTCATCGCCGAGCCGGTGGGCGGCGTCTCGACCGGCGCCTCGGTGCCGCGCCCGGGCTACTGGCGCAAGATCCGCGAGATCTGCGATCGGCACGAGGTCCACTTCGTGGCCGACGAGGTTCTCGTCGGGGCCGGGCGCACCGGGACCTGGTCGGCCCTCGAGCCCTACGGCGTCGCACCGGACTTCCAGATCTTTGGCAAGGGCATCGCGGGAGGCTACGCCCCGCTGTCCGCGATGCTGACCTCGCAGCGCATCGTCGACGTGCTGGCGGCGGGCTCGGGCGCGCCGCTGCACAACCAGACCTTCTCCCAGTATCCGATCTCCTGCGCCGCCGGGCTGGCGACCCTCCGGCAGCTCAAGACCCGGGGGCTGATCGAGCGCTGCGCGAGCCTGGGGGTTGTGCTGCAGCAGCGCCTCGCCGAGCTGCTGGATCATCCGCATGTGGGAGACGTGCGCGGGCGGGGCTTGCTCGCCGGCGTCGAGTTCGTCGCGGACAAGGACTCCCGCAAGCCCTTCGAGCGGCGCCTGCGCATGGTGGAGACGTTCGCGGAAGCGGCGCAGGCGCTCGGCCTCATGGTCTTTCCCAATGCGGGACAAGCCGACGGGACGAACGGAGACCTGGTCCTGATCGGTCCTCCCTTCATCATCACCGAAGACGAGATTTCCGAGCTGGTGCGTCTGTTCCGGATCGCGCTGGACACCGCGATCGGGAGCCTCGGAAACCAGATCGTCCGTTAGGCCAGCTCGAGGAGGCAACATGGCGAAGCGCGCACCGGATCAGATGAAGATCACCTACACGACCTCCGCGGCGGACATGGACCGGATCCACGAGGCTTTCGACCGGGCGCTCGAGAGCGTCCGGGCCGAGTGCGGCAAGCAGTATCCGATCTACGTCAACGGGGTGGAGCTGCGCTCGGACACGCCGCCGATCGTCGACGTCTCGCCCATCGACAACGATCTGGTGCTCGGCGAGTTCACGACCGCCAGCGTTGCGCAGGTCGGCCAGGCCATCGAGTCCGCCTACCAGGCCCGGCGCGCGTGGGAGAAGCTGGGCTGGCGCAAGCGCGTGGCGATCCTGCGCAAGGCCGCCGAGCTCGTCCGCAAGAAGAAGTTCGAGCTCGCGGCGTGCATGAGCCTCGAGGTCGGCAAGAACCGCCTGGAGGCGCTGGGCGACGCCGAGGAGTCGGCCGATCTGATCGACTACTACGCCTGGCAGATGGAAGACGCCAACGGCTTCCAGAAGAAGATGGACAAGCTCACGCCGATCGAGGACAACACGGACCTGCTCCGACCCTACGGTGTGTTCGTTTGCATCGCGCCGTTCAACTTCCCGCTGGCCCTGGCCGCCGGCATGTCTTCCGCGGCGCTCGTCACCGGCAACACGGTGGTCTTCAAGCCGGCGCAGGACACGCCGTGGACGGGCGTGCGCCTGTATCACATCTACCGCGAGGCGGGCGTCCCGGCCGACGTGCTGCACTTCATCTCCGGGAAGGGCTCCGTCATCGGCGACGCGCTCTGGCAGCACCCCAAGGTTGCCGGCATCGTGTTCACGGGCTCGAAGGACGTGGGCATTCGCATGTTCCAGGGCTTCAGCACGCAGTGGGTCAAGCCCTGCCTGATGGAGCTCGGCGGCAAGAACGCCTGCATCGTGATGGATTCGGCGGATCTCGACGCCGCGGCCGAAGGCGCCATGAAGTCCGCCTTCGGGCTGCAGAATCAGAAGTGCAGCGCCTGCTCCCGCGTGTACGTGCACCGGGACGTGGCCGAGGTGTTCACCGCGAAGCTCCTCGAGAAGACCCGCGCGATCACGATCGGCGATCCGACGCAGCGGGACGTGTACTTCGGCCCGGTGATCAACCAGAATGCCGTGAAGACCTTCGAGCGCGCGGTGGAGATGGCCGAGAAGGACGGATCGGTCCTGCTCGGCGGCAAGCGCTTGAGCGAGGGGGCATTCGCCCGGGGCAGCTTCGTCGAGCCGACCATCGTCAAGGCGCCGCTCTCGAGCCAGCTCTTCCGGGAGGAGTTCTTCGTCCCCGTGCTCGCCGTCGGCGAGGTCGACTCCCTCGAGCAGGCGATCGAAGAGAGCAACCGGGCCGAGTACGGCCTGACCGCCGGCTTGTTCTCCAGGAACGAGGCGGAGATCGAGAAGTTCTTCGACGAGATCGAGGTCGGCGTCACCTACGTGAACAAGCGCAGCGGCGCGACCACGGGCGCGTGGCCGGGCGCCCAGCCGTTCTGCGGCTGGAAGGGCTCGGGCTCGAGCGGCAAGGGCGGCTGCGGCCCCTACTACGTGATGCAGTTCATGCGCGAGCAGAGCCGCTGCGTCGTCGACGAGAAGTAGGGCTCTCTGCGTCCGGGCGACGTCAGCTCGGCAGGGACGGCTCCGCGCGAGCTGCCACGCGTGTCTCGGTCGGGGCCGCGTCGGACGCTGCGGGCAGCATCGCGATCCGGAAGCCCGCGAAGGATACGAGCACCACGAGCACCGGCGTGATCAGGTTCAAGAACGCGTACGGGAAGTAGGCGCCCGCGGAGACCATCAGGGCCGTGGACATGAACGCGCCGCAGGTGTTCCAGGGAACCAGGGGAGAGCTCAGGGTTCCCCCGGCCTCCAGGGCTCTGGAGAGATTCGTGGGGGCGAGGCCTCGCGCTGCGTAGGTTTCGCGGTACATGCGACCGGGCACGATGATCGACATGTACTGATCGGGCGCGACGATGTTGGTGGTGATGCACGAGCCCACCGTGGCCAGCACCAGGGATCCGGTGGAGTGCGCCAGCTTCAGGATCGAGTCGGCGAGCCTGCGCAGCAGCCCCGTGCGCTCCATGATGCCGCCAAAAGTCAGCGCGCAGAGCACCAGGGCCACCGTCTCCATCATGCTGTTCAGGCCGCCCCGCGAGAGCAGCTCGTCCACCTGCGCGGATCCGGTGTGGGCCGTGTAGCCGTCGTGCGCGGCGACCGCGACCTGCTGCAGGCTGGTCCCCTGGATCCAGAGCGCCATCACCCCGCCGAGCAGCGCGCCCCCGATCAGGGCCGGCAGCGCCGGGATCCGGAAGGCCACCGCCGCGATGACCAGCAGCGGCGGCAAGAGCAGCAGCGGACTCAAGTGGAAGCTCGCGGCCAGGGTGGAGCGGATGGCGTCGACCTGGGTCGTGTCGATGGCGGCGTTCTGCACGGACAGGCCCAGCATGCCGTAGAGCGCCAGCGAGAGGATCCAGGCGGGAATCGCCGTGATCAGCATGTACTGGACGTGATCGAAGAGCTCGGCGCCCGCCACCGCGGGCGACAGGTTCGTCGAGTCGGACAGCGGCGAGATCTTGTCTCCGAAGTAGGCGCCGGAGACGATCGCGCCCGCGGTCATCGGCGGGGGGACGCCGAGGCCGTGGCCGATGCCGATCAGCGCCACCCCCACCGTGCCGGCGGTGGTCCAGGAGCTCCCGGTCGCGACGGAGACCACGGAGCAGATCACGCAGGCGGCGGCCAGGAAGTAGCTCGGGCTCAGCAGGCGCAAGCCGTAATCGATCAGCACCGGGACGATGCCGCTGACGATCCAGGTTCCGATCAGGATGCCGACCACCATCAGGATGAGGATCGCCTTCATGGCGATCACGATGCCCTCGACCATTCCCTCTTCGATCTCCCGCCAGGGGTGCCCCAGGATCAGGCCCGTCGCGGCGGCGACCACGCTCCCCAGGATCAGCGGCAGGTGCGGAGGGCCTCCGAAGATGCTGATCTGAACGAAGAGGAAGAGGATCAGCGCGGCGACCGGCAGCAGCGCCTGCCAGAGAGCCACCGGTTTCGTCGAGGTTGTCGTCACAGCTCATTCTCCAACGCTGGGTTCGTTCGAACGGGATTTTCGCAGCCGGAGCGCGGCCGGCCAGCAGAAGGGCGTAGACTGTAGGCCGTTCGCTCGCTTCCGGCCCCGCTGCCGACTGAATCGCGGGACACCCCTGCAGAAATCGGGGACACTCCCGCCGACCCGCACAGGATGCGCCCATGCGAACCGCCGTCCGAGCCCCCTTCCGGGCCGCTCTCCTTCTCGTGCTCTGCGCCGCCGCGCCGAGCCTCGCCGGCAGCGCCGGCCGCGAGCCCGTTCTCAAGCAGATCCGGGTGCCGCACAGCTACTACTACCGGGAGATGTACCTGCCCCAGCCGACCAGCGGGCCGAGCGCGGTCGACTGGTCGCCGGACGGGACCACCCTCGTCTACTCGATGCAGGGCCGGCTGTGGCGGCAGCGCGTGGGCAGCGACGAGGCGGAGCAGCTCACGTCCGGTGCGAGCTACGACTACCAGCCCGACTGGTCGCCGGACGGTCGTTCGATCGCCTACGTCGCCTACCGGGACGATGCGATGGAGCTGCGGCTGCTCGACTTGGAGACGCTCACGTCGCGCCCGCTCACGGCGAACGGCGCGGTGAATGTGGAGCCCCGCTTCTCCCCCGACGGTCAGCGCCTCGCGTTCGTCTCCACGCTCTTCGAGGGGCGCTGGCACATCTTCCGCATGGATCTGCGCGACGGGGAGCCCGCTGCGCCGCGCCGGCTCACCGAGGATCGCAAGAGCGATCTGCCCCGCTACTACTACAGCGCCTTCGATCACTACCTGTCGCCGACCTGGTCGCCCGACGGACAGGAGATCCTCTTCGTCTCGAACCGCGGCCACATCTGGGGATCCGGTGGCTTCTGGAGAATGCGCGCGAAGCCCGGCGCCAAGCCGCGCGAGATCCGCTACGAGGAGACCACCTGGAAGGCGCGACCCGACTGGTCGCCCGACGGCCGCCGCGTCCTCTACGCCTCGTATGCGGGCCGAGCGTGGCATCAGCTCTGGATCATGACCGACGAGGGCGGGGATCCCTTTCCGCTCACGTACGGCGCGTACGACATCACCGCCCCCCGCTGGTCTCCCGACGGCCGGAAGATCGCCTACATCTCGAATGCGGGCGGCGACACCTCGCTGTGGATCCAGGAGATTCCCGGCGGTCGCCGCCAGGAGATCCGGGCCGCGCAGCGGCGCACCCGGGAGCCGAGCGGGCGCCTGCGCCTGCGCATCCTCGACGCAGCGGGCGCTGGGCCCGTCCCCGCGCGCGTGTCGGTGACCGACGCAGACGGTCGCGGCTACGCACCCGACGCTGCGCGCTGGCACGCCGACGACGGCTTCGACCGATCGCAGCGCCCCTTCGAGTATCAGTACTTCCACGCGCGCGGGAGCGCCGAGCTCACGCTGCCCGTGGGCGAGGCGCAGGTCGAGATCCTGCGCGGCATCGAGGTCCGCCCCTTCCGCCGCAGCGTGAAGATCGAAGCGGGCGCCGTCGTCGAGGTCGAGGCGCCGCTCGAGCGCATCGCCGATCTCACGGCGGAGGGCTGGCAGAGCGGCGATCTGCACGTGCACATGAACTACGGCGGCGCCTACCGGAACGACCCCGCGGAGCTCGCCTTCCAGGCGGCCGCCGAGGATCTTCGCTTCGTGGAGAACCTCATCGTCAACAAGGAGCAGCGCGTCCCGGACATCGCCTACTTCGACGGAGTTCCACACGCGTTTCCCGACGAGAACGTCGTCATCGACCACGCCCAGGAGTTCCACACCAGCTTCTGGGGGCACGTCGGCCTGCTCGGGCTGCGGGATCATTTCCTGATCCCCGACTACGTGGCCTACGCCAACACGGCCGCGGCGAGCCTGTATCCGACGAACGCCGCGATCGTGGACCTCGCCCGCGCGCAGGGCGGGGTCGCCGGCTACGTGCATCCCTTCGACAGCGCGCCGGATCCGTTCGATGCGAAGACGCCCCTCACCAACGAGTTCCCCGTGGACGTGGCGCTCGGCAAGGTCGACTACTACGAGGCCGTCGGCTTCGTCGCGGACCTGCTCGCCAATCAGGATCCGTGGTATCGGCTGCTCAACTGCGGATTCCGCCTGCCGACGGGCGCCGGCACCGACGCCATGGCCAACTTCGCGTCGCTGCGCGGCCCGGTGGGACTGAACCGCGTGTATGCGCAGACGCCGGCGCCGCTCGATCATCGCCGCTTCCTCGACGCGCTCGTGGCCGGCAGGACGTTCGCCACCAACGGCCCGCTGCTGACGTTCACGCTCGGCGGCAAAGAGATCGGCGAAGCGATCGAGCTGCCGGCGGGCTCGCACCGCCTCGAGGTGCGCGCCTCGCTGCGCTCGATCGTTCCGGTGGATCACTTCGAAGTGGTCGTCAACGGCGAGGTGGTCGCCTCGCTGCCGCTGGATGCGACGGGCACCGCGGGTCGCGCGAGCCAGCAGATCGCGCTCGACCGTTCCGGCTGGGTCCTGCTGCGCGCGTGGAATTCGAAGGCGACGCACCCCGTGCGCGACACCCTGCCCTTTGCCACCACCAGTCCGATCTACGTCACGCTGGGCGGCGCACCGGTGCGTTCCCCCGAGGACGCCGACTACTTCATCGCCTGGGTCGATCGCCTGATGCGGGCGGCGGGTGCGCACGACGGCTACAACACCGCGGAGGAGAAGGCCGCGGTGCTGAAGGTGCTGAGCGATGCCCGCGCCGTCTTCGTCGCGCGCGCCGTTCGCTGACTCCGGCGGCGGGGGCCGGCGAGCGGTCTACTGCGCATCTCGCGAGAACGCGATCCTCCCGCCCACGATGGTGTAGACCACGCGCGCCGTGGGAATCTCGTCCTCCGGAATCGTCAGGATGTTCTTCGACAGCACGGTGATGTCGGCGAGCTTGCCCGGGGTGATCGAGCCCTTGAGGTGCTCCTCGAAGGCGGCGTAGGCGTTGTCGAGGGTGTAGGCGCGCAGCGCCTCCGCTCGCGTCATCGCCTGCTCCGGATGGAAGGCCGCGCCGCTCGCCATGATGCGCGTCACCGACGCGTAGAAGCTCGCGATGGGGTCCACGTCTTCCACCGGCGCGTCGGTGCCGTTCGTGACGATCGCGCCGGCGTCGAGCAGGCTGCGCCACACGTAGGAGATGCGGCCGGTGCGCGGCTCGCCGAGTCGCTGCGGCATCCAGGGGCCGTCCGAGCTGGCGTGCACGCCCTGCATCGCGGCGATCACGCCGAGCTCGGCGAAGCGCGGCACGTCGGCGGGATCGAGGTGCTGGGCGTGCTCGATGCGCCAGCGCAGATCCCTCTGCTCCGGGTGCGCGGCGAACAGCCGCGCGTAGACGTCGAGGATCTCCCGGTTGGCGCGGTCGCCGATGGCGTGGGTGGCGAGCTGGAAGCCGTGGCGCAGCGCGATGCGGCCCGTCTCCTCGATGCTCTCCGGCGGATCGATCACCAGCCCCGTGCTGTCCGGCATGTCGCTGTAGGGCGCGAGCAGCCAGGCGCCGTGGGCGCCGAGCCCGCCGTCGACCATGCGCTTGATCGCGCGCACCGTGAGGAAGCCGTTCGCTTCCGGAACGATCCAGTAGTCGGCGAGCCGCCCGGCGAGCGTCTGATTGTTCTCCTTGTAATCCACCATCACGTAGAGGCGCAGCGGCAACGCGCCTTCGGCTGCCCACTGCTTGTAGCGGTCGATCTCCTCGAAGCTCGCGCCGGCGTCCTGGAACGAGGTGACACCCTTCGAAAGCGCCTCCCGCGCAGCGAGCTGCATCTGGCGCCTGGCGATCTCGGCCTGCTCCTGCGGCGAGCGCTTTGCATCGGCGGCTTCGATCTGCTCGGTGATCAAGTCCGCCGCGGCCTCGCGCAGCAGTCCGGTCGGGTTGCCTTCGGCGTCGCGCACGATGGTGCCGCCGGGGGGGTCCGGCGTGCCCGCCGTGATGCGGGCCCGCGCGAGCGCAGCGGCGTTCGCAAATATCGCGTGGCCGCTGGCGTGTTCGAGGCTCACGGGATTGTCGGGGGACGCCGCCGAGAGACGGCCGTGCAGCGGCACACCCCCGACGTTCGGCTCGGGCACGGCCGTCCACTTCTCCTGGTGCCAGCCGCGGCCGAGGATCCAGTCGCCGGGCTTCGTCTGCCGCGCGGCGGCGCCCACCATCGCCACGATGGCATCCCAGTTCTCGGCTCGTGTCAGGTCGAGGATCATCTTGGACTCGCCGAGGTCCATGTAGTGGGCGTGGCCCTCGATGAAGCCCGGCATGGCCAGGCGCCCTCCGAGCTCGATCACCCGGGTTTGCGGGCCGACGTGCGCGTCGATCTCGCGGTTGCTGCCCACGGCCGCGATCTCGTAGCCGCGGATCGCGATGGCCTGCGCCTCGGGCCGCGCGGCGTCGACGGTCACGACCACGCCCCCGCGCAGCACGAGGTCGGCGGGCGGGATCGGCTTGGCTGCGGAGCCGCCCGCGGTCCCGGCGTGCAGGGTGATGCACAGCACCGCGAGCACGAGGCTGCCCCGCGCCGGCGATCGAAGCGATGCCCTCGCCGCCCCGCGGTCCGGCTTCGCGCCCGGGTCGAGAATCTCGCTCATGGCTCCCTCCCGCGCGGCGCCGCGCGCGGCTGCGCCTGCGTCCGGGTACGGTACCCCGCTAGACTCCGGCCTCCAGCACGCCGGGAAGGATCGATGCGAGCCGGAGGACGCGATGGTTGAGCTTCTGCGCAGGAGTTACGACGCGATCGTCATCGGCGGCGGCCACAACGGCCTCACCGCCGCCGCCTACCTCGCCCGCGCCGGGCTGTCCACGCTGGTGCTCGAACGGCGCGACGTCATCGGCGGCTGCTGTGTCACCGAGGAGATCGCTCCCGGCTGCCGCGCCTCCACCACGTCCTACATGGCCAGCATGTTGCGGCCGGAGGTGATTCGCGATCTCGAGCTCGGATCGCACGGCCTGCGCATGGTTCCGAGCGAGCCGCTGCTGCAGGTCGCCCTGCCCGGTGGCATCACCATTCCCTGGTGGAGCGACAACGCTCGGCTCAGCCGCGAGATCGAGCGCTTCTCGAAGCAGGACGCCGTCACCTTCCTGCGCCTCGACGCGCAGCTGAAGAAGCTCGCGCGCTACCTGCAGCCCTTCTTCCTCGAGCCGCCGCCGAGTGTCGGAGCGCGTGGGCTCGCGGGGCTGATGGAGCTGCTCCACCTCGCCAAGCGCTTCTATCGCATCAGCGCCGAAGAGATCGCCCAGATGGTCTCGTTCACGACCGGCAGCCTCGGCGACTTCCTGGATCGCCACTACGAATCCGAGGAGGTCAAGAGGCTGATCCTGGCCAACAATGTCTACGGCAAGCACGGCGGCCCGTACCAGAACGGCACCGCGCTCGGTCTGCTCTTCCACCTGCTCTCGGGCGGCGATCAGCACGTGCAGGGCTTCTGTGGTCACGTGATCGGCGGCATGGGATCGATCACCTCGGCCATGGCCGCCGCCGGCCGCAGGCTCGGCGTCGAGATCGTCGCGTCGGCGCCGGTGGCGAAGATCCTGGTGCGCGGCGGACGCGCCGAGGGTGTCGCCCTCGAGGATGGCAGCGAGATCTCTGCGCGCCTGGTGCTCTCGAACGCCGACCCGAAGCGCACCTTTCTCGGCATGCTCGACGCCTCGGACCTTCCCGAGGATTTTCGCAGCGCGATCCGCGGCATCAAGATGGCCGGACCCTGCGCCAAGGTGAACCTGGTGCTCGCCGAGGAGCCGAAGCTGGAGGGCATGCCGGCCGACGCCGATCCGCGCCGCCGTTCGCTCTTCACCCTGGTGCCGTCGCTCGAGTCTGCGGAGCGCTGCTATCACCGCGCCCACCTCGGCGAAATTTCCGAAGAGCTGTGGGTGGACTGCGTCGTCGCATCGAACGTCGACGACAGCCTGGCGCCGCCGGGCAAGCACATCCTGACGTGCTTCGTGCAGTATCTCCCCTATGCGCTCGCGCACGGCACGTGGGACGAGAACCGGGAGCTTCTCGGCGATCGGGTCGTGAAGATGATCGGACGCCACGCGCCGAACGTTCCCACGGCGATCGAGGCGCGCCACGTCCTCACGCCGCTCGATCTCGAGCGCACCTACGGCCTCACCGAGGGGAACATCTTCCACGGCGATCTGGTGCTCGAGCAGCTCTTCTTCATGCGCCCGGTGCCCGGCTGGGCGCAGTATCGGACGCCCGTGCGCGGGCTGTATCTGTGCGGCGCCGGCGCCCATCCGGGCGGCGGCGTGACCGGCGCGCCCGGCTACAACGCGGCGCATCAGGTGCTCGTGGATCGCAAGCGTCGCTAGGCTCGCGGGGGGTGTGGGTATGATCTCCGCTCGCGCGCGCAGGAGTCGCCGATGAGCCCCGCCTCTCGCTCCCTCCGCAGCGCGGCGATCCTGGCAGCCGCCGGACTCGCCGTGGCGGCGCTCGGCGCGTGCGGTCGAACGCGGGGGGTGGCCGAGCGTCCGCTGCCCATCCAGGCGATCGAGGACTTCTATGCGCAGACGCGCGCGCTGCGCGACGCGATCGACGTGACGCGCAGCCGCGGCGCGACCCAGACGACGAGCGGTCTGGCACTCGGCGATCTGCTGGCGCGCTACGACGCGACGCGGGGCGCGCTGCAGCGGGCGCTCGCGGCGGGCGCGGCGGCGCCGCGCTCCGCGCAGGACGATCGGGCGCTCGCGCTGATGCGGCAGACGCTCGCGAGGGAGCTCGTCGCCGAGACGGCGGAGCGGACCCCGACGGGCGCGCAGCCGGACGCTGCGGGCGCGACCGATTGCCGCTACGACGCAGAGCGCGTGGCCGCCGGTCCGGATGGCTCCGCAGCGCTCGCGAAGCGCATCTACGCCTGTTTCTCGGCCGCGGCGCACGCGCTCTCGTTCGACGGGCAGTCGCTGGATCGCCTGACCGTCTTCGGGCTGCTGCCGCTGACCGACGACGCGGCGCGCCGCGAGGCGTTGTGGAGGGCGTTGGCGCCGATCTGGGAGGCGGTGAACGGGGACAACGGGCCGCGCAGTCCGTACCGGACACTGATCCGCAAGAACGCCGCGCGCCTCGCGGCCCGGGGCGAAGCGCTCGGCGCGTCGGTGCGCGGCATCGGCGTCGAGCCGGCGGCGATGGAGGCGTGGCTCGTGTCGGTGCTGCAGACGTGGCGCGACATCACGCCCGACACGCCGATCGAGCCGTGGGACTTCGCGTATCGCGCCGGCCGCGCCAACCGGGCGTTGCGGGAGGCGATTCCGCTCGCGTCGCTGCGGCCGATCAACGACCGCTTCTACCGCGACCTGGGAGCCGATCCGGTCGCGCTCGACGTGCAGTACGACCTCGAGCCCCGGGCGAGCAAGGATCCGGTGGCGTTCACGAACTTCGGACGTCGACCGCGACTGACAGCGGACGGCGTGATTCCCGGCGAGCCGTGGGTCTTCGCCGCCTACCAGATCGGCGGGCTCGACAACCTGCTCGAGCTGCTGCACGAGACCGGGCACGCCATCCACATCGCCGCCATCCGCACGCGGCCCGCGTTCGCCGACTGGCCGGACAGCGACATCTTCACCGAGGGCATCGCCGACCTCGCGACGCTGGAGATGTACGAGCCCGCGTGGCAGCAGCGCTACCTCGGCACGTCCGTGCCGCTCGCGGAGAGCATCGCGGCGAAGTACGCGGGCATCGTGATGGACATCGCCTGGGCGCTGTTCGAAGTGCGCATGCACCGCGAGCCCGAGCGCGATCCGAACGCGCTGTGGACCGAGATCACCGCGACGTACTTCCGGATCGCGCCCCACCCGGAGCTGGCGTGGTGGGCCGTGCGCGGCCAGCTCATCGACGCGCCCGGCTACATGATGAACTACGCCGCCGGCGCCATCCTGAACGCGGACCTTCGCGCGCGGGCCCGCGCGCTGCACGGCGACTTCAGTGCGGGCGACCCGGGCTGGTACCCGCGCATCTGCGAGAGCCTGTACCGCTTCGGTCTCGAGCGCAGCGCGCGGCGGGTGGTCGAGGACTTTCTGGGTCGTCCGGTCTCGCCCCAGGCGATCCTCGACGACATGGGACGGGCGCGCGCCGGCGGGACCGCCCGGACCCCGGCCGACGCTCCGGGCGTTTCCGACCGCGGCGGACCGCGCGTCGGCCCGCTAGGGTCCCGCGCATGAGCGATCCCGACGATCCCTTCGACCTGCGCAAGGACGCGCCACTGCTCGACGGGTGGCTCGCCTTCCGGGCCACCGACATCGCGCCGTTCACCACGCCGGGGCACAAGCAGCGCACGAACCTCGTCGGCCCGCTGGTGCGCGACGACATTCCGCTCTACGGCGGCGTCGACACGATCCGGCAGCGCGCGGGCATGCTCGCAGAGGCCGACGAGAAGCTGGCCCGGCTCTGGGGCGCGGACTGGGGGCGCATCTCGGTCGGCGGCTCCACGCACGGCAACCAGACGCTGGCCCTCGCGCTGTGCCGGCCCGGGGACGAGGTGGTCGTCACGCGCACGCTGCACCGCTCGCTGCTGCTGGGCATGGTGCTGGTCGGCGTCACCCCCGTCTGGGTGCGTCCCGAGGTCGACCCGACGACCGGTCTGCCGACCCACGTGCCCGTCGAGCGCGTCGCGCGGGCGCTCGCCGAGCATCCCGCGGCCCGCGCGGTGTTCCTGGTCGAGCCGACCTACGTCGGCACGCTCTCGGACGTGGCCGGCCACGCAGAGGTTGCCCACGCGCACGGCATCCCGCTCGTGGTGGATCAGGCCTGGGGCGCGTACTTCGGCTTCCACCCGGAGCTGCCGCGCCACGCGCTGCAATCCGGTGCCGATGCGATGGTGACCAGCGCGCACAAGACCTTGCCCGCGCACACGCAGGCCGCCCTCGTGCTGGCGCGCACCGAGCGGATCGACCGCGACCGGCTCGACCGCGCCTTCGAGGCGACGGCGACCACGAGCCCGTCCGGCAGCATCGCGGCGAGCGCCGACGCAGCGCGCGCGCTGCTCGCGCGGGAAGGAGAGCGGCTGCTCGGCCAGCTGCTGAAGCTCGCCGACCACGCGCGCGAGCGGCTGCGCAAGGTGCCCGGCCTGGTGCTGCTCGACGACGTGGTCGATCGCTCGGTGATCCTCGATCGCGCGAAGTTCGCCATCAATGTCTCCGGCACCGGGGCCAGCGGCCTCGCGGTCGAGAACCACCTGATCGCCGCCGGGCTGCCCGTCGAGCTCGCCGACCGCGACACCATCATCCCGATCCTCTCGATGAACGACGACCTCGAGGTGGTGGACCGCTTCGTGGACGGCGTGATCGACGCCGTGGAGCGGGAGCGCTCGACGCCGCGGCCGGTGCTGCCGTCGATCTCCTGGACGGTGTCGCCGCAGGTCGTGGTGTCGCCGCGCGACGCGTTCTTCGCGGCCCACGTGACCGTTCCGGCGGAGCAGGCGATCGGCCGGGTGTCCGCCGAGCTCGTGGCGCCGTACCCGCCCGGCATCCCGGTGCTCGCGCCGGGAGAGCGCATCACCCGCGAGGCCGTCGAGGGCCTGCGTCAGGCCCAGGCCGACGGCACCCAGGTGCGCTACGCCGCGGATCGCACGCTGCGCAGCTTCCAGGTGTTGGCGGAGGGCTGATCGCTACTCCGCCCGTTCCCCGGTCTCGAGGGGCCGGTCGTCCGAGGAGTAGATCCGCGCGTCGAACCAGGGGGGCTCTCCGTACGGCCTCGGCTGCGGCCAGATCTCGTCGAGCGTATCCGCGTCGTAGAGAATGCCGCCCTTCATCACCCACGCGATGTCCGCCGTGGCGCGGATGTCGAGCAGCGGGTCCGAGCGCAGCACGATCAGGTCGGCGAGCTTGCCCGCTTCGATCGAGCCCAGATCCTGCGACGCCCCGAGGAAGTAGGCACCCCCGGAGCTCGCCAGCGCGAGCGCTCCCATGGGTCCCAGCGCCGACGCCGCCATCCACACCTCCCAGTGCGACGCGATTCCGTGTAACTGGCCGTGAGAGCCGATGGCGCCGTGGCCCCCCTCGGCGATGATGTCCGCCAGTCCCTGGGCGAGCAGCGGATAGCTGTAGTCCGTCGGCGGCCGCAGCAGCCGCCGCCGGGTGTGGGGCACCAGCTGTCGCCAGGGAACGAAGCGGCGCAGCTTCGCGTCCTTCCACACTTCGCTCTCCTGGTAGAAGAACTCTTCGTTCCAGGGGCCCGGTCCTCCGACGACGAGCGTCGGGGAGTAGACAGCGCCGGCCGCGCCGAAGAAGCGGGTCACGTCCGCGTGCAGGGGGATGGGGGCGAGCGGGTGCTCCCAGGCCGTGTGCCCGTCGAGGATCAGGCTCAGGTCGTAGAAGAGGTCGCCGCCTTCCCCCGTCACCATCAGGTGTTTGTTCCTCGCCACCTCCGTGATCCACTGCCGCTGCTCGCGCCGGGGCTGCAGGTATTCCTTCAGCGACACCGCACCCCAGGATTGCTGGCGCTCGATCTCGTTCTCCGCATCCCGAAGCGAGAGGATCTCGTTGTTGCGCAGCCAATCGCCCCGAAACAGGGGATCACCGGTGCTGAAGCTGCGCGGACCCACGATGGATCCCGCCTCGATGAGCTCCGCCACGGGGAAGACATTCTGCGACCACGCGGAGGGCTCGAGCGTGGTGGTGACGCCGTAGGCCAGGTAGGCGGCCGCCTCGACATCCTTCATCGCGGGAAAGCCCCGATGCTCTGCGTGGCGGTGGGCGTGCATGTCCACGAAGCCGGGGATGATGAACTTGCCCCGGGCGTCGACGATCCGCTCGGCCTTCGAGACATCGCAAGCGCCCACGCAGCGGATGCGCGCGCCCTCCACGACGACATCGCCGGCGTCGATGACGCGGTCGCCGTCGAGCGTGACGATGCGGGCGCCGCGCAGGGCGATCGTGCCCTGCGGCGCGTAGCGCGGGATGCGCAGATCCAGGCGGACGGCGCGGGTCGTTCGCGCGTCGACGTCGAACTGGAAGTAGCGATCGGCGCTGCCGAACTCGACGCTCTTCGCGCTGTGCCAGCGCGGGAACAAGCCTCCCGCCCGGCTCAGGCGCGCCGCGTGAGCCGCCGCGTTCCGGCGGTCCAGCAGGGGCGGATCCGCGCGGCGCCCCTTGCGCGCCTTGCGGGGGAAGGGGGCGAGGTAGACCTCGTCGCCCTCCTGGAAGGCGAGCGCCCTGCCGTCGGGAGAGGGCACCACGTCGTCGGCAAAGGGGAAGCGCAGGTGGAGCCGTCGGTCGCTTCCATCGGGGCGCACCGAGACGAGCTGGCTGGCCGGCCCCTGCTCGTCGTCGGGATCGTCGGCAGCGACGCGCTCGGTGAAGAACACGCGACCCTTCGGGCCGAATGACGGCCGCGCGATCTGCAGGCGCTCGACGACGTCGAAGTCCCAGGGAACGCCCCGAATTCCGGTGAGCCGCTCCGGCACCCCGCCCGACGCGGGAATGCGCACCAGCTCGTACCCGGGATTCGCCACCAGCGTGCGCCCGCGCGCCGTGGCGCCGGAGCCGCGCACCATCACCAGGAACTGGCCGTCGGGGCTCCAGGCCGGGTGGAAGTACTCTCCGGGCCGCGACGTGAGCGGCTCCGGCTTGCCTCCCGCGGCCGCGACCTTCCACAGCCGTCCGGCCTGGGATGCGTCCACGCTCGTGAACGCGATCCAGCGGCCGTCGGGCGACCAGGCGGGGGCGTATTCGAACGGAGCGAACGTCTCGGACGTGAGTCGCCGCGGGCTGCCGTCGGGGAGCTCCTGGATCCACAGCTTGCCGACCGCCTGGAAGACGAGCTGGCTGCCGTCGGGCGAGGCCGTGGGCCAGCGCAGGAAGCGCGCCTGGAAGGGAGCGTCGGAGATGCGCCAGGGCGTGTAGGCGGTCTCGGAGAGCGTGCGCTTCACGCGTGCGCTGAACGGGATCGTCTCGACGCG
>JAOUNA010000268.1 GCA_029881215.1 Myxococcales bacterium | reverse complement strand
ACGCGGCCGCTCGCGAGCGCGACGCGGCGCAGCTTGCCTCCCTGGGAGAGGAAGACGGACGCACCGTCGGGGCTCCAGGCATAGCCGGGCAGGATGCGCAGCGCCGGGTCGCCTTCGGCCAGATCGAGCGTCACGGGATCCATCAGGATCCGCTCGGCGCCGGTCTCGAGGTCGCGCAGCCAGAGCGCCGTGCGCGGGCCGAAGCGGTGACCCTTGAACGAAAAGGTGCCGCCGGGGATGCGGCGGGCGAAGGCGAGCGTCCTGCCGTCCGGCGAGATCTGCGGCGCGTAGGCGCCTCCGCTCGAGGTGCGCAGCTGCTGCGCGCTCTCGCCGGCGCTGATCTCCTGCACCTGGCCGCTCTCGAGTTCCAGGCGCCGAATCTGCCACGCGCCGCCCAGCGCGTCGGCATGCCCTGCCCAGACATCGCTCCGATTGGCGACGTGGAAGTAGAGATGCCGTGCATCCCGGGAGACCGCAGGCCAGCCCGCTTCGGGCTGCTTCGCGTCGACGAGCGATACGCCCGGTCCGCCCGCCAGCGGGAAGCGCCAGATCTCGTCCACGTCGCGCCCGAAGCCCTTGGCGAGCGCACGGTGGCGCGCCACGATCGACGCGCCGTCGGGCATCCACACGGGTTGGGAGATCCGCACGCCTTGGTCGAGGAATACGGCGCGCGGATTCGAGCCGTCGGCCTCCATCACCCAGAGATTGTCCTGTCCGCCGCGGTCCGACACGAAGGCGATCCATCTGCCGTCCGGTGAGAAGCGTGGGTGGTAGTTGAGCGCGATGCCACTGTCCTGCGTCAGGCACTGCGCCTCGCCCCCCTCCACCGGAACCCGATACACGTGGGCCAGCAGATCGAACACCAGCCAGCGCCCGTCGGGAGAGACGTCCAGCGACATCCAGGTGCCCTCGCGGGTCACGAAATCGATCTCTCGCGTGCGCCCGCGCGGCGCGGTGACGTCCCAGGCCTCGGCTCGGCTCGGCGGCGCGGGCTCGTGGGCGCAGGATCCGAGGCCGAGCAGGAGCATCGGGAGGAGGAGAGCCGCTCGTGCAGACATGGGTGCTTCCTGCCGGAGGTTCGCGTGGTTGGGTCGTGCGGCGCGCGCCAGCGCATTCCGCACGCCTTGGCTGCGCCGCGCGCGGGCCTTGGTGGAGGGCGCTCTCTACCTCTTCATTGGAAATCCCGCGGAATCGTGTCCTGCCAGCTCTTCTCGCGCACGATCTCGCCGTCCTTCAGCAGGCGCCGGGTGGATTCGTAGTAGAAGTTCTCGAAGTCGCTCCGGAACGACACGTTCGACTCCCAGGTGAGCGTCCGATCCTCGAGCTCGACCGTGGTGCGGTACGTGCCGCGCACCGAGGTGGCTTCGGGGTGCGCGTCGCTGGTCTCGTGGGTGATGGTCTCCTCGCTGCGCTCGATGCCCCAGGGATAGCGCGTGTGGCTCCCGTTGGTGGCGGTGACGACCGCCGCCCCCGTCTGCGGATTTCGCTCGACCAAGGACACCTCGCCGTAGCCCGAAACCGTGCCCGCATCGAGTCTCTCGAAGCCCGGAAGCTCGGGATCCTCTTCCGGCGGCAAGAAGCTCGGCGCCGGGCGCTTGCCCGCGGGCACCACCGGCAGCACCACGCGTGCGGGCGCCTCGCCGCCGAGCGCGAGCGTGGTGGTCACGGGATAGGGCTTGGGCCAGAGCATCGGCCACTGGGCGTTGTTGACGGCGAAGCGGATGCGGTGCCCCTTCGGAAACACCCAGGACGTGAAGTGCATCTCGATGTCGAGCGCGAACGGTACGCCCGGTTCGAGCGGCTTCGGGTGCTTCGCCGATTCGCGGTGCGCCCCGTTGAAGCCCGCGCCCGCGACCTGCGTGACGGTGCCGTCGGGTGCGACATCGGAGAGGCGCACGAACCAGTCCGCGAGCGGCGCGTCGGCCGAGACCTGCAGGAGCGCGCGCGGCAGGCCCAGGATCTCCAGCTCCGCCTCGAGCGGCGCGCTGTCGTAGACCAGGCTGAAGGCGTCGGTCGGACGCTGGTCGTAGGCCGCGTCTCCCCACCACATCACCGGGCCGCCAGCTTCGACGCCCGTCGAGGGGACGTTGCGCAGCTGGTGCAGCGCGGGGGCGGGAATCTCGTCGCCGAGATCGTGGTTCGGCTGCGCATACAGCGTGCGCTCGCGGATGCGCGCAATCGGCCAGCCGTCCTCCCAGCGCCACTCGCCGTCGACCACCTCGAGCACGGGGCCGGGCGGGTGCCAGTGGCGCACGTACACCGCGAAGCGTGGCTCATCGAGGATGCCCGTGTCGCGGCCCTTGAGCCACTGGTCGTACCAGCGCACCGCCTCGTGGCGCCACTCGATGCGCGGCGTCGGCATGGCATCGTGCGGAAAGTAGTGGGACCAGGGTCCGACGATCGCCTTCATGGGCGCCTGCACGTGCTCGAGCATGCGCGGCACGCTGTCCCGATAGCCGTCGTACCAGCCGCCGATCACGAAGGTCGGCACGCGGATCGAGTCGTAGCGCGCCCTGAGCGTGGTGCGCTCCCAGAACGGGCCGTCCCGCTGCTGGCGCTTGTAGGTCATCATCCACGGCGGCGCGTCGAAGCGGTTCTCGAAGTAGTCCTCGTCGATCACGTAGTCCGGCGCGCCGGGCCGGGCGTTGTCGAGATCCAGGCCCATCTCATAGGAATCGACGTGGATGCTGCCGTCCATGTAGTGCACGTCGTCCTGGTACAGATCGTCGGTGGCGGCGACCGCGATGATGGCCTTGAGCGCGGGGGGGTTGCGCATCGCCAGGTGGATCGAGTTGAAGCCGCCCCAGGAGATGCCGAACATGCCGACGTTGCCGTTCGAGAACGATTGCTTCGAGAGCCAGTCGATCACGATTTCGCCGTCGTCGTTCTCGATGTCGCTGTACTCGTAGGGGATGAGGCGGCCCTCGCTGTTGCCGGTGCCGCGCATGTCCACGCGCGCCACGATGTAGCCGCGCCGCACGAAGTACGCGTAGAGCGCGTAGTTCCGGCTGCGCGATTCGTCCTTGCGGTACGGGAGATACTCGAGCAGAACGGGGAAGCGCTCACCGGCCTCTCCCTGCGTCGGGACGAACAGGTCCGCGGCCAGCCGCACGCCGTCGGGCAGCGGGATCCACGCCGGCTGCATCGCGATCCCGTAGCGGGGAGGGGAGGGCGGCTGTGCCGCGGCGCTGGCGCGCGCCCACGGCCCCATCAGAGTGGCGAGAGCGCAGCTGAGAACGGCGAGGGGACGCGTGATGGCCATCGTTGCACCTTTCTTGGACGGATGAGCTGCCGAAGCGCCGCGCGAGTGTTACGGCGCGATCGCCAGCGGTTGGTTGCGCGCGGTCGGCTCTCGGCGGATCACCCGACCGGGCCGCCGACCCGTGCTGCGACCCGCTTCGTACACGACCTCCCCGTTCACCCAGACGCGCTCGATGCCGACGGAGAGGGCGTGGGGCTGCTCCGGCGTGGCGAGGTCCAGCACGCGGTCCGGATCGAAGAGGACCA
>JAOUNA010000317.1 GCA_029881215.1 Myxococcales bacterium | reverse complement strand
CGTCGAGCAGGCGCGCGAGCTGCGCCGCCGGCTCGTTCAACAGCCGCGCCAGCTTCGTCGCCGGCGCGAGCAGAAGACCCGCGAGCCTGCCGCGCAGCACGTCGAGACTCGGCAGCGTGGCCAGGGTCGCGATCTCCTTGCGCCCGACCACCGCTCCGTTCAGCAATCCTCCCTTGAGCTCGAACACCTCGTGGTCCTTGGCGAATTCCTCGAGAATCTTCGCCAGGCCCGCCGCATCGCCGTACGAGATGGCGACCGCGGTCGGTCCCGTGAAGTATTCCGCGATGCCGGCCACGACCGAGCCTTCCGCCGCGCGACGCAGCACGGAATTCTTGGTGACGCGGTACTCGTAGTCGCCGCCGCCCTCCCGGCGGACGCGCCGCCTCAACTGGTTCACCGATTCCACGGAGACCCCGCGGTAATCGGCCACGTAGACACAGGTCGCGCGGCTGAATCGATCCTTCAGCTCCGCAACTTGCCCTTCTTTCTGAGTGCGCGTCAGCACGATTCGCCTCTGCTCCTTGTCAGGCCGCTCGCGTCTCGGACACCGTCGCGGGATCGATCCGGAGGCCCGGTCCCATCGTGGTCGAGATCGAGATCTTCTTCAGATACACGCCCTTGCTCGCGGACGGCTTCGCCTTCAGGATCGCCTCGAGCAGGGCCGACGCGTTGTCGACGATCTTTTCCGCGTCGAAAGAGCGCTTGCCGACCACCGCGTGGACGATGCCCGTCTTGTCGACGCGATACTCCACCTTGCCCGCCTTCTGCTCGCGGACCGCCTTCGCCACGTCCATCGTCACCGTGCCGAGCTTTGGATTCGGCATCAGGCCGCGCGGGCCGAGCACCTTTCCCAAGCGACCCACCACGCTCATCATGTCGGGTGTGGCAACCACGCGGTCGAAGTCGAGCCAACCCTCGCCCTGGATCTTCTTCGCGAGATCCTCCCCGCCGACGTAATCGGCACCGGCCTCCCTCGCCTCCTTCTCCTTCTCACCCTTCGCAAAGACCAGGACGCGCGTCTCCTTGCCGATGCCGTGCGGCAACACGATCGCACCGCGCACCATCTGATCCGCGTGACGGGGGTCGACGCCGAGATTGATGGCGATGTCCACGCTCTCGTCGAATTTCGTGCCGCCCATCGCCTTCATCAGCGCCACGGCTTCGCCGAGCGTGTACTGCTTCGCTTCGTCGACCGTCTCGGCCGCACTTCGGTAACGCTTGCCCGACTTGCCCATCCGCTAGCCCTCCACGACCTCGATACCCATCGAGCGCGCCGTACCGGCGATGATCCGAGCTGCGTTCTCGACGTCGTGCGCGTTGAGATCAGGCGTCTTGAGCTCCGCAATCTCGCGAACCTGGCTGCTCGTGACGCTCCCCACCTTCGTCTTGTGCGGCTCGCCCGAGCCCTTCGCGATCTTCGCCGCCCGCTTGAGCAGGACCGCAGCGGGAGGCGTCTTCAGCTCGAAGGTGAAGGACCGATCCGCGTAGACACTGATGACGGCGGGGATGATCAAGCCCTGCTTGTCCTGGGTCCGCGCGTTGAACGTCTTGCAGAACTCCATGATGTTGACGCCGTGCTGACCCAGCGCCGGACCGACCGGCGGCGAGGGATTCGCCTGCCCGGCCGGGCACTGCAGCTTCACGATCGCCACGACTTTCTTCGCCACGCCTGGATCCCCCTAGGCCTTTTCCACGTTCGTGTAATCGAGAACCACCGGAGTCGCCCGGCCAAAGACGTGCACCATCACCTTCAGCTTCTCCTTCTCCTCCATCACCTCGTCGATGTATCCGGAGAAGTTGGCGAAGGGTCCGCTGATGACCCGCACGCTGTCCCCTTCGTCGAAGAGGATCTTCGGCTTGGGCTTCGAGGCGCCTTCCTTGATCTGCTGGGTCATCCGCGCGACTTCCTCGTCGGAAATCGGCGGCGGCTTCTTGTCTCCACCCACGAAGCCGGTGATCTTCGGAGTGTCGCGCACGATGTGCCACGTCTCGTCCGTGAGCTCCATGTGCACGAGGATGTAGCCGGGAAAGTACTTGCGCTTCGAGGTGCGCTTCGCGCCCTTGACCATCTCGACGACGGTTTCCTCGGGAATGAGGACCTCGTCGAACATGTCCTCCTTGCCCATGGCCTTGGCGCGGTCGAGCAAGGCCTGCATGGCCTTGTTCTCGTGGCCCGAGTAGGTATGAACGATGTACCACTGCTTCGCCATCGCGCTCTCCGGAGCTCCGCCCGTGCCTTGGCTCAAGTCGGCAGCACCAGTTGCATCAGCCAGCCCAGACTGAAGTCGACCACGCTCAGAGCCATGGTCAGCGCGGCCACCACGATCAGCACGCCGATCGTGCCCGCCGTCGCTTCTTTCTGTGTCGGCCACGTGGTCTTTCGGAACTCCGCTCGAACTTCCGTGATGAACTGCTTGGAGCTCGAGTACCAGACCGTCGGATCCCACTCCATTCGCGTCCTCGCGATTCCTGGCAGGCGCGGAGGGACTTGAACCCCCAACCCCCGGTTTTGGAGACCGGTGCACTACCAGTTGTGCTACGCGCCTCGATTGAATTTCCTATTCGATGATTTCTGCGACGACGCCGGCGCCCACGGTGCGCCCACCCTCTCGGATCGCGAAGCGCAGCTCCTTGTCCATCGCGATCGGCGTGATCAGCTCCACCACCATCTCCACGTTGTCCCCGGG
>JAOUNA010000318.1 GCA_029881215.1 Myxococcales bacterium | reverse complement strand
GAGGAAGGGCTTGGGGCGCCGCTCGCGCGAAGCGGGCCAGAAGCGCTCTCCCGCACCCCCGGCCAGAATCACCGCGTGGATTCGCTCGCGCCGCCCGCGCGGCACTCAGCGCCCCACGCTCACATACTCGAAGCCGGCGGCGCGCATCGTCTCGGGGTCGTAGACGTTGCGCAGGTCGGCGACGATCGGCCGTCGCAGCAGCGATCGGATCCGCTCGAGATTCAGCATGCGGAACTGGTTCCACTCGGTGACGATGACGAGCGCATCCGCGCCCTGCGCGGCGCCGTAGGCGTTGTCGCACAGCGCGACGTCGGGCAGCACCTTGCGCGCCTGCTCCATCGCCTGGGGATCGTAGGCCTGCACCGCCGCGCCGCGCGCCAGCAGCTCGCGGATCACGTCGATCGCCGGCGACTCGCGGATGTCGTCCGTCTCGGGCTTGAAGGACAGCCCGAGCACGCCGAGGGTGCACCCCGAAACGCTGCCTCCGAGCGCGCCCTCGATCTTGTCGAGCATGCGCTGCCGCTGCTGTTGATTGACCCGGATCACGGCCTCCACGATCTCCAGGGCCGTGCCCTTCTCGCGCGCAAAGTGCGCCACCGAGCGCGTGTCCTTGGGGAAGCAGGATCCCCCGAAGCCGGGGCCGGGGTGGAGGAACTTCGCGCCGATGCGGCGATCCAGCCCGATGCCGCGCGCGATGTGGTGGACGTCGGCGCCGATCTGCTCGCACAGGTGTGCGATCTCGTTGATGAAGGAGATCTTCGCGGCCAGGAAGGCGTTGGCCGCGTACTTGGTGAGCTCGGCGGTCGAGACGTTGGTGAGCACCACCGGCGTCTCGATCAGATACAGGGGTCGATACAGGCTCTTCAGGATCGCGGTGGCCTCTTCGTCGTCGGTGCCGATCACGACCCGGTCGGGGCGCATGAAGTCGCCGATCGCGGCGCCCTCGCGCAGGAACTCGGGGTTGGACGCCACGCTGAAGCGGCTCGTGCGGCCGCCCTTCGCCAGCTCGTCCTCGACCCAGCCGCGCACCTTGCCGGCGGTGCCGACGGGAACGGTGCTCTTGTTCACGATCACCTTGTAACCGTCCATGGCGCGCCCGATCTCGCGGGCCACGTCCTCGACCGCGCTGAGGTCGGTGCTGCCGTCCTCCACCGGCGGCGTGGGCACGGCGATGAAGACCACCAGGGAATCGCGCACGGCCGCCGCGGTATCGACCGTGAACGAGAGCCGACCCTCCCGCATGTTGCGCGTCACCAGCGATTCGAGTCCCGGCTCGTAGATGGGGATCTCGCCGCGCTGCAGGCGCTCGATCTTCTCCCCGTCGACGTCCGCGCAGATCACCTGCACACCAAATTCTGCGAAGCACGCGCCGGTCACGAGACCGACGTATCCGGTTCCGATCACGGAGATGTTCACGAGAAACTCCCTCTCGCTGCGGCTGCGAAGCTCGCGATGGTGTCGACCAGGCCCTCGCGCAGCGCGACCCGCGGCGCGTAGCCGAGACTCTCCTGCGCGTGGTCGAGGCAGGCGACGCTGCGGCGCACGTCCCCCTCGCGCGGGGGATCGTAGCGGGCCGCTGCGGTCGCGCCCGTGTGTTCCCGCACGAGTGCAAGCAGCTCGTTCAGGGACGTCTCGCGGCCGGACGCCACGTTGCACACGCAGCCCGAGGCCTTCTCCGCCTCTGCCGCGAGCAGATTCGCCGCCACGACGTCCCGGACCGCGACGAAATCACGGGTCTGCTCTCCGTCGCCGTAGACGCGCGGCGCGGCGCCGGCGAGGCACGCCGTGATGAACCTGGGAATCACGGCCGCGTAGTCCCCGTTCGGGTCCTGGCGCGGTCCGTACACGTTGAAGTAGCGCAGCGCCACCGTTTCCAAACCATGAAGCCGCGCGTAGAGCCGGCAGGTGAGCTCTCCCGCGTGCTTCTGCAGGGCGTAGGGAGAGAGCGGCCTCGGCGGCAGCGTCTCCCGCTTCGGAAGCTCGGATCCGTCACCGTAGATCGCGCAGGAGGCCGCGTAGACCACGCGCCGCACGCCCGCATCGCGTGCCGCCTCGAGGACCTGCAGCGTCCCGAGCGTGTTGACCGCGTGCGTGCCGATGGGATCCGCGACGCTCCGGGGAACCGACGCAATGGCCGCCTGGTGAAACACCACCTCGACGCCTTCGACCGCGCGGGCAACCGTCCGCGTGTCGCGCACGTCGCCGCGGAGCAGATCGATCCGGTCCGCGACGCGCTCGAGATTCGACTCACGCCCCGTCGAGAAATCGTCGAGCACGCGCACCTGCCAGCCGTCCGCGACGAGGCGCTCGACCAGATGGCCGCCGATGAAGCCCGCGCCACCCGTGACGAGTGCGGCGCGCCGCTGTGCCGACCGCATCACGAGCGCTCCTGCAGCCAGGCTGCGAAGCGGCGGATGCCCTCTTCGAAGCAGACCGCGGGGGCGTAGCCGAGCGCGGCGCGGGCAGCCGAGATATCCCCCCAGGTCCGCGGCACGTCACCCAGCTGGGGCGGCTGCCAGTCGATGCGCGCAGGAACACCGAGACACCGCTCCAGCACCTGGAGCATCTCCAGCAGCGATACTTCGTGGCCCGCAGCGAAGTTGAGGATGGCAAAGCCCAGATCGCGATCCACGGCGCGCATCAGCCCCTCGACCAGATCCTCGACGTAGGTGTAGTCGCGCAGGCTC
>JAOUNA010000010.1 GCA_029881215.1 Myxococcales bacterium | reverse complement strand
CACCGAGACCGGTGTGATCGCGGACCTCAACGGCGACGCCCATCCCGACCTGTTGACGACCCGCGCGCGCGGCGACCTCGTGCTGTATCTGGGCGATGCAGCGGGGCGATTCGCCGAAGAGCCGAAGGTCACCCCGCGCTTCGAGAGCCCGTTGCGCGCGCCCTCCGCCCTCACCGTGGGAGACATCGACGCGGACGGCGATCTCGACGTGTGGCTCGCGCAGTACAAGCCCCCGTACATCGGCGGCCAGATGCCGCACCCCTACTACGACGCCAACGACGGCTATCCCGCCTATCTGCTGCGCAACGACGGCGCGGGCAACTTCTCGCCCTGGACGCGCGAAGCCGGGCTGGCCGAGAAACGCTTCCGCCGCACCTACACCAGCAGCCTGGTCGACCTTGACGACGACGACGACCTGGATCTCATCGTCACCAGCGACTTCGCGGGCATCGACCTCTACCACAACGACGGCAGTGGGCACTTCGTCGACGCGAACGCGACGCTCAAGGCCGATCGCCACCTCTTCGGCATGTCGATGGCGTTCGCCGATTTCGACCTCGACGGCCGCCTCGATTTCTTCGTGGCGGGCATGGATTCCGCGGTGACGCGGCGCCTGGAAGCCGCGGGCCTCGGACTCGAAGACCGGCCCGACATGCAGGCGATGCGCATGCGCATGTCCTTCGGCAACCGCATGTACCTCGCCTCGGACGAGGGCTGGCGCGAGCCCGCATTTCGCACCGAGGTGGCCCGAACCGGCTGGACCTGGGGAACGACGGCCTTCGACTTCGACAACGACGGCGACCCCGACATCTTTGCAGCCAACGGCCACGAGAGCGGCCAGAGCACCAAGGATTACTGCGTCATCTTCTGGTGCCACGACATCTACGAGGGCAATTCCGAGCCGAACGAAGCACTCGCCATCATGGTTGACGAGAGGATGAGGGGCGTCCGCTCGCGAAGGGAATCGTGGGGGGGATTCCAGAAGAACCACCTGCTCATGAACCGCCGGGGCAAGAGCTTCGTCGATGTCGCCTTCCTGCTCGGCCTGGCCGACGAATTCGACAGCTTGTCGGCGGTGAGCGACGACCTCGATCTCGACGGACGCGTCGATCTCGTCGTGGTGGAAGATCGCGGCCTGCGGGGCGAGAAGCTGCACGTCTACCGGAACCAGATGGAAACTGCCAACCATTGGATCGGATTCCAGCTGCGAGAGCAGGGGAGTGGAATCTCACCGGTCGGCGCATCGGTCGTCGTGCGCACCCCCGAGCAGACCTTCGTGGATCGGGTGGTCACGGGCGATACGGTGATGGGCCAGCACTCCACGACGCTGCATTTCGGACTGGGCGCCTCGACGCGGGTGGAATCCGTCGCAATCCGTTGGCGCAACGGGATGCAGAAGGTCCTCCGCGCACCGGAGATCGACCAGTATCATGTCATTGCGGCGCCTGGCGAGGATCGATGATCCTCGTGCTTCGCCGCTGCCCCTGACCCCACATGCGGCGAGGAGAGTACCGTGATCCAGACACAGCATCTCCACGAGGTCTTCGACCTCACCGATCCCGGCGCCAACCTCATCTTCGGCATGTCGCTCGAAGAGGCTCGCAGTCGGGTCCAGAGCGGCGACGTCGCTCGCGTGCGCGAGATCGAGGGCCACTTCGCAATCGTGGCGAGGCACGGCCACGTGGTGCGCATGGCCCGCTCGCTTCAGCTCCCCATGCGTTACTTCATCGTCAAACAGAGCGAAGGGCCCGCCCTGCTCGTCACCCACCGCATCGACGCCATCCGGCAGTGGCTCGACGACCGCGGACTCGGCAATCAGTTCCACCCGAGCTACACGCGCATGGTCCCGGCACACCACGTCACGGAGATCGCGCTCGTCGGCTGTCCCGATCCCAACCCCACCTACCAGCGCTTCTTCGCGCCCCGGCGCAACACCATGCCGGGCGACTTGAACGAGATCGGCGCGCGATACATCGGCTGCCTCGCCGGAGAGATCCGCAAGTGGCTGGTGAGCCTCCCAGCGAGCGAATCGATCGGCGTCTCCTTCTCGGGCGGCATCGACAGTGGCGCGGTCTTTCTCGTCCTCTACCACCAGATGTGCGAGCTCGGCTTGAATCTCGCGCGCCTGAAGGTCTTCACGCTCAGCGTGGGCGCGCGGGGCGACGATCTCGAGCAGGCGCGCCGGTTCCTCGCCGAGTTGGACCTGCAGCTCTACCACGAGCCCATCGATGTGCCGCTCGAGTACATCGACCTGCACGAGACCATCCGCATCGTGGAAGACTACAAGCCGCTGGACATCCAGGCCGGAGCCATGACCCTCGCGCTGTGCCGGGGAATCCGCGAGCGGTATCCGAGCTTGCGCCATCTCGTCGACGGAGACGGCGGAGACGAGAATCTGAAGGACTACCCCATCGAAGAGAACCCGGAGCTCACGATCCGCAGCGTGCTCAACAATCTCATGCTCTACCACGAGGGCTGGGGAGTCGACTCGATCAAGCACTCGCTCACGTACTCCGGCGGCCTGAGCCGCGGCTGCACGCGCAGCCATGCACCGCTCGAGCACTACGGCTTCCGGGGCTTCAGCCCGCTCAGCCTGCCGAACGTCGTGGAGGTCTCCGAGGGCATCCCCTTCATCGAGCTCACGGACTGGAGCCCCGAGAAGCTGTACCCCCTCAAGGGTGAGATCGTGCGCCGGGGCATTCGAGCGCTCACCGGCCTGGACATGCCGATCTTCCCGAAGCGCCGTTTCCAGCACGGGGTCGTGAGCGACAGCATCCTGAAGGATCGGCTGCCGCTCGACCCGGCGGCCTATCGCGTCGCCTTCCAATCGATCCACGATGCCCGAGCTGCCGCAGCCCGCTGACCGGGCGACCCTGGCGGCGCGCGGTCCGCACGCAGCGCCGGACTCCACGAAGCCCTACGCCTGCTTCGTGGAGCCGGAGCGATCCGCGTCAGGACACGTGGAGGCTGTGGCCACGGTCTTCGTCACCAATCGGGAGTGCCCCTACCGCTGCCTGGTGTGCGACCTCTGGAAGCACACCACAGGCGAACGGGCGCCCGCCGCAACGGCCGCCGAGCAGCTCGCGTGGGCGCTCGCGCGACTGCCCCACGCGCCCCACGTCAAGCTCTACAACTCGGGCAGCTTCTTCGACGCGCGCGCGATCAAGAGGAGCGAGTGGCCCCGCATCGCCGCGCTCGTCGAAGGCAGAGAGACGCTCATCGTGGAGTGTCATCCGCGGCTGGTCGACCAACGCTGCGCGGAGTTCGCCGCGCAGATCGCCCCGGTGAGGCTCGAGGTGGCGATGGGGCTCGAGACGGTCGATCCCATCCTGCTGCCCCAGCTCAAGCAGCACATGACACTCGACGACTTCGAGAGGGCCACGCGATTTCTCTCGGACTGCGGCGTGAAGGTGCGCGCATTCATCCTGCTCGGGCCGCCCGGACATCGAGGGGACGAAGCCGTGCACTGGGCCGAACGCTCCGTCGACTACGCGCTCTCGATCGGCGTCGAGTGCTGCGTCTTGATTCCGGTGCGCCCGGGAAATGGCATCGTGGACGAGCTCGAGCGCGAGGGCGTCTACGCGAGACCGAGCCTGGCCGAGCTCCACGCGGCCCTCGCGCACGGGCTGGCGTCGGCAGCGCGATCGGGAAGCGGGCGCGTCTTCGCAGACCTCTGGGATCTCGATGCGTTCACGGTCTGCACGCGCTGCGCGGCCGAGCGCACCGCGTCGCTGCAGCGCATGAATCTCGCGCAGCAGCCCGCTGCGCCGCCGGACTGCGCGTGCGCGGCGCCCGCCTGATGCCGCGCTGCGGCGTGCCGGCGTCGAACGCGCAGGCAGGCTGGTCGCGTATGAGCACGCCCTCTTCCGCGCCGTGGCGCGCTTGGACAAGCAAGTGCACGGCTGCTACGCGTCCTTCCGGCGCTTCGACCGGGTGGTCGCCCGTGCGATGCCGCGAAGCAAGATCCGTACGCATGCGTTTGAGATCCTACGGAGGCGCGCGCGAAGCGGTGCGCGCAAGAGGAGCCGAGATGCGTGTCGTGCTGGCGCTGGCGTTGATGGCCCTGCTCGCCTCCGGATGTATGGGATTCCGGCCGGCGAACGTGGCGCTCGAACCCGAAACCGGCCGTCCCTACACGTTCCAACCCGCCAGCAGGCCGGGCCCCGTTGGAGACGTGTACCTGTATCTGGCCTTCTCCGGCGGAGGAACCCGGGCGGCGGCCTTCGCCTACGGCGTGCTCGAGGAGCTGCGCGACACACAGATCGGAGCGAGCGGCGAGCCGCGGCGCCTGCTCGACGAGGTCGACGCCATCAGCGGAGTTTCGGGCGGGAGCTTCACGGCGGCCTACTACGGACTCTTCGGCGAGCGCACCTTCGAGGACTTCGAAGCACGCTTCCTCCGGAAGAACGTGCAGGGGGCGCTGCTCCTCCAGGCGCTGCGCCCCAAGAACCTGCTGCGCCTCCTGACCCCCTACCTGAACCGCAGCGAGCTCGCCGCCCAGTACTACGACCGGACACTCTTCGACGGGGCCACCTTCGGCGATCTCCATGCGGCGGCCGGTCCCACCATCTACATCAATGCGACGGACCTCTCGCGCGGCTTCCGCTTCACCTTCGTGCCCGGGCAGTTCAATCTGATCTGCTCCGACCTCGAAGCCTTTCCGGTCTCACGCGCGGTCGCTGCGTCCTCCGCGGTCCCGGTGCTGCTGAGCCCGGTCACGCTTCAGAACTTCGCCGGTCGCTGCGCCTTCCAGGCCCCGGAGTGGATGGCCCAGGCCCTCAAGAGTCGCACCTCGGATCCGCGCCGCTATCAGGCCGCGCAGGCGCTCGCTTCCTACATGAATGCGAAAGAGCGGCCCTACATCCACCTGGTGGATGGCGGCATCTCGGACAATCTCGGCATGCGCGCCCTGCTCGAGTCGGTCTCGGCCGCGGGAGGCGTGGAGTCCGCCAGCGCGTACAGCAGGATCGCGCTGCCCGACCGCATCGCCGTGATCATCGTGGACGCCGAGACCGACCCGGATCCGGGGATCGACCTGAGCGCCGCGGCGCCTTCCTTCGCCGCGCTGATGAACTCCGTCTCCGGCTCGCAGATCCGCCGCTACAACTTCGAGACGCTGGTCCTGACGGACAGCGCCCTGCGCGCGTGGGCGCGAGAGCTGTCCACGGCGGAGCGGCGCGTGAAGACCCACCTGATCGACGTGAGCTTCGACGACTTCGACGACGCCGGCGAGCGCAGCTACTTCAAGCGCCTCCCCACGAGCTTCTCACTGAGCGACCAGCAGGTCGAGCGGCTGCGCGAGGCGGGCCGGCGCCTGGTGCGCGAGTCGGAAGAATTCCAGGCGCTGCTGCGAGAGCTGCAGTGAGGCGCGCGCGCGCATGAACGGGGAAGTCGAGCTGATCGGCGCCGCGCTGCTCAACGGGATCACGCGGGAGGCCTCGCGCGGCGCGCGGCGCCGGAAGAATCACAACTTCCACGAGCCGGGTGCCGAAGGCGCCGACCGGCTGCTGAACGCGGTCGAGCCGGGCTCCTACATCCAGCCGCATCGCCACCTCGCGGCGCGCAAGGACGAGACCCTGGTGGTGCTGCGGGGCGCCTTCGGCCTCGTCTTCTTCGACGCCGCGGGCACCGTGACACGCAGCGCGCTGGCGCGCGCGGGAGGCGAGGTGCTGGGCGCGAACATTCCGCGCGGCACCTACCACACGCTCGTGGCGCTCGAGCCGGGCTCCGTCTTCTTCGAGGCCAAGGCGGGACCCTACGCGGCCCTCGAAGCCAGCGAACGCGCCCCCTGGGCGCCGGCTGAGGGCGATCCGGGCGCGCAGGGCTACCTGCGCGAGCTGGAGGCGTTGTTCGCCTAGCCGCGAAGCCGATCCGGCGCGCGCCGCGCGATCCGCTGGGGATGGAGCGGGGCCAGGGTGCTCTTCCCGTCGCTCTGGAGGTGGCGCGGCTCCGCACACGGCGGCGTCTCGGGTCGCCGAAGCGCGCTAGATTCTCCGCGTCTCAGCGAGCTGCGACGGAACGGCAGGCTCCGCGCGAACGGGACTTGCCCCCTGGCGCGAAACGACCCGGATGAATCTCAGCGGGGCGCCGCCGTCGAAGGCCTGCGGGGTCTTCCATGCGTTCTCTCGAACGTCGATGCATCGCGGGCTCGAAGTCCGGTCGCCGGCGCGCGGCGCTCGCCGCGCTGATGGCGGGCTGGATCGTAGCCTCGGGCGCGCTCGCCGGGCCCCCGCCCCCTCCGCCCGGTCACGACGGACCGCCGCCGCCGATCTATGCGCCGGAGCCGCCGCCGCCCGTCCTGATCGTGCGGCGCGATCCGCCGCCGCTGCCGCGGGCCATGCGCGTGATCTACGCGCCGTTCTACGTCACCGGTCTCGCGCTTCGCTACGGCGTCTACTACGCACTCATCGCGCCCTTCGAGGTCTTCGGCCGCGCTCTGTCCTACGGAGTGGAGGGCGGCGTCGATCGAGAGGGCCAGACCCGCTGAAAGGGGGCTCCTCATGTTCTGGAAGCATCGCTCTCGGACATCGCGACATTCCGGACGCTGGATCGGGGCCACGCTGCTGGTCGCGCTGCTGGCCGTCGACGCGTCGGCGCTCGAGCCGGGCGACGAGGCGATCGGCTTCGAGCTCACGCCGCCGCGCCTCTCCTTCACGGACGGCGAGATCTCGTTCTGGCGCCCCGGCGCCGAGGAGTGGACGTCCGCTCAGATCAATGTGGCGCTGGCCGCGGGCGACGAGCTCTACACGGGCGAGGCGGCGAATCTGGAGATCCAGATCGGCGCGCGCGCCTTCATGCGCGCCGGCGAGGCCACGCAGCTCGGCCTCACGAGCCTGGAGCCGGACTACCTGCAGATGCGGGTGACGGCGGGCCACGTCTCCCTCGACCTGCGCAGCCGGAGCTCCGGACAGACCTTCGAGATCGACACGCCCAACGCGGCATTCAGCATCGAGCACACCGGCTACTACCGCGTCGAGGTCGACGGCGAGACCACGACCTTCATCAGCCGACGGGGCGGGCGCGCCGTCGTGACCCCCGCCGCAGGTGCATCAGGCGCAATCGCGGCGAGCGAGCAGGTGGTGGTGAGCGGCCTCGAGGCGCCGCAGGTGGAGACGTACGCCGCGCCCGAACTCGACGCCTGGGATCGCTGGAACTACGAGCGGACCGACCGCCAGATCGACGCGGTGAGCGCCCGCTACGTGACGCCCAGCGTGTACGGACTCTCCGAGCTCGACGCCTACGGCGACTGGCGCCTGATTCCGACCTACGGCGCGGTCTGGGTGCCGCGCGGCGTCGCCGTGGATTGGGCGCCCTACAGCACCGGACGCTGGATGTACGACCCGTACTACGGCTGGACCTGGGTGGACGCCGCGCCCTGGGGCTGGGCACCTTTCCACTACGGACGCTGGGTACACGTCTCGAGCTTCTGGGCCTGGTGTCCGGGTCCCGTCGTGGTGCGCCCCTACTACGCGCCGGCGCTGGTGGCCTTCTACGGGGGCGGGGGCTTCTCGATCGGCATCTCCATCGGAGGACCGACGACGCTCGGCTGGGTCGCACTCAGCTGGGGCGAGCCGCTCATCCCGTGGTGGGGCCCGGTCGGCGTCCGCGGCGTGCCGCGCTGGGCCGGCTGGGGCGGGCCGCGCATCGTCAACAACGTGGTGATCGAGCGCAAGACAGTCATCCACGCCCGCGAGATCAACGTCTACGGCAACGCGCGGGTGCGCGATGCCGTCGTGGCCGTGCATCGCGATCAGTTCGGACGCCGTTCGGTCGGGGAGGCGCGTCTGGCCCGGAGGAAGACCGAGAAGCTCGAGCCGGTGCGTGGCGATCTGGAGGTGAAGCCGGCGCGCGAGAGCCTGAGCGCCGCGTCTCGGCCCGGCAAGAAGCCGCCGCGCGAGCTTCTGGAACGTTCGGTGGTGGCGACGCGCGAGCCGCGCGTCAAGAGCGTCGCGGGACTCGAGCCGCGCCGCGCCGCGCCCCAGGCGAAGCGCGACGGCGTGCGGGAGGACGCGGCGCGCGCTGCGCCGCCCACCCGCGTGGTGCAGCCGCCGCGGGAAGGTCGACGGATCTCCGTCTCGCAGCGCCCGCCCTTCGGCACGCAGAGCGAGAGCGAGCGCCGCGCGCCGCCGCCCGCACCGCGCTACCGGGATGTGCAGCAGGAGGAAGCGCGCCGCACCGCACGAGAAGAGAAGGAGACCGGAGGGGCGACGCCGCCCGCGCCGGAAGCGAGGCGCTCGCAGGCAACCGGCGAGCGCGAGCGGCCGTCGCCGCCGCAAGCATCGCGACCGGCTCCGTCGGCCGAGCCGCGGCGCGGTGAAGCGTCGCAGCCGCCGTCGGCCGACACGCGGCCCGAGCGGCCGAGCGCGACGCGCAAGGTCGAACGCCGCCCCGACGCGGCGCCGCGGCCTTCGCGCGATCTGCCGGGCGAGCCGGCGAACCGCGTCTACCGGCAGCGCCCCGGGCCGAAGCCGCAAGCGGATCGCCAGCGGCCGAGCGGGGGGAGCCAGCCGGGTGGCGCGCAACCCAAGTCACGGGGCGAGCGCCGACCCAAGCCCTGACGCGGCCCGCGCCCCTCGCGTCGCGCGAGCGCCCCGATGCCGCGAGCGGGGCGCTCGGCCGCCGGGCGCCCCCGCTTGTCCGGACCGCGGCATCCGTGCGAGCATTCGCCCGTGACGCTCATCCTCGGTCTGAGCTTGCTCGTGCTCTTTCTCATCGGACTCGGCCTTGTCGAGTACGCCGTGCACCGGCGCAATCTCGCCTCCATTCCGATCCGCATCCACGTCAATGGAACCCGGGGAAAGTCTTCCGTGGTGCGTCTCGTCGCGGCCGCGCTGCGCGCGCACGGCATCGTGGTCTACGCCAAGACCACCGGCTCCCTGGCTCGCATGATCGCAGCCGATGGCACCGAGTTCACCATCCATCGGCCGGGCCTCACCAACGTGATCGAGCAGCGGCGCATCATCGGCGTGGCCGCTGCCGAACGCGCCGAAGCCATCGTGCTCGAGTGCATGGCGCTGCAGCCGAAGCTCCAGTCTCTCTGCGAGCTCAAGCTGATTCGCTCGACGCACGGCGTGATCTGCAACGCCCGCCCCGATCATCTCGAGGTGATGGGTCCGACCGAGCGGGACGTGGCGCTCGCCCTGCTCGGAACCTGTCCGGTGAACGGAACCCTGTTCACGGCCGAGCGCGAACATCTGCCGCTCTTCGAAGAGGCCTGCCGCGATCGCGGCAGCAAGCTCGTCGCGCTCGGGCCCGAGCAGGCCGACGAGATCAGCGACGAGGAGATGGAGCGGTTCGCGTACATCGAGCACAAGGACAACGTCGCGCTCGCCCTCGCGGTGGCGCGCGACCTCGGAATTCCGCGGCACGTGGCCCTGAACGGCATGCTGCACGCGCGCCCCGACGTGGGCGCGCTGCGCGAGATCGAGCTCGAGTTCTTCGGTCGACGCGTGGTCTTCGTGAACGGCTTCGCCGCGAACGACCCCGTCTCTACCGAGCGGATCTGGAACCTGACCCTGGCGCGCAACCCACAAGCCCGGACGCGGATCCTGGTGATCAACTGCCGGCTCGACCGCCCGGATCGCTCCCGGCAGCTCGGTGAAGTGCTGCCCAGCTGGGCTCCCGCGCACCACTACCTCCTCGTCGGCACGGGAACCTACGCCCTGGCGCGCACGGCCGTGGCGGCCGGCCTGCGGCCCACCCTCCTCACGCCGCTGGAGGGCGAGAGCTCGCCCGCCGTGTTCGAGGAGATCCTGGGCGCCTGCGGCAGGAACTCCCTGGTGATGGGCGCCGGCAACATCGCCGGCGTGGGTCTCGACCTGCTCAAATTCTTCCAGAACCGCGCCACACCGCGCGCGGAAGGCGAAGCGGACGCCGCATGACCGAGCAGGAAATCCTCTACATCGCCATCGGGCTGTTCGTGAGCCTGCTCTATTCCGAGCTCTTCGGCGTCGCACCGGGGGGCATCATCGTGCCGGGCTACCTCGCGCTCGGCCTCGGCGATCCCATGGTGGTGGCGATCACGATCGGCGTGAGCCTGCTGACCTTCTTCGTGGTGCGCGTGCTGAGCACCGTCACGATCATCTACGGGCGCCGGCGCACGGTGCTGATGCTCCTGATCGGCTTCCTGCTGGGCTCCCTGGTGCGCTGGGGATTGGGCGCGGGAACGCCCGTGGGACCCTTCGAGATCGACGTCATCGGCTACATCATCCCCGGCCTGATCGCGATCTGGATGGATCGCCAGGGCGTGGTCGTCAGCGTCGCGTCGTCGCTCACCGCCAGCATCGTCACGCGGCTGAGCGGACTGCTCCTGCTGGGAGTCTGAGCGTGCAGAATCTCTACTGGCGACCCGCGCGCACCTCGCGCATCGTGCACGTCCTCGTGGCCCTGATCGCGGTCGCGGTGCTCTTCTCCGCGGAGCGCTTCCAGATCATCCACATCCAGCCGCACTTCGACGAGAAGCTCGAGGCGGCGCAGCGCATGCAGCGCGGCATGGACGTCATCCGCACCTACCGGATCCGCAACGTCTCGGCGCTGGACACCGAGGTCGATCCGACGAACTCGGGCCTGATCGGCTTCGCCGCTTCCAACACGACGACGAATACCGGATCGCTGGAGGCAAAGCGGACGACGACGAATCCCAACTGGGCCGGCGCCGTCGTGGACCTGCTGCTCCGCGCGGGCGTCGAGCCCGGCGACCTGATCGCCGTGGGCGTCTCGGGCTCCTTTCCCGCGCTCAACCTGGCGACCTTCGTGGCCGCCGAGGTGCTCGATCTCCAGGTCGTCTCGATCGCGACGGCGGGCGCGTCGAGCTGGGGCGCCAACATTCCGGGGCTCTCCTGGCTCGACATGGAGCGCATCCTGATCGAGGCGAAGGTGATCTCCAAGGGCTCCGTCGCCGCCTCGCTCGGGGGTGCGCGGGATCGCGCGCTCGGCATGCCGCGTTCGGGCAGGCGCCGCCTGCGCGATGCAATCGATCGCAATCGCGTCATCTTCATCGATACCAGCGACGAGATCTCCAGCATCGACAAACGCATGGAAATCTACGCGCAGCAATCCGGAGGCCGACGCTATTCGGCGTATGTAAACGCGGGAGGATCGCTCGTCTCCGTGGGTCCCAAGGACGTGAAACGCATCTACGGCCCCGGGCTGATCCTGAAGCCCCACCCGCGCGCCCTCCAGATCGACAGCGTCATCATGCGATTCCTGACGGATGGCGTGCCGGTGGTCAACCTCTCGAAGGTGATCCCCCTGGCGGAGCAGTACGGACTCCCGGTCGAGCCGACGGAGCTGCCCGCGGTGGGCGAGGGCTCGGTGTTCGAGAAGCGCGACCACAACCGCTCCCTGATCGCGGGGGGGCTCGCCTTCCTGCTCCTCTCCCTCTACGGATTGCTCAAGCTCGAGCTCGGCGCGCGCATCGCCGTCCTGGGCAGCCGGAAGCGCCGCCCGCTCGAGCGGATGATCTGAGCAGCGGATCTCCGCGCAGCCGTTATCCTCTGTCTGCGCGCTTGCGGCGTCCAGGCAGATCGGCGCCACTGGAATTCCCGGCGAGGAAGCATGGGGCCAATCGATTCGAGCCGAGCACCGAACGGCTCGAGCACGCGCTCGTCTCGCGGAGCCGGATCTGCACGAGCACCCGCGGCGCTCCAGCCATCCAGATGAAACGAAAAGTCGTGCTTGGGAAACAGGCCCGATTGTCCGAAATACTGCAACGACATAGAGTGATGCTGAGCTTGCCCACATCGGCGGGAATCCAAACCATGCCGATCTCCGGGACAGAAGAGGACGAGAGCCCGCACTGCGCGGAACGGCAGCGGATGCGCCGACGGCCGCCCCGCGCGGGCCTGGCTCTTCTCTCGCAACCCACGCGCGGGGACCCACCATGACCGAGGCCAATCCACATCTCGAGCGAGAGGCGCCCTTCCCGGGCGAGCCTGCCGCTACGGACGGCACCGAGGCGGTCGTCTGGGTGGAGACCCACATCAGCCAGGGCGCGTGCGCCTATCCGATCACGCCCTCGACCAACATGGGCGTGCAGTTCGCGCGCGCGGCAGCCAACGGGGCGCGCAATCTCTGGGGCGACCCGCTGATCTTCATGGAGCCCGAGTCAGAGCATTCTTCCGCCTCCGCGGCGGAAGGCTTCGCCCTCAGCGGCGGGCGGGTGACCAATTTCACATCCGGACAGGGCCTCGTGCTGATGAAGGAGGTGCTCTACGTCATCAGCGGCAAGCGCCTGCCCGTGGTGTTCAACATCGGAGCGCGCGCGCTCACCAGCCAGGCCCTCAACGTGCACGCCGGCCACGACGACGTGATGGCGGTGGCCGATACCGGCTGGGGCATGCTCTTCGCACGCAACGCCCAGGAGGCCGGTGATCTGTGTCTGATCTCGCGGCGCTGCGCCGAAGCCACCGAGATCCCGTTCTTCAGCGTCCAGGATGGCTTCCTCACCACCCACACGCTGGAGACCGCGCGACTGCCGGAGCCCGAGCTGATGAAGCGCTACATCGGACCGCCGGGCCAGCGCTTGCAGGCCTTCTTCGATCCGGCTCGCGGCATCATGTCCGGTGTGGTGCACAACCAGGACGCCTACATGCGGGGCAAGATCGCACAGCGCTACTTCTACGACCGCCTGGAGCCCGCGCTCGAAGCGGCCATGCAGGAGTTCTACACCCTGACCGGGCGCCGCTACCGATTGGTGGACGACTACCGCATGGAGGATGCGGAGTACGCCATCGTGGCGCTGGGCAGCACCGCGGAGACGGCGCAGGTCGTCGTCGATCACTTGCGGAAAACCCGCGGCTGGCGCGTGGGCGTGGTGCACCCGACGTCGTTTCGCCCCTTCCCGGGCCCGATGCTGGTCGACGCGCTCAAGAACGTGCAGGCCATGGCGGTCATCGAGCGGCTCGACGTGCCCGCCGCCGCAAACAACCCCCTCACAGCCGAGCTCAAGGCGGCCTTCGCGGACGCCCTGAGCGGGCGCCCCGGCTATCCCACCATCCATCGCGTGCCGGGCGTCGTCTCCGGCTCGGCCGGTCTGGGCAGCCGGGACGTGCGCCCCGCCGACCTGATCGCGACCTTCGAGCAGCTGCGCAAGGGCCGGCGCGAATACTTCTCGCTCAACATCGAGCACCCCACCGCGCTCGCGGTGGGGCCGGAGCCGGACGTGCGCGTGCCCGGCTCCTTCAGCATGCGCGGTCACTCCGTCGGCGGCTTCGGCTCGGTCACCGCCAACAAGGCGATCGCAACGCTGTCGCAGGAGCTCTTCGGCGTCTACGTGCAGGCGTATCCCAAGTACGGATCGGAGAAGAAGGGCCTTCCCACCACCTACTATCTCACCCTCGCGCCGGAGCGCATCCGCACCCACTCCGAGATGGAGCAGGCGGAGTTCCTGCCGATCAGCGACATCAATGCGTTGCAGATGGAGGCGGTGTTCCGCGGCCTCAGCGCGGGCGGAATCGTGTTCGTGCAGTGGTCCGGGGACGATCCGGAGGCGCTGTGGCAGCGCATCCCGCCTCGTGTGCAGCAGCGCCTGCGCACCGCGCACGCCAGACTCTTCTATCTCGACGCCGCGCGCATCGCGCGTGAGCAGGCCAGCCGCCCGGACCTGGTGACGCGCATGCAGGGCATCGTGCTGCTGGGCGTATTCCTGCGCTGCGCTCCCTTCAGCGAGCGCCTGGGGGACGAGGCCTCGTTGTTCGCCAAGGTCGAGAAGGCCCTGCGCCACTACTTCCCGCGCGTCTCGGACCGTGTGATCGCCGAGAATCTCCACTGCGTCGAGCGCGGCTATCGCGAGGTGCGGGAGCTGCCGCCCGAGCTGATCGCCTCGGCGGAAGTGGCCCTGCAGCGCCAGCACGCGGGGCGCAAGGTGAGCGACGTGATGCACCACGGGGTGATCACCTGCCAGCCGGACGATCCGCTCGATCTCGTGGTGCAGACGATGCGAGAAGCGCACGTCTCCGCCATCGTGGTGGTGAACGAGCAGAAGAACATGGAGGGCATCCTCTCCACCACCGACCTCGCGCGCGCGATCGCATCCGCGCCGGATCGGGACCAGCTGCCCGAGGTCTTCCCGTACCACCTGATGACGCGTGAAGTGCTGGTCACCTGGCCGGACGAGCCGCTGATCCACGCGCTGGATCGGCTGCTCGCGAGCTCGGTACATCGCCTCGTGGTGGTCGCGAGCGAGAGCGAGCGCACCCATCCGATCGGCATCCTTTCGCTGACGGATCTGACGCGCGCCGGCGTGAACGGCGCGCGACCGGAGGAGAGATGAGCGGCGAGCAAGACAACGACGAGGCAGTCGTCAGCCACGGGGAGAGCGAGCCGCCGTCGCGGCGCGGCGGCGGATTGCTGGTCAAGGAGCCCGGCGCCGATCTGGAGACCCACGGCGCCCACTTCGCGCACCTCGATTTCGAGATCGACCTCGATCGCTACGTGGGGGAGTTCAACGAGCAGGTCATCGGCGCCTACGGCCAGGGCGAAGGCGCCGTGCTGCCGGCCGACACCGGCATCGCCCGCTCCCTGATCCCCCCCGGCACCGGCGTGTTTCGCGACTTCTCCCACGTCGCACCGGCCCTGCCGCGCTTCATTGCGGAGCAATGCGTCGCCTGCATGGAGTGCGTGATCGTGTGCCCCGACACGGCCATCCTGGGTCGCGTGGCGGACGCGGACGTCCTCGAGAGCACGAGTCGGGAGATCGAGCAGGCCGACGAACGTGCCGACTTCGAGGCGCAATGGGCGAAGACCACCAAGTTCTTCGAGGTGTGGGAGAAGAAGGGGGAGAGCGGCGGGATGTTCAGCATCCACGTCGATCCCACCAAGTGCAAGGGCTGCGGCGAGTGCGTGGTGGCCTGCGGGAGCCACGCCGCCCTCGAGATGGTCGAGAAGAGCGACGGCCTGATCGAAATCTATCGCAAGCGGCACCGCTGGATTCAAGACCTGCCGGAGTCGCCCGAGCGCTTTCTCGCGCGCAAGCTCCCCGTCGACCTGATGCTCAATGAGGAGCGCTGTCTGCTCTACGTGGGAGGCGGCGGCTCGTGCGCGGGCTGCGGCGAGGCCACGGCCATTCGCATGATGCTCGCCGCCACGGGCGAGCTGTACGCGCGCGAGGAGATCGGGATCATCGCCGCCACCGGTTGCAACACGGTGTACGGATCCACCTACCCCTACAACCCCTATCTGGTGACGTGGAGCAGCTCGCTCTTCGAGAACGCCCCGGCCGTGGCCATGGGCGTGCGCGCGCGCTGGAACCAGCAGGGTTGGCAGCGCAAGCGACTGTGGGTGCTGGGCGGCGACGGCGCGATGTACGACATCGGATTCCAGTCCCTGAGTCGCATGCTCTGCTCGGGCATGGACATCAAGGTGCTGGTGCTCGACACGCAGGCCTACTCCAACACGGGTGGGCAGACGAGCATGGCCAGCTACACGGCCCAGGAAGCCAAGATGTCGCCGTACGGCCGGATGCAGCCCGGCAAGCTGGAGGGGCGCAAGGAGCTGGCCAACATCGCCTTGATGCACCCGGAGGTGTACGTGGCGCAGACGGTCACGGCCTACGTGAACCACTTCCACCGGGCGATTCGCGAGGCGAACGAGTATCCCGGCCCGGCGCTGGTGAACGTCTTCACCACGTGCCAGCCGGAGCACGGCGTCGCCGACGACATGGCCATCGAGCAGAGCCGTCGCGCCGTGCACGGCCGCGCGTTCCCGCTCTTCATCTACGATCCGCGCAAGGGCGAACGCATGCGAGAGAGGCTCTCCCTGCGCGGCAATCCGGCCATGACCGAGGACTGGCCCAAGGAGGGCAAGACGGGCCAGCCCTTTACCTTCGTCGACTTCGCCCGCACGGAGGGCCGCTTCCGCCGGCAGTTCTCCGCGGACGACGAGCCCTCCGAAGCGCTGCTGAAGGCGCAAGCCGACCGCCTGAGGAACTGGCATCTGCTGCAGGAGCTGGCCGGTTTGCACAAGTGACGCCGCGCCGGGGCGCCGCGCGCGCAGGGGCCCGCGCCATCGCGCGCGTTCGCGGCGTTGTCGTGCGCCCTATTGCGGGTTCAGCGTGACCTGGTCGAAGTAGCAGCGCGTGCCATCCTCGAGAAGAATCGAGTCGTACACGCTGAGCGCCCCCTTTTCGGGAGTCACGAAGGAGATCGTCTTGGCCGCTGCCAGCCCCGGGCAGCCGCCCGCTCCAAACGAGATGCGGAAGCCCACCTCACCGGCGCCGATGAGGATCAGCGTCTGATCGTTCTTCGCGCGCCAGCCGCTGAACGAATTCACGCTCACCTGCTTCTCCGACATCGCGGCGCGCCGGCGCTCCTGATCGGCGGCCTTGGGCATGTGTTCGAGGCGATCCGCCCAGGCCTCGCTGATCTCCGTGATTTCGACCGACCAGTCCGCGTTCTGGCCGATGGTTTCGAGACGGAACGAACCGCTCTTGCGGAAGAGCTTCAAGCCGCGCCCGGTGCCAGCGAAGTCCGTGACGATTCCGAGCAGCTGTCCGGACGCCGCATCCTCCAGGCGCAGGACGAAGGTTGCGAGCTCGGGAAATTCGCTCTTGACCTGCCAATCCAGTAGCCACGGGGCTCTGACCTCGAAGTCCTTCGTTGTGCTGCTGTCGTGACCTGAGAACTTCACGCTCCCCGGTTCGGCACCGGCAATGGCTGCGAAGACCGTTGCAACGAGACACGCAATCACGAAGAGGACACGCGGTTTCATGGCATTCCTTTCGTGGGCCGGAGACGTCTGGAGAGACGTCGGCCCATGGGAGCGCTCCTTCCCACGCTCCCCGCGCGGGCCCATGCGGCGCCCGCGCAGGCAGCGCCCCACCCGCGCGGCCAGAAGTTATCACCGGTTCCGGAATGAAGACAAACCAGCCAGGCGCAGCCGGAGCTCGACCGCGACCCAAGCCTCGGGCGCGCGCGCCGCGCCGGGCGGCGGCCATGGCGCTCTGCTCGGCCCGGGTCACACGGGCGTGCCGACGCCGAGCTCCACGTGATAGGCGCTGTGCAGGTACTGCCAGAGCATGCGCTCGCTGTTGAAGAAAGCGGCGTTTATGGCGATCGCGTAGCGCATGATCCGCACGAATTGCTCGTGCTGCTTGTAGAAGCACGGCATCACCGCGCCGGCGAGCGCGCGGTAGAGAGCCTCGGCATCCGCTTCGTCGCCTCCCGCGCCGCCGCGCGCTGCGTCGTCGCCGCGAATCGCCCAGCCCGTCATGCCTTCGACGTGCCCTTCGATCCACCAGCCGTCCAGGATGCTCAAGCTCGGCACGCCGTTCACGGCGGCTTTCATGCCGCTCGTGCCCGACGCCTCGAGGGGCGGGATCGGCGTGTTGAGCCAGACATCGGATCCGCCGCAGAGCAGGCGCGCGAGTGACATGTCGTAATTCGGCAGGTAAGCCACGGCGACGTCGCCGCGCAGCGCGTCGCGGGCTCGATGGATGCTCTGGATGATCTGCTTGCCGTCTTCGTCGCGGGGATGCGCCTTGCCCGCGAGCACGATCTGCAGCGGCCCCTCGGCGCGCGCGATCGCCCGCAGTCGCTCGAGATCGCGGAACACGAGCCCCAGACGCTTGTACGCGGTGGCGCGCCGCGCCAGACCGAGCGTGAAGACGTCCTGATCGAAGCCCGCGTTGCTCTCGCGATTCACCGCCGCCAGGAGCGCCCGCTTGGCCTCCCGGTGCGCGCTCCAGATCTCTTCGAGCGGGATGCTGATGGCGTAGCGCAGGCAGAGGGCGTCTCGCGGCCAATCGGGCAGATGCCGATCGTAGAGCTGGGCAATGGCAGGCGTGGCCCAGGTTCGGACGTGCACGCCGTTGGTGATCGAATGGATCGGATACGACGGAAACATGCCGCGGGAGATCTCGCCGTGGCGCATGGCAACGCCGTTGATGAAGCGCGAGCCCGAGAGCGCAATCTCGGTCAGATTGATCTCGCTCTTCCCCGCGCAGATCTCGAGCAGCGCGCAGCGCGATTCGCCCAGCACGCGCGCGACGAGGTCCCGCGAAAATCGATCCTGACCGGCCGGGACCGGCGTGTGCGTCGTGAAGACGCAGCGCGTGCGGACGGCCTCGAGCCGTGCGGCTGCCGTTCGCCCGCCGTCCACGGCCGCGCTCTCCTCGACCAGGCCCACGATCACCAGCGCGGCGTGGCCCTCGTTGAGATGGAAGCGCGCGATCTCGTCGTAGCCGAGGGCGCGCAGCATGCGCAGGCCAGCGAGGCCGAGCACGGCCTCCTGGCACAGGCGGTGGCGGCTGTCGCCGCCGTAGAGCGAATCCGTCAGCTGCCGGGCGGCGGCGTCGTTCTCGGGCAGCTCGGTGTCGAGAAGGAAGACGGGAACCTCGAAATCGCCGACGCCCCGCATCCGGTAGCGCCACGCCGCCACCCGAACCGGCCGGTCCTCGACCTGGATCTCGATGCGCGTGTCGAGGCGCTCGGCGAAATCGTCGATGGACCAGCGAACCGGCTCCTCGCTCTGGCGACCCTGGGAATCGAGAACCTGGTGGAAGTAGCCGCGCCGATGCGCCAGGGTCACACCGACCATGGGAATGCCGAGATCGGCCGCCGAGCGGAGCGTATCGCCGGCGAGGATGCCGAGCCCGCCGGCGTACGTCGGCACCGAGGGATCGAGCGCAATCTCCATCGAGAAGTACGCGACGACGGGATTCGCTGACATGGCTCACTTCCACGCGGGATGCGGCGCGCTCAAGGCGCTCGCCAGGCGCGCTCGCTCGTGCCGTCGAGCGCGCGCAACACGCCGGGGTCCACGGCGAGCGAGTCGACGGAAGACGCCATGCGCCGCGTCCAGCTCGCGTAGATCTCCTGAGGGACACCCGGCAGATTCACCGGCTGCGTCTCGGCGGCGAGGTCGTCGAGCGAAACACCGATCAGAGACGCCGGCGTCCGACACAGAAAGCGGTGGATAGCGGCGCACAGATCCGGATACTCCGGCATTGCATCGCCCGCCAGGTCCGCGTCTGCCGAGAGCCGCCGCAGCAGCGCTCGACGCGCCGCCTCGCGCAGTTTGCGCGCGCGCGCGAACTCGCCCGCGCCGCCCCAGAGGCCGAGCGATTGGCGCAGCGCCAGATCCTCGCCTTCCCAGTACGACGCGAGCGGCGCGACGTCATGGGTGTTGGCAGTCACGAGGACGCGGGTCGGGTAGCGGTGGGCGGGCCTGAACGTCCCCCTGCGGTCGCGCTCGAACAGCAGCACGCGGGAGGACAGCACCGCATAGCGCGCCAACAGCGACGGCAGCCCGCGCGGCACCGTTCCCAGATCCTCTCCCACCACCAGCGCCCCCGCGCGCCGGCTCTCCTCACCGAGCACGCCGAGAAGCTCGAGCGCGGGGAAGCGCACGTAGGCGCCCGCGCTGGCGGGCTCTCCCGCCGGAATCCAGAACTGGCGCAGGACACTCATCACGTGATCGATGCGCAGCATGCCCGCGTGCGCGAAGCCGGCGCGCAGCAGGGTCCTCCAGTAGCGGAAGTCGTCGTCGACGAGGCGCTGGGGATGCATCGGCGGCATGCCCCAGTCCTGACCCTGCGCCGCATAGTCGTCCGGCGGCGCACCGAGTGACACATCGGCGAGGAAGAGATCGGGGAACGCCCAGGTGTCGAAGCCCGACAGCGCGCTTCCGACGGCGAGGTCCGCATAGAAGCCGATCGGCAGGCCCGCCGCACGCGCCTCCTCGGCCACGAAGGCCAGCTGTCGGTCGAGCTCGAACTGCGCGTAGAGGTTGCGCTCGATCGCTTCCGCGTGCGTGTCGCAGAAGCGGCGCACCTGCGGCGACGACGGCGAGCGGAACTCCGCCGGCCAGCGGCGCCAGTCTCGGGCGGTTCCGCGCGCCGCGAGATCCTCCTCGAGCGCACAGAAGACGGCGAAATCGCGCAGCAGCGTTCCGCCGTTGCGCACGAACGCGGCGAAGGCCCGCCCACGCGGACTCTCGTGCTGCAGGTGCTGCTCGCGGAATGCGCGGTAGAGATGCGCCAGCAGCGCGGCGTGCAGGTCGGCGCAGCCCGCGTAGTCGATGCGCGCGGCGGCGAGCAGCCGCCTGCGCGCGGCGGCGCCGGCACCTTCTTCGAGCTGGCGACGCGCGGCCGGAGCGCTCTCCCACTCGGGCGCCAGCGTGGGATCGAGGTAGAGCGCATTGCGGAAGAGCCGCGTGAGCGGCTGATAGGGACTCACATCGGGTGGGCGGTTGCGGATGGCGTGCAGCGGGCTCAGGCCCACGAAGACTGCGCCGGCGTCTGCGGCGAAGCGCACCAGCGCGCGGAGATCGCCCAGATTGCCGATGCCGATGCCGCGCTCGCTGCGCAGCGAATAGAGATTCGCCCACAGTCCGAAGGCCCGTCGCTCACCGAGTCGCTCCGCAACGCTCGCGCAGGGCGTCGGCGCGGCGCGGCCCGCAGCCCGGCCTCGCCCACTCCGGGCGCCCCGTGCGGCCGCAGACCCCGTCGCTCCGCTCGCGAGCGCGTCGAGCAGCAGAGCCCGCGTCCGATCGGGGGTCGCGCGCACCTCCCCGCCGCTCGCGGTGTAGCGGGAGAGGATTCCCGCGCGCTCCGCGCGTTCTGTCAACGAGGCGCGGTCCAACGTGGCTCCGGCGGGGGTGACGCCGCCTCAGGCACGGGCGCCGAGGATCGCCGCGCCCGGCGCAGTGGGCAGCGACGCGCCGCGGGGCACACCGGACTCGCGGGGCAGCGGCGGCCTCGCGATGTTCAGGCGCGGCAGCAGCACGCGCTCGATGATCGCGGGCCACGCGAAGCGTCGCGCCGTGTCCCGTCCCGCGCGGCGCAGCGCGCGCATCTGTCGGGGATGAGCGCGCAGCTGATCGAACAGCGAGAGGAACTCCTCCGGGTCGTCGCTCTCGAGGATCAGGGCGTTCTGGCCGGCCACGGCGTAATCCTCACCCGAGCTGCCGATGCAGGCCACGCCGCCGGCCGCCATCGTCTCGAGCCCGACGAGACCGAAGGGCTCGTGCCGACTGTTCGCGAGCACCGCGTCACTGGCTCGCAGCAGGACGCGGCGGCTCTCCGCATCGACGTGCGACTTGAGATTCACCACGTCGATCGCCGCCACGTCTTGCAGGGCGGAGAGGAAATCGACGCCGTCCGTCTCCATCCAGGCGTCCACCACGTTGAGGCCGCGCGCCCGCGCAGCGGAAAGGACCTCCTCTCCGTACGGCTCGGAGCCGCCTCGGGCGAGCAGCAGCGGGCGCCAGCCCCGGACCTTCATCGCCGTCACGATCTCGACCGCCTGCATCCAGCGCTTGTCCGGATCCCAGCGGGCCATCTTCGCGAGCAACGTGCGACCCCGGACGCGCCGCCGCAGCTGGGCGACCCGGGCGCGGTTCGGCGGCTCGAAGGCCTCGGGTGGCAGACCGTTCGGAATCACCACGGCGTCGATGCCGCGCTCGCGCATCAGCTGCTTCATGTAGCGACTGACCGTCGTGATGGTGGCGGCGCGCGCCAGCCGCTCCCAGGGGATGTGCTCGAATCCGAAGGTGTTGTTCGCATTCCACAGCAAGCGCACGCGCGAGCGCAGCCCGGTGTGGCGCAGGCGCTCGTCCAGATGCAGCACGGCGCCCACCGTCTGCCATTCCTCGGCGATCACCACGGCGCGTTCTTGCGCAGAGATCTCGAACTGCGGCCGCAGCATCTGGTCGACCAGGAAAGGCGGCAGCGAGCCGGCGAAGTCCGCCGCCTTGCCCCATTCGCCGTCGTAGACACTGCTGCGGTGCAACGCGCTGATCCACTGGCACCAGCGGTGCAGGATCACGTTGCCGCGCAGCTCGTGGCCGGGAAGCGAGGGATCTCCCACGAACCAGAGGTGGGTCGGGAAGCCGAGCGAGGCCAGCGCGTCGACCAGCCCATCCACACGCGTCGCCAGCCCACCGACCCGTGCGTACGGATCGGGCCCCTCGAAGGAGAGGATGTGAAAACTCACCGAGACTCCCGACCACTGTGCTCGCGCGGACGCTTCCCGCGGATCCGACGTGCACGGAGTATACCAATGAAGCCGCGTTCTCTCGTGCTCTGCGGAAACGCCTCTGCGGATTCTCGAAATCGAGCTGCGGGGCGGAATGGGGCGAGGTGGGGAAGCCTGACCGAGCCCCGGAGCTCCCGCCCGACTCCCGCGACGCCCGACCTCACGCGTCGATGGAGCGCGCGTCGAGCGCTTCGAGGAGCCTGCAATCGCTCCCATCGGCGCCGATCCCGCGCGCGCGCAGCGCGAGTGCGATGGCGCGCGGCAGGCTGAGTGCCCGACCGCTCGCGACGCTGTCGCGGTAGGCCCGCTCGAAATCACACGGCAGGCGCAGGCTCCAGTTCTCCGCAGAGACCACGCCCGGGCGATTGTAGACGTCGGTCAGCCCGAAGAGATCCGAGAAGAAGATCATCACGTTCTCCGCGCGGCTCACCAGCAGGTCCGCGAAGAGCCCGTGTGCCAAGAGGGAGCCGTCGCGAGCGAAGCGCTCGCACAGCGCCGCGCGCTGCTCCGGCTCGGAGGCCAGGCGCTCGGCGGCGTAGCGGGCGCGGGCCTCGAGCGTTCCCTGCTCGCGCCACGCGCCGAGCAGGCGCCAGATCGGCTCGGTGTCGTGGTTGCCGAGCATCACCCAGTCCACCGGTCGTGCGTTCTCGCTGCGGTAGACGTCGGACGCGTCGCGCAGATCCGCCTTCTGGGTGACTCGGAAGCGACCCAGACCGTGTCGCGCCAGCACCCGCTCCAACGGGTACGGCTGGGTGCTCAGCACCTCGCAGATGAGCTGGGACGAATCGCGGCCCTGGCGCCGCAGGCAGGCGACGACGCGATCGAAGAGCACGGCGTAGCGGTCCACCTGCTCGGGGGTGAGATCGACCACCCAGTCGTCGGCGTAGCGCGGCGTGCCGGGCTTGGGATTGAGCTGTGCGCGAGACGCAATGGCGAAGCGCGCGAGCTCGGGGTGATCGGGGAGATCGGGCGACGAGAACAGGCGCGCCCCTGCGCGGGTTGCCCGCAGCGGATCCGGGTCGTCCGCCCGGTACACCCACGGGCAGACCAGACCGTGCGGATGGTCGATGCGCAGCCCGTCGAACTCGTCGAGCAGCTTCTCCACCCGCGCCTCGAGGAAGCGAATCGCCGGGCCGGCAGCGCCGTCCTCGAAGTACCGGTCGGGATCGAGCACCGGGTGGTGCCACGCCTGTCCCTCGGGATTCGTCCGGCTCGGCGGCGCACCCATCCAGTAGCCGGGCAGGAGCGTGTCGCGGAAGGCCCACGCGTCGCGCTCCGACAGGCCGATCTGCATGTCGCCGTAGAGCTGCAGCCCGAGCTGGTGCGCCCGCTCCACGAAGGTCCGATGCTGCTCGTGGGCAATCCACTGGACGAAGCGGTAGCGCTGCAGCGCATCGCGATGCTTGGCTGCCAGCGCCTCGACGCGGGGCGAGGCACGCAGCGAGGTATCCTCGCCCCACTCTTGCCAGGGCGCTCCCGCGTGCTCGAGCTCGAGCGCACTGAACAGCGCGTCGCGCTCGAGCCACGCTTCGTTGCGCTGGCAGAAGTCCTCGAAGCGCGCGGCGAATCGGTCGGGGCGCGCGCGGCTCGCCGCGCTGCGGGTCTGAAAACGAGCGAACGCCTGCCCGAGCGCCTCCGCGTGGATCCGATACACGACCGCGTACGGCACGCGTTCTTCGCTGCCTGCTGCACGCGCGGCGACCAGGGCGCGCAGCGTTGCCCGCGGCAGCAGTGCCTCCCAGCGGTCATCCTCGGCGAGTCGCGACAACGAGATCGACAGGAAGCTCCTCGAGAAAAGCGTCGCATCGTAGGGAGACGGGTTGCCGGCGCTCGTCTGACCCTGCGGGCCGAGCTGGATTCCCGTGAAGCCGAGCGAGCGCACGAAGCGCAGAAAGCGCGCACCGGTCTCCGAGTAGGGCGAGCCACGACCGGTATCTTCCTCGGCGTCGCTCGGGAAGCTGACGTCGTGGATGGCGAGGACGAGATTGCGCACGCCGAGCCGCGCGAGACCCTCGCGCACCGCAGCGCGGCCGGCGCCCGCACCGGCCGCCCGCGCTCCGCTCGCGCTGCGCTTGCGGGTCGGTCGTGTCGGTCGACGTCCGACGCTCACAGGGCTGCGGAGAGGGAATCGCCGTTGCGCCGGATCAGGAGCAGCACGGAGCGCGCCTGCACCTGCAGCCGCTCGCCGGCCTTGCACTGCTCGCCGGCCGCGAGGCCATCGACGCCCGTGTCGATCAGATACTGCCAGCTCGCGCCAAAGCGCTCGTCGGGAAGCGTGAAGGCGATCGGATGGGAATCGGCGTTCAGGATCACCAGAAATGTGTCGTCCGGCTCGGGCTCGCCGGAGGGCGTCAGGTGATAGTCGAAGGCCTCGCCCCGCAGCACGAATGCGAGGCAGCGGACCCCGCCGTCCGTCCAGTCCGCCTGCGTCTTCTCGTGCCCATCGGGTCGCAGCCAGGTGATGTCCTTGATCTCGCTGTCGGCTGTGCGAACGCCCTGGAAGAAGCGATGCCGGTGGAACACGATGTGGGCGCGACGGAATCGGAGCAGCGCACTCACGAATTCCATCAGGTCGCGGCCCTCTTCGTCGATCCCCTCCCAGTCGATCCAGCCAATCTCGTCGTCGCGGCAGTAGGCGTTGTTGTTGCCTTTCTGCGTCCGGCCAAACTCGTCTCCGGCGAGCAGCATCGGAACGCCCTGAGAGAAGAGGAGTGTCGCGAGAAAGTTCCGCTTCTGGCGCCGGCGCAGCTCGCGCACCTCGGGATCGCTCGTGGGGCCTTCGACTCCGCAGTTCCAGCTGTAGTTGTTGTCGGTTCCGTCCCGGTTCGACTCGCCGTTGGGCTCGTTGTGCTTGTGGTCGTAGCTCACGAGATCCTCGAGCGTGAATCCGTCGTGGGCCGTGACGAAGTTGACGCTCGCCCAGGGGTGTCTTCCGTGCAGATCGAAGAGGTCACTCGATCCCGTGATGCGGGAAGCGAGGTCCCCGAGTACGCCCGCGTCTCCGCGCCAGAAGCGCCGGACCGTGTCCCGATAGCGGTCGTTCCACTCGGCCCAGCCCGGCGGGAAACGGCCGAGCTGGTAGCCGGCGTGTCCCACGTCCCAAGGCTCGGCGATCAGCTTCACCGTGGAGAGCACGGGATCCTGCCGCGCCGTGTCCAGGAAGCTCGATTGCTCGTCGAAATCGGCGTCTTCGCGGGCGAGGGTCGTCGCCAGATCGAACCGAAATCCATCGACGTGCATCTCCTCCACCCAATAGCGGAGAGAATCCATCACGAGCTGCATGACGCGCGGGTGCTTGAGATTGAGTGCGTTTCCGCAGCCGGTGAAATCTTCGTAGTAGCGCTTGCTCGCGCCGTTCAGCCGATAGTACGAGAGATTGTCGATCCCGCGGAACGAGAGTGTCGGACCGAGGCGATTGCCTTCGGCGGTGTGGTTGTAGACGACGTCGAGGATCACCTCGATGCCCGCGTTGTGCAGATGTTGCACGAGCGTCTTGATCTCGCCCAGGTGATTCGAAGCCAGGTAGCGTGAGTGCGGGGCGAAGAAGGCGAGGGAATTGTAGCCCCAGTAGTTGCGCAGCCCCCGCTCCACCAGCGGTCGCTCGTCGATGAAGGCGTGGATGGGGAGCAGCTCGACCGCGGTGATGCCCAGCGAGCGCAGGTGCTCGATGGCGGCGGGGCAGGCGAGTCCGGCGAAGGTGCCGCGCAGCTGCTCGGGGATTCCCGGATGGCGCATGGTGAAGCCGCGGACGTGCAGCTCGTAGACGATGCTCTCGTGCCACGGGATCCGGGGCTGCCGATCCCCCGCCCACGTGAATGCGGTGTCGACGACCTGACACTTCGGCATGCCCGCCGCGTTGTTGCGGCGGTCGAAGGAGAGATCTTCGTCCCGATTCCCGACGCGATAGCCGCAGTGCGCGTCGCTCCAGCGAAAGCTTCCGGACAGGGCCTTGGCGTAGGGATCGATCAGCAACTTGTTGGGATTGAAGCGATGCCCGCGTTCGGGATCGTAGGGGCCGAAGACCCGGTAGCCGTAGAGCTGTCCGGGGCGGATGTCGGGGAGGTAGACGTGCCAGACCTCGTTGGTGTGCTCCGTCATCGTGATGCGCTGGATCTCCCTGCGCCCCCCCCGACCGAACAGACACAGCTGCACGCGCTCGGCGTGGCCCGAGAAGAGCGCGAAATTCACGCCGCGGCCGTCCCAGGTCGCGCCCAGCGGATAGGGCTCACCCGGCCAGATCCGGAACGCGGGCCCCCCCACGGTTGGCTCCTCCTTGCCGGGTCGTCCCCGCAGTGATGCGCTACCGCTCATCCGCCCTCGTACGCGAACAACACGATGGCGAGGGGCGGCAGGGTGGCGACGAAGGAGCAAGGGTAGCCGTGCCAGGCTACGGGCGTCGTCCGGACGCCTCCGAGATTGCCCTGACCGCTGCCCCCGTAGAGCGTTGCATCGCTGTTCAGAATCTCGGCCCAACGCCCGCTGCAGGGCACGCCGATCCGGAAGTTGTTCCGCGGCACCGGCGTGAAATTGCAGGCCACGACGACGTTCGCTTCCTCCGATCGCGCCCTGCGGATGAAGGTGAGGGTGCTCTGCTCGTCGTCGTTGCAGTCGATCCAGGCGAAGCCCTTCGGCTCGCAATCGAGCTCGTGCAGGGCGGGTGTGCCGCGATAGCAGGTGTTCAGATCGCGGACCCAGCGCTGCACGCCACGGTGTCGCTCGTATTCCAGCAGGTGCCACTCCAGGGTCGATTCGTGGCTCCACTCGCGCCACTGCGCGAGCTCGGCGCCCATGAACAGGAGCTTCTTGCCGGGCTGCGTGTACTGGTATCCGAAGAGCAGGCGCAGGTTCGCAAATTTCTGCCAGTCGTCCCCCGGCATCCTGCTCAGCAGCGAGCCCTTCCCGTGCACCACCTCATCGTGGGACAGGGGCAGCACGAAGTTCTCGTTGAACGCGTAGATCGCGCGGAAGGTGATCTCGCGGTGGTGATGCTTGCGGTGCACGGGCTCGTGCGAGACGTACTGGAGCGTGTCGTGCATCCATCCCATGTCCCACTTCATGCCGAAGCCCAGGCCGCCGACGTAGGCCGGGCGAGAGACCATCGGCCACGCCGTCGATTCTTCGGCGAAGGTCTGGACGTCCGGATGATTCTCGTAGATGTGCACGTTCAGGCTGCGCAGGAATTCGATGGCGTCGAGGTTCTCCCGGCCCCCGTACTTGTTGGGGATCCACTCCCCCTCCTTGCGCGAGTAATCCAGGTACAGCATGGAGGCGACGGCATCCACCCGAATTCCGTCGACGTGATATTTCTCCAGCCAGTACATCGCGCTGCTGAGCAGGAAGCTGCGCACCTCGTGACGGCCATAGTTGAAGATGTAGCTGTTCCAGTCGGGGTGAAAGCCCTGCCGGGGATCGCCGTGCTCGTAGAGATGCGTGCCGTCGAATCTCCCCAGTCCGTGCTCGTCGGTGACGAAATGGGAGGGAACCCAGTCGAGAATCACGCCGATCTCGTTCTGGTGCAACAGGTCGATCAGGTACATGAAGTCCTGGGGGGCCCCATAGCGAGAGGTGGGCGCGAAGTAGCCGGTGGTCTGATAGCCCCAGGATCCGTAGAAGGGGTGCTCCATCACCGGCAGCAATTCGACGTGCGTGAAGCCCATGGAGCAGACGTAGTCGACGAGCAGCGGGGCGAGCTCGCGGTAGCCGAGCAGGCGCCCGTGACCTTCGGCCGCGCGCCGCCAGGAGCCGACGTGGAGCTCGTAGATTGCCATCGGAGCGCCCAGGGCGTTGCGCCGCGCCCGCGACGTCATCCACTCCGCATCCCCCCAGGCGTAGTCCAGGGAAGAGACGAGCGATGCGGTGCCGGGCGCCACCTCCGCGTGAAAGGCGACGGGATCGGCCTTGTCGACCGGCGGACCGCCGAGATGGGAGGTGACCTGATACTTGTAGCGGGCGCCCAGCGCGACACCCGGAACGAACGCCTCGAAGATGCCGCTGCTCGCGCGAGGCGCGAGCGGATTGGCCTCGACCTTCCAGGCGTTGAAATCCCCGATCACCGAGACCTCCGAGGCATTCGGAGCCCAGACGGCAAAGTGCACCCCCTCGCTGCCGTCGACCACCCCCGGATGCGCTCCCAGCTTGTCGTACAGCCGAACGTGCGTGCCTTCATTGAACAGGTAGAGATCCTGCTCGCTGAGGCGCGACACCGCGACTCGATCGCCACCCTGTCCCCTGCGCCGGACCATCAGCTGCGCCCCCCGCGCGGCGACTCGAGAAGATCGAGAATCCCCCGAATCGGAAGGCTCGCCCAGGCCGGACGATTGTCCAGCTCGTATCCGAGCTCGTAGATGGCCTTGTCGAGCAGCAGCACGCGCAGCAGGCTGCGGAGCTGGCGCGGATCCGAGGGAATCAGCTGGCGATCCGCGATCGCCGGGAAATAGCCACGCAGGAATGCGGCGCCCGCCCACTTCACCCACAGGTTCGCCCAGCGCTCGAGATTCGTCTCGTCCTGGCTGCGGATCATTGCGTCGTGGGAAAGCAGCGCGTGGTGCGCGACGTAGTCGAACGAGCGCAACATTCCCGCCACGTCGGTCAGCGGGGAGCGCTTGAGCTTCCGCTCCCCGGGCGAGCGCGCCGGCTCTCCCTCGAAATCGATGATCACGAAGTCGTTTCCCGTGTGGAGCACCTGGCCCAGATGATAGTCGCCGTGACAGCGGATCCTCGTGCCGCCGAACCGCGCGCCCAGAATCGCACGGAATTCCTCCAGAACGCGCTCCTTCATACCCAGGAGTCGGCCCGCTTCCGCAGCGACGTCTCCGACGAGCGCTCCCTGCCGCGCCTTCAGCAGATCGAAGCTGTGCGCCGTGGTATTGCGCATCGACTGGTAACGGGCGCGCTGGTAGAGGCTCGTGAAGGGCTCCGGCGCGAAGCTCGGATCGGAGGGATCGGAGGCCAGGGCCAGGTGCAGCTCGGCGGTTCGCGCACCGAGCAGGCGCGCCGACTCCAGATAGCCCCCGACCAGCTCGACGATGAGAGCGGGAGTCTCCTCCGCGACGAGATCCACGGCTTCGCGCTCGAGCACGGGAATCACGCCGATCTCGTGCTGCCTGGCGAGGGCGCGCTCGAAGTACTGCCCCACTTGATCGAGCGTGTAGGTCCAGGCCTCTCCTTCGTTCTCGACGTAGCTCGTGAGCACTGCGAGGGTCTGGCTCTTCTGGCGCCCGCGTCGGTATTCGAACGCTCCCGCCACTTCGGGCGTGTGGGAGAAGCGCGCCCGCTCCGTCAGGAATCGTCCGATTTCGAGCTCCGGATTGATGCCCTCCGCGAGGCGCCGGAAGACCTTGAGAATGAGCTTCTCTCCGTACAGGATCGTGCTGTTGCTCTGCTCGGTGCGCACCAGGCTGGGCGCCAGCCAGCGCTCTTCCACGTCGCGGAATCGGACGAGCGCGCGCGATGGCGTCGCCAGCAGCGTTCCGCTCTCGCCGCGGATCTTCCGGCGCCGGCGGATCGCGTCGAGCAGGTCCGCGCAGACCTCCGCTTGCTCCAGGGCATCGCAGAGCACGCCCTGCGCGGAGGCGCCCTTCCCCACCACTTCGAGCTCGGCAAAGATCGCGTTCGGCCGATCTCGGCGCAGCGCGTCGGCCCGATCGCCCGCAAGAAAGGCGATCGGCATGCAGTAGAGCTCCGGAATCGCGCCGTCCCGGCCGACCTCGACCATGGCGAGCTGGGCGGCTGCATCGCCCGAGCCGAGTGGCAGGACGTCGACGATGGAGGCGGAGGCAATCGGGCTCCCCTTGCCGCCGAACCAGCGCCGCGCGCGCAGAAGCTCGGGCAGCACCTGCTCGAAGATCTCGCGATTGTCCGGCTGCAGCACGCCGCGCCACGAGCCCCGTATGCTGAGCTTCGGGAGCACGGGCTGTCCCACTTCGACCGCCGCGCGCTCGCCCTCGCGTTCCGCCTCGAGCCGGAACCAGTAGAAGTCGTGCGGCCCCAGCGTGAGCAGATAGGGAAGCGATCCGATGCGCGGAAACGGCTTCCCGGAGAAGATCTCGAAGGGGACCACGTCCACGTATTGCGAGAGATCGAGCTCGACGTACTCCACGAATCGCGAGAGATTCGCCACCACCAGGATTCGCTCGCTGTCGTGGGCGCGCACGAAAGCCAGCACCTTGCGATTGCTGGGGTGCAGCAGCTCGAAGACACCGCGGCCGAAGGCGCGATGTCTCTTGCGCAGGGAGATCAAGCGCTTGGTCCAGCTGAGCAGGGAATGCGGATTCTTTTGCTGCGCCTCGACATTGATGGATTCGAAGTGGTACTCGGGATCGACGATGATCGGCAGATACAGCTGCTGCGGATTCGCACGCGAGAAGCCGGCATTCCGATCGGAGCTCCACTGCATCGGCGTCCGGACGCCGTTGCGATCGCCGAGATAGATGTTGTCTCCCATGCCGATCTCGTCGCCGTAGTAGAGCACGGGCGTTCCCGGCAGGGAGTAGAGCAGCGCGTTCATCAGCTCGATGCGACGCCGATCGTTTCCCAGCAGGGGAGCCAGGCGCCGGCGGATCCCCAGGTTGAGGCGCGCGCGCGCGTCGGCGGCGTACACGCGATACATGTAGTCTCGCTCCTCGTCAGTCACCATCTCGAGCGTCAGCTCGTCGTGGTTGCGGAGAAAGAGCGCCCACTGACAAGTCTCCGGGATCGGCGGCGTCTGGATCAGGATGTCGATGATCGGATAGCGGTCCTCCATCTGCAGCGCCATGAACAGGCGGGGCATCACCGGAAAGTGGAAGGCCATGTGGCACTCGTCGCCCTGCCCGAAATAGGCCACGGCGTCCTCTGGCCACTGGTTCGCCTCCGCGAGCAGCATGCGGTCGCGATGCGTCGCGTCGATGTGCTGGCGCAGATCCTTCAGGAACCCGTGCGTCTGCGGCAGGTTTTCGCAATTCGTCCCCTCCTGCTCGTACAGGTACGGAATCGCGTCGAGGCGCAATCCGTCGACGCCCATGCCGAGCCAGAAGTCGAGGAATCGGACCACGGCGCGGCGCACGTCCGCGGATTCGAAATTCAGGTCCGGCTGGTGCGCGTAGAAGCGATGCCAGTAATAGCTCTTCGCAACCGGATCCCAGCTCCAGTTGCTGGGCTCGAAATCCTGGAAGATCACGCGGGCTTCCGCGTACTTCTCGGGATCGTCGCTCCACACGTAGTAGTTTCGCCAGCGGCTCCCGGCAGGCGCGCGTCGCGCGCGTTGGAACCAGGGATGCTGATCGGAGGTGTGATTGAGGACGAGCTCGGTGATGACGCGCAGACCGCGCTGATGCGCCTCTCGCAGAACCGCCCTGAAATCGTCGAGACTGCCGAGCTGCGGATCGACATTCGTGTAGTCGGAGATGTCGTAGCCGTCGTCGCGCAGGGGGGAGGGGTAGAACGGAAGCAGCCAGAGCACCGTGACCCCGAGATCCTGCAGATAGTCGAGCCGTTCGATCAGGCCGCGAAAGTCGCCGATGCCGTCGCCATCGCTGTCCTGGAATGCGCCGACGCGGAGCTCGTAGAAGATCGCATCCCGGTACCACAGGGAATCGTCTCCGAGAGACTCCGGCCAATCGCCGAGTTGACTCTTCGCATTGCGGCGGCTGCTCATAGGTAGTAGTCGAAATCCCTCTCCGTGCGGACGCGCCTGCGCAGCCGGAAGATGTGCGCGGGAATGGAGGCCGGATCGAGCGACACGTAGTTGCGGCTCCCGTGCCACAGATAGCGCGCCCCGCCCAGCAGATCCTCCACCTGGAAGGGCTGTCTCGAGTCGATTCCGAGCTTCTCGAGGGGCAGATCGAGCCAGCCGCTGTGCGTGTAATGGGGGTCGAGATTCACCACCACGACGAGCGTCTCGCGCCCATCTTGCGTGGTCCTACCGTACGCGAGGAGCTCGTCGTCGTCGATTGGATAGAACTCCGGCGCTCTACCCCGCGTGATCGCGGGATTCTCGCGGCGGATTTCGTTGATCCGCGCCACGGTCTCCCGGATGTGGCCCTCGCGTTCGAGATCCCAGTGAACCAGCTGGTACTTCTCCGAGCCGCGATATTCCTCGCTTCCCGGAACGGCGTCTGCGATGCAGAGCTCGAAGGGCGGCCCGTAGATGCCATAGCTTCCCGACAGCGTTGCGGCGAGCACCAGCCGCGTCTGGAAGGCGGCGCGCTTACCCGTCTGCAGATATTCGTGCAGGATATCCGGCGTGTTGGCGAAGAGATTCGGGCGCAGATACTCGCGGTTCGGATACGAGGAGAGCTCGGTGAAGTACTGCGTGATCTCTTCCTTCGTGTTTCGCCAGGTGAAGTAGCTGTAGGACTGCGAGAATCCGATCTTCGCCAGAAGCTGCATCACCGCCGGCCGCGCAAACGCCTCCGACAGGAACACCACGTCGGGTCGCGTCTCCCGCACCTCCCGGATCAGCCACTCCCAGAACGCGAAGGGCTTGGTGTGCGGATTGTCCACCCGGAAGATCCGGACGCCGTGATCGATCCAGAAGCTGACGACGCTCTTCAGCTCCATCCAGAGCTCACGCCAATGCTCGGACTCGAAGTCGAAGGGGTAGATGTCTTCGTATTTCTTGGGCGGATTCTCGGCGTGATGGACCGTGCCGTCTGGCCGGCGCCGGAACCACGTCGGATGCTTCTCCACGTAGGGATGATCCGGCGAGCACTGGAAGGCGAGGTCGAGAGCGATCTCGAGTCCGAGCTCTCGGGCGCTCTCGACCAGGTGCTCGAAATCCGCGAGGCTGCCCAGGGCGGGGTGCACCGCCTTGTGGCCGCCCTCGGCGCTCCCGATTGCCCACACGCTGCCCGGATCGCCCGGCTGCGCCGTGGATTTGTTTCCGGCGCCCTTGCGGTGCGTGACGCCAATCGGGTGGATCGGCGGGAGGTAGACCACATCGAAGCCCATCGACGCCACGTACGCGAGCCGCCTTTCGCAATCGCGGAAGGTCCCGTGCCGACCGGGCTCGTCCGCGCAGGATCGGGGGAAGAACTCGTACCAGGCCCCGGTCCTGGCCCGCTCCCGCTCCACCTGCACGTGCAGCACCCGATCGAGGTGCGCGGAGCGACTGCGATCGGGGTGGCGGTCCATGCACTCGGAGATTTCGATGGAGAGCGCCGTCTCGACGCGCCGCTCCTGGCTCTGATTGGACGCGAGCAGCTCGGCGCGAGCGCGCAGCCAGCTGGCGTCCGTCGTCGCGGCGCGCTCCGCCGCGGCGCGCACCAGCACCGCTCCTTCGAGCAGCTCGCTGCGCACGTCGAGGCCGGCGTTCACCTTACGTTCCAGCCCGTCGCGCCAGCTGGCGAAGGCATCCACCCAGGCCTCGATCGTGTACGCGTAGTCACCGAGGCGCTCCACCCGGAACGCGGCCTCGAAGCGATCGTGTTCGAGCGAGGCCATCCGCACTTCGCGCCACGCCGTGTCGGCGGCGCAGCGGTAACGCAGCACGGCCGCCAGATGGTCGTGCCCATCCGCGTAGATGCGCGCCGAGACGCGCACCTCCTGCCCGACCACCCGTTTGATCGGATGGCGCCCGCCGTCGATCTCGGGACGCACCGCGTCGATGACGGCGCGGGGCACGAGATCCACGCCGGAGAGGTCGAGGGAAGGCCGCCCGGACGACGCCCCCGGGTGCGCCGGCGCATCCTCCCGCGCCGGCTTCGCGGACTCTCGGTTCATCGATCGGCCTCCACAGGATGGGAGTGCGCGCCGCCGCGCGCGGCGCGCTGCTCGGCCGGGCGCCGCACGCCGCTACAGGCACGTCTGCACCCCTCGACGTGCCGCAAGATACCACTCCCCGGGGCAGGTGAGCGAAACGCACCTTCGGCTCTCGAAACGGGTGGCGCGCCGCCAGGGATTCGACGCTGCCTCTTGCGCAGCGCGGTCGATTCGGGCATTCCTGGCCGGAAACGCGCAGCGCCGGCTCCCCCGACCGTCCTCCCCAACCGCGCAGATGAGGAGACCATGGCAGGGCAGACCTCCACGATCGACTACAAATTGATGTGGCCCGGCGTGATCGCGACCGCGGTGATCGGCACGCTGCTCGCGGTCTTCCCCGAGCGGGGGAAGGCCATCGTCGATGCGGCGTTTGCCGTGATCACCCACGACTTCAAGTGGCTCTACCTGCTCTTCGGTCTGTTCTGCGTCGGGTTCCTGCTCTGGCTGGCGCTGAGCTGCTGGGGAGCCGTCAAGCTCGGAGCGCCCGAAGACGCGCCCGAGTTCTCGAACTACACGTGGGCGGCCATGATCTTCTGCGCCGGCATGGGCATCGCCATCGTCTACTGGGCCTTCATCGAGCCGGTCTACTACATGAACACCAGCATCCTGCACGTGGACCCCAACAGCCAGAAGGGGCTGATCGGCGAGCTGGCGGGCATGTACGGGCAGTTCCACTGGGGCATCACGCCGTGGGCCCTCTACGCCCTGCCCGCCATCCCCATCGCCTACGCCATCCACGTCAAGCGGGTTCCCGCCCTGCGGCTCAGCACGGCCTGCCGGGGCGTGATCGGCGCCCACGCCGACGGCTTCTTCGGCAAGCTGATCGATACGGTCGTCATCTTCGCCATGATCGGCGGCGTCGGCACGTCCCTCGGCCTGGCGGTCCCGCTGGTGAGCAGCCTGGTGGGCGAGATGACGGGCCTGCCCATGTCCTTCGGGCTGCAGCTGGTCGTGCTGTGCATCTGGACCGCCCTGTTCACCTACACCGTGTGGGCCGGCCTCAAGACCGGGATCGCCCGGCTGGCGGACCTCAACACCTTCATCGCCTACTTCCTGCTGGCCTACGTGTTCATCGTGGGACCCACCACCTTCATCCTGAACACCTGGTGCAACAGCCTGGGTCTGATGATGAACGACTTCATCCGACTGAGCCTCTGGTCGGATCCCATCAGCAACGGCGGATTTCCGGAGACCTGGACGGTGTTCTACTGGGCCTGGTGGGCCGCCTATGCCCCCATGATGGGCCTGTTCGTCGCGCGCATCTCCCGGGGCCGGACCATCCGGCAGGTGATCTTCGGCGTGCTGTTCTTCGGCAGCGCCGGCTGCTGGGCCTTCCTGGCCGTCTGGGGCGGCTACGTGATCCACCTGCAGACGCAGGGAATCCTGGACGTCTACGGGATCCTTCAGGCGTCCGGCGGGTCCAACGACGTCACCGTCGTGGCCATCCTGCGCTCCATCCCCGGCTCGAAGTACATCTTCATTCCCGCCTTCACCGTGCTCTGCTTCGTGTTCCTGGCCACGACGCTCAACTCCGCCGCCTACACGCTCTCCTCCCAGGTCACCCGCGTGCTGTCCGGAGACGAAGAGCCGCCGCGCTGGAACCGGACCATGTGGGGCATCCTTCTCGGCCTCTTTGCCGTCGGGCTGCTCGCCACCGGCGCGCTGAAGGCCGTGCAGCTGTCGTCCATCATCGTGGCCCTGCCGCTGATTCCCGTCCTGCTCCTCATGGTCGTGTCCTTCATGAAATGGATCCACGAGGACTATGCCGAGCAGCTGCAGAGCAAACCGATTGCCCTGCCCCTGGAAGAGATCAAGAAATCGTCCTGAGACAGCGCCGATCTCCCCGCCGCTCAGAGTCCTCGCGCCGCCTCCTTCCACGCCCACGCGAGCGTGCCGAGATCCTCCTCGAGCCACGGAATCAGCTGCGTGCGCCGGATCTCCTGCAGGGCGGAGATGGCGCCCGGCAGCTCCAGTGATCCGTCCTTCAGACCCCGATGGATGGCGTGGACGTCGACGTAGGCCTGCTGCTGGTCGAAGTCGTCGCCCCAGTACATCGAGTCGCTGATCATCCAGTCCATGACGCTGTGGTAGGTCTCCGGGCTGAACAGGCGCCCCCACTCCATGGTGTAGACCTGCTCCAGCGCGCCCAGCGCCGTGTGCACCTGCCCGCGCCCCCGGGACAGCGCCGCGATCGCCGCGTCGATCTGCGCGAGGTCGTGCGCGTGCTGATCGCTCCTCAGGAACACGTCCCACGAGCCCATGGTGCCGCCCTCTCCCAGCGTCCACGGGTTGATGATGCGCCGCGCGGCGATCAGCGAGCGGTTGAGCGCATCCGCCTCGGCGCGGATGGCGGCGCGCTCCGCGTCGGTGCTGGCCGACGCGTAGGCCGACTTCAGGGCCGCGGCGCGGGCGTTGGCCGCCGCCACCTTCTGCTTCAGCTCCGCGAGGGAGGCGTTGGCCGCGTCGAACGCATCCGCCAGATACGGAACCGCGAACGCCTCCGCGCCGAGGGCGCCGGCCGCCCAGCCGATCGTCGGCGAGAAGTCGAGCGGCAGCACGAGCGCGTTGGCCGCGCGCATCCCGAGCAGGCTGTAGAGCTGCAGGATGTTGCGCATCGGCTCCACGTCGGCGCGCTCCATGTTGTCGAGCTGCGTGTGGTAGACGGCGTCGAACCCCGAGACCCACCAGCTCTGGGCTGTCGAGCCGCCTCCCTTGGCGCCGAACGACCAGGCGTCGGTCCAGGACCAGATCGGGTTGTAGAGCGAGATCGAGCCCGTCTTGCCAATCGCCTTGATCGCGTTGTTGATGAGTGCGTTGATCTCCCAGGTGTTCTCCACCCAGTACTGCCCCGTGGTCCGCTTGAAGCTGACGCCGTCCATGTTCAGCTCGACCACCAGGCCCTGCATGATCTCCGGGTGCGCCGTCACGTACTCGTACGACCCGATGAGCCAGTCGTACCAGGTGTCCCAGGGTCCGCCGAACTCCTCGGCGCCCACCGACAGGAAGACCAGCGTCCTCTCGTTCTCGAACAGGCCAGCCGCTCTCGCCTCCGAGAACGTCCGGGCGAACTCCAGCACCGCCGCAATGGAGGAGCTGTCGTCGCTCGTGCCGACCCACCAGCAGTCGATGTGTCCGGCGAAGATCACGTACTCGTCCGGGTACTTGGTGCCGCGCAGATAGGCCGCGACGTTGACGGACTCACCCACGGCTTCCGTCACCGCGTA
>JAOUNA010000316.1 GCA_029881215.1 Myxococcales bacterium | reverse complement strand
GAGCTCACGCCGGACGGCGGCGCCGTCTCGCCGCCGCACATCCGGGACGCCTACGACAAGCTGCGCGAGGCGGGCCTGGTGAGCCTCTCCGTGAGCGAGACCTACGGCGGCTACGGCCTGCCCGCGCTGCTCAACGGCATGGTGCTCGAAATGATCTCGCGCGCCGATCCGAGCCTGATGATGGTGGTCGGGCTGCAGACGGGCGCCGCGGCCGACATCGAGAAGTACGGCAGCGAGGAGACCAAGCGGCAGTGGCTGCCGCGCTTCGTGTCGGGCGAGGTGCAGGGCTGCATGGATCTGACCGAGCCCCGCGCCGGCAGCGATCTCGGCGGCATCGCCGCGCGCGCGACAGACTTGCCGGACGGCTCCGTGCGCGTCGACGGCCAGAAGATCTTCATCTCGAACGGCGGTGCCGAGGTGCACCTGGTGCTGGCGCGCGACGACGACAGCTTCGAAGCTTCGAAGGGGACGACGAACGGGCTCTCCCTGCTGCTGGTGCCGCGCCATCGGGACGACGGATCTCCGAACGGTGTGCGCGTGCCGCGTCTCGAGCACAAGCTCGGCATCCACGGCTCGGCCACCTGCGAGGTGGTCTTCGAGGGAGCGCTGGGCACGCGCCTGGGCACGAAGGGGCAGGGATTTCGCGCGATGCTCGAGCTCATGAACAACGCGCGCCTCGGCGTAGCCTCCCAGTCGCTGGGCTTGTGCGACGCCGCGCTCTGGGACGCGGTCACCTACGCGCGCCAGCGCGAGCAGTTTGGCAAGCCGATCGCCAAGCAGCCGCTCGTGCAGGCCATGCTCACCCGGATGATCGTCAACACAGAAGGCGTGCGCGCCCTGCTCTACCGCACCTACAACCTGCTCGACGGCGTGCTCGCGCGAGAGGCGCTGCTGCGCCGCAACGACGTGGCCGAGGTGGAGCGCGTGCGCATGCAAGAGGAACTCGAGCGCGACGTGACGCGCGTGCGCCTGCTCACGCCCCTCTGCAAGTACTACGCGACGGAGGTGTGCAGCGATCTCACCCGCGACGCGATGCAGGTCTTCGGCGGAATCGGCTTCACCATGGACGCCCACGTGGCGAAGCTGCACGCGGACAGCCTGATCATGACGATCTACGAGGGTACGAGCGAGATCCAGGCCTCCTTCGCGCTGCGCGAGATGGGCAAGGGCGCCCTGGCGGTGGTGTTCCGCGAGGTGCGCGCGGAGCTCGACACCATGGATGAGGATCCGGTGCGGGCCACGCTCGCACGCTGCGTGCGCGAGGCGACGATCCGGGTGGAGGATACGCTCAAGGTGCTCTTCTCGGATCTCTCCTACGCCCTGCTCCGCGCGAAGCTCCTGGCCGCGATGGTGATCGACGTGGTCACGGCCACGGAGCTGCTCAAGCAGGTGGAGGAGGATGCCAGCCGCATCGACATCGCCGAGGACTTCATCCGCCGCCGCATGCTCGCCGCCGAGTACGGCGCGCGCCGCATCGAAGGCAACCACGAGGGACATGTCGAGCGGGACGCGCGCATCGTCGAGTGGGCCGCCCGCGCCTGAGAGACCCCGCCGCCGACCCGCCACCGAGCGGCCGCACGGCGCGCCGGTGCGGAGCGCAGCTCCGGCGGGCGTGCTACCAAGAAGAGGCGCACGCTTCGCGACTCCCCCCGCGGAGGATCGACCGTGTTTCGCGTGATCGGGGAATTCCGCTTCAGCGATGTGATCGATGTCGCGATCGTCGCGATCCTGCTCTGGATGCTGATCGTCTGGCTGCGCACCACGCGCGCCCGCTTCGCGGCGGTGGGGCTCGCCATCCTGGCCGGCCTGTACCTGCTCGTGCAGCAGCTCGAGCTCCAGCTCACCGTGTGGCTCTTCCAGGGCTTCTTCGCAGCCGTCGTGCTGGTCATGATCGTGGTGTTCCAGGACGACCTGCGCCGCCTCTTCGAGCGCATCGCGGTGGCGGGCTTGTTCCGGCGTCAGCCCCGGCCGGGATTCGACGTCATCGACAGCGTGGCGCACAGCGTGGTGGAGCTGGCGCGCACGAAGACGGGCGCGCTGATCGTGGTGCCCGGCCGCGATCTGCTCGAGCGCCACATGCAGGGCGGCATCTACCTGGCGGGCCGCGTGAGCGAGCCGCTGCTGCTGAGCCTCTTCGACCCCCACTCGGCGGGACACGACGGCGCGGTGGTGATCGAAGGCAGCCAGATCTCCCGCTTCGCGGTGCATCTGCCGCTCTCCGTGGAGGTCGACCACCAATCTCCCGGCGGCACCCGACACGCGGCGGCCCTCGGGCTGGCGGAGCGCAGCGACGCCCTCTGCATCGTCGTCTCGGAAGAGCGCGGGACAGTGTCCGTGGCGCGCGACGGCAGGCTGCACACGCTCGATCGCCCGGAGGCGATCGCCGGAGAGCTGAACGCGTTCCTCCAGACCTCGAATCCCCGCAGACGCGGCGGCGGGGTGGGGCCGTTCTTGCGCGGCGTGCCGGCGTACTGGCGCGAGGGCATCGCCGCGCTCGGGATTGCGATCGCGATGTGGGTGGCGCTGGTGCCCGGCGACGCGGTCGTCAACGTCGCCTTCGCCGTGCCCGTGCGTGTGGAGAACCTGCCGCAGGGCTACGCGCTCCAGGAGGTGGATCCGCCCGAGGTGCGCGTCACGCTCACGGGTCACCGGCGCGACCTGTATCTCGCGAACCCGGCCCAGGTGGCGGTG
>JAOUNA010000106.1 GCA_029881215.1 Myxococcales bacterium | reverse complement strand
AGCGCGCCCCCGCGGCGTGCGTAAGCCGCGTAGCTGGCGATGGCGAGCAGCCCGAACGCGCTGCTCAGCACATCCTTCCGCTCCGAGATCCAGGCCACCGATTCCACGTGCAGCGGGTGCAGCGCGAAGAGGGCTGCGGCCAGAGCGCTCGCCCCGCGGTGGGCCGTGAGAGACTCGAGCACGAAGAAGAACAGCAGCACGTTGAGCACGTGCAGCGCGACGTTCGTCGCGTGGAAGCCGCGCGCCGAAGACCCGAGCAGCTCGGTGTCCAGCATGTAGGAGAGCCACGTCAGTGGATGCCAGTTGCTGAGGTGGCTGGCGGTGAATGCCCAGCGCACCGACTCCGCATCCAGGCCGCGTTCGACCATCGGATTCTTGACCACGTAGCTGTGATCGTCGAAGTGCACGAAGTCGAAGTCGAGCGTCTGGGCGTAGACCGCCAGCGTCGCAGCGGCGAGCGCCAGCACGATGACGCTGCGACTGCGAATCACGTGACGGAGGGGCTGGCTGCAGATCATCCGGGGCTCCCGTCGCGCGGTGGCATCACCAGCAGGGCTCCGTCACGGTATGGCAGCGCGCAGCGCACAGCGCCGCGCACTCGCCTCCGGCTTCCGAGCGCCGCTTGCAGGGCTGCACGATACCGGAGCAGACCGTTGGCCCGCAGGCAGATCTCCCGGAATCCGCCCGGAGCGAGCGCTTCACCGGACGTGCCGGGAGCGCGATGCGGCGCTCAGCTGACGGGAGCGCGCCCCCCCGCTATCACCCAGCTTCGGTATGCTGCGGGCGGATAGAAGGCCAGCCAGATCGCCGAGCACGCGACGCCCGTGAACACGATCATCATCACATCGAGCACGAACGGGTAGTGACCGCTGAACGAGGCGACACCGATGGAGAGCAGGTAGAAGAGCCCGGAGCAGAGACTGCTGATTCCGTAGGTGCCCCAGAGCAGCACGCGGTTTGCCACCACCGGATCCGTCAGCCCGTGCGCGAGGCGTTTGCGCATGCGCGAGTAGTGACCCGCAGCGGCGACGAAGATCCACGCATAGACGACCTGCTCGGTCCCCACCTCGAGCCAGATCCAGGGGCGATCCGAGCGGTAGCCGAGCCAGTCCCCGAACGAGATGCCGACGAGCCAGCTCGCGATCATCACGAGCGCGAGGCCGACGACCGCAGCGGCGGCGGCGCGGCTCTCGGGGTGGAAGACCGTTCGCGTGAAGGCGAGCAGAAAGATGCAGTGGGCGACGATGCCGGCGCGACACGCGGCGCCGAGCACGTCTCCCACAGCGGTTCCCTCCGCCGGCGTGTAATAGGCGAGCACCCAGAAGAACCACTCGAGGCCGTCGAGGCTCAGGGATGCGCCCAGCAGACACTCGGGCCCCGCGCGGCGCTGCAGCCCCCTGATCAGCAGCCGACCTCCGACGGTCAGGTTGATCGCCATGACGAACGCGTAGACGCAAAGTTCGAGAGGCATGCTGGCCCCACTCCGTGTGAATCCAATCTTCGGGAAGAAGCACCCGGAGCTTGAGGAGATCCGTGCGCTCCGGGCTCGAGGCCGTTGCGCGACGAGGCGGAGGGCTCCGTTCGCCCGCCAAACCATCTTTCCCGAGAGAGTCGCAACCGCTTTCCCGAGCCGCGTCGCTTCCTTGGGGCGGGGCTCGCCCGCGGGGCCTCGGAGGCGGTTGCAATCGTTCGTCAGCCCGTGACAAGGTGACCCTCCGATTCTTGCCGAAGGAGGGCGCCATGAAACGCATTGCCAGCGGTCTGATCCTCAGCACGGCCACGCTCTCTGTCTTCGCCGTCTCCGCCGTGGCGCCAGACCACGTCGCGACCGTACTCGATCCCTCCCTGCTGCGCGGGCTCCACGCCGACGCCTCCGACCCGGCCGATCCGGCGGAGCCTGCCGGCCTGCACGCGCGGCTCCTCGCGCGGAGCGAGTCGCGGCAGGCGGCTCGCGCCGAAGCCAGCTCGGCCGCCGCACCCCGGCTGCTGGCACAGCTCGCTTCCCCCGACCCGCAGGCCGCGCACGACGCCGGCGCCGTGAGCGCCGCGATCGACGTCGCGTACCTCCAGATGGCCACGGAAGCGCTGGCCGGCTTCGGCGATCTCGAGACGGGCTGGCGGCCGGGCGGATCGCCCGCGGACGAAGCGGCGGCCGACTGGATCGCGGAGGAGATGCGCAGCGTGGGCCTCGTCGGCGTGAACAAGCTGCCGGTCCCGATCGATCGCTGGGTCTTTCGCGGCGCGAGCGTGGCGGTGGACGGGGGCCCGAGCTTCCCGGCCAGCTCCTGGGGCGGCGTGCCGGGAACCGCGCCGGGCGGCATCCACGCCGAGCTGGTCGATCTCGGCCTCGGACGCCAGGTCGAGTACGACAATCTGGGCACGGATGTGACGGGCAAGATCGTGCTGGTCGACTGGGCCTACGGGGACTGGTGGGTGAACCGGCACGGCCACCAGGCCACGCTCGAGGGCGCGGCCGCCGTGATCTTCTACACCGGCAAGACAGCGGCCGGCGCCTTCTACAACAAGCGCGACGACAGCCTGTTCGCCTTCGACGGCACCTACGACGACGACTGGGTGCCCTTCGTCTTCATCACACGCAACGCCGCCAACGATCTGCTGGCGCGGCTCGCGCAGGGACCCACCAGCGTCACGCTCACCTCCAACGTGGAGCTCACGCGCGCCGAGGACGGCGGCGTGGGTCACAACGTGGTGGGCATGCTGCCCGGTTCGGACCTGGCCCATGAGCTCATCCTCTTCACCGGCCACCACGATGCCTGGTTCTACGGCGCGGCGGACGACGCCACGGCCATCGCCTCCATGCTCGCCATCGCGAAGGCCGTGCGCGACACCGGCTTCCAGCCGCGCCGCACGCTCGTGTTCCTGGCGAGCACGAACGAGGAGTACGGCTTCACGGATGCCTACTACGAGTGGCTGGTCGGCGCCTGGTACGCCATCACGAAGCAGCGCGTCAACTGGCAGGTGCGCGGCGCGCTCTCGCTCGATTTTGAGCTGCTCGGCACCGGCGATCCGGGCGAGCGCCTGCTGATCCGCACCCACTCCGAGCTCTTCGACCTCGCCAACAGCAAGCTCACCGCGGATCCGGCGCGCACGCCGTTCGGCACCGCGATCCAGAACGTGGTGTGGGCCAACGCCGACCACTTTACGTTGACGGCGGCGGGCATTCCGGGCCTCTACTTCAACACGCTCGGGACCAACTACCTGACGATGAACTACCACACCGATCACGACACCCTCGATCGCCTGAACTTTCCCTATCTCAAGAACAACCTCGAGGTGATCAACGACATCTGGATCAGCTTCGATCGCTCGACGCTTCCGCTGCTCGACTTCGTGGCGAAGGCGGAAGAGGCGGAGTCGCGCATCGCCTTCGTGGTGGATGGTCTCGGCATCGAGGATCTGCCCGGCGTGAACGTCGCGGCGCAGGACGCGCTCGAGGCCGCCGTGGACGAATTCAAGCTCGCGGCGGAGGTGCTCGAGCAGCAGATCGCTGCCGGCCCGAAAGCGCCGCGCGAGCTCGCCCAGCGCATGCGCAAGACCGAGCAGATCCTGCTCACCGAGCTGGTGGCCCTCGACGTCTTCGACCAGTACATCATGCCGCACCAGCAGCTGCAGCGGGACGCCACGCGCATGCAGCTCGCGATCGATGCGCTGATCGCGGGCGATCCGACGGCGGCGCTCGACCTCGTGCGCCGCACGGGCCTCACGAGCTCCGGGCGCCACTTCGCCTACGAGACCTACGCACCCGAGCTCGCGCGCCACGATCCGGACTTCGACCGGCTCCAGTGGGGCGAGCAGGCGCAGCTGGCACCGTACGTGGACGTCTGGCACGAGTACCACGCGATCCTCGCGAAGATCGCTGCGGGTCTCTCGGATCCTTCGGACTACGCCGACGAGATCGCGTCGCTCACGGCCAAGCTCGGTCCCGTCTACGAGCGCCTCAACGCGCGGCTTGACTCCATGACCGAGAGCTTCCGCCGCGCCACGACGGCACTCCGCTCGCCGGTCCCACGCGAGTTCGCGGCTGCGCAGACGCCTGCCGGGGAAGCCGCCGCGCGCTGAACGCGAAGGCCCGCATCCGCGCGGATCTCAGCGGAAGAAGGCTCCGTAGGGCACGATCATGAAGCCCGCGCGAATCTGTGACTCGGCATTCGCGTCGTAGCTCAGCAGCGTCTCACCGTAGCCGTAGAAGTACTGCAGCTGCAGGAAGGCGCCGAAGCGCGGAAACAGCCGCGCGATCGCGTAGGTCGCGTCGACCTGCACGCTGCCGTAGCTCTTCCGCATCCCCTTGCGCAGCGTCGCCGTCAGCTCCAGGGCGTCGATCTTGCCGTACTTGATCAGCAGATCCACGTAGCCCCGATAGTCCGCGATGTCGGCGTTGTCGGTCTTCTCGAGATAGGCGTAGATCTTCGGCGCGATCGTCCAGTGATACGCGTCCAGCTCGCCGAAGGTGAAGATGGGGCGCACGAAGAGGATGTTGAGGCTGCGCGAATCTTCGTCGGACTTGCCGTTGGATTCGTGCTCGATGCCGGCTTGCAGGCCGAGTTGACGCAGCACCGGCCGCGGCTCGATCCAATCCGCCCGGAAGTAGTACGCACTCGGGCGGAAGCTCGTGTCCAGGAAGGGTGCCGACGGAGAGCTCAGGTCCCAGACCGACGTCTGGACGTAGCCGAGATAGAGATCGTCCGCGATGCGCCGGAGGTCGTCGAGGGCGCCCGCTCGGTTCTCGGCGGCCGGGGCGGGCCGCAGGATCCGATACTGCATGCTCAGCTGGAATCGCGCGGTGGTGGAATCGCCATCGCCTCCCGCGACGAAGTACATCGGCTCGTAGCTCGAGAGCCCGCGCAGCGCGCTCTCGAGCAGATCCTCATCCGAGTCCGTCGCCTCGGACGCCGGCGCCTCGGACGAGGATTCCTGCGCCAGCGCAGGTGCGCGCACCAGCGCGAGGCACGCGATCATACAGAGGGCGGTGGCCGATCGATTCAAGACGCACTCGGACTTCAGACGGACCGGAAGCCGACCTTCGCGTGTGCACCGTCGCAGTAGGGCTTGTTCTTCGAAGCGCCGCAACGGCACAGCGCCGCCTTGGCCGTCCGCTCGATGGCCCGCCCGGTTCCGGACATGATCTCGAGTGGCCCGCTGACGAGCAGGGGACCATCTTCGAGCGCCTGGATCTCCAGCGGTCCGCCGCGCACCTCGAGGCTGACGAGCTTCTTGCTCTTCGGCTCTCCGGTGGCGACGAAGCCGGCGTCGGCGTGGGATCCGTCGCAGTAGGGCTTGCTCTTCGATGCGCCGCATCGGCACAGGGTGACGCGGCAGCCCGCGGGTTTTCCGTCGAGGCGCAGCTCGGCGTAAAACGCGAGCGGCCCGTTCTCCCGGATCTTCACCCGGTTCACCGCCGGCGGCGCCTCGTCGGCGCCACCGTCCTTGCGCCGGTATCGAATGGCGCCGGACGGGCAGCTTTGCGCGAGCGCTGCAATCTGCTCTGGGGTCGCCTCGTCCGGGTGGATCCAATCCCCCGACGCGTTGGCCACGAAGACCCTGGGCAGCGCCGTGACGCACTCCCGCGCGTGAATACAGCGCTGGCTGTCGAACGTGATCTCGATGTCCACGCCCTCGTAGCGGGCCTTGCTCATCCGTCGCGCTCCTTCCGTCGACAAGCGCACCGAATCGGTGGGTTCGGACGAGTCTGTCACCAGCCTGGGAATTCGTCAATCTCCTGACCGTTCGGCGCGCTCGCCTCGGCGCTCAGGCCAGCTCGAACAGCAGGAGCTCGGCTCCCGTCACCGCTTGCAACGCGATCGAGGCCTCGTCGCTGATTCCCGCACCATCGCCTTCGCGCAGCTCCTCTCCATCGAGCGCTGCGATCCCGCGCGTGAGCTGCACCCACGCATGGCGTCCGGCCGGCAGCACAGGGGTCACACGCTCTCCAGCTGCGAGACTCGCCAGATAGACTTTCACGTCCTGGTGTATGGTCAATGCTCCATCCGTTCCGTGGCGGTCCGCGACGAGCTGCAGACCGCCGCCGCGCGCCTCCGCGCCGAGTGCCTTCTGCTCGTAGCCCGGCGGGAGGCCTTGCCTCTCGGGCAGGATCCAGATCTGCAGGAAGTGGAGCGGCTGCTCCGCGCTGTGATTGAACTCGCTGTGGCGGATGCCAGTTCCCGCGGACATGCGCTGCAGCTCGCCCGGCCGCACGATCGAGCCGTTTCCCAGGCTGTCCCGGTGCTCGAGGGCCCCCGACAGCACGAAGGACAGGATCTCCATGTCGCGGTGCCCGTGGCTGCCGAAGCCGGCGCCGGGGGCGACCCGATCCTCGTTCAGGACGCGCAGCGATCGGAATCCCATCTGCGCGGGATCCCGATACTCGCCAAAGGAGAAGGTGTGATGGCTGTCGAGCCAGCCGAGCCGGGTGCGACCCCGGCGGCTGCGTTCACGGATCGCGATCACGGCGGCCCCGCGCGTGCTGCATACGAGCCAGAGGCTAGCCGGCCCGCGCGGATCGGCGCGCGGGCGACCCGCCGCCCCGACGACGGGGGTGGCGCCGGCTCGTGTTGACTTTTCGAGGCCCGCTTCTATCGTGCGCGCAAGACGGCGGAGCACAGGACGGTGCGGCCCAGCGCCCGGGTCGGCACGAGGGAGCGACTGCGATGAGGATTGTCATCGTCGGCAGCGGCGGTGTGGGCGAGTCCACGGCGGCGATCGCCAAGCGCCGCGATCCGAGGGGCGAGATCTTCGAGAAGATCGCGCTGGCCGATTTCGATCTGGCCAAGGCCCAGGCCGTGAGCCAGCGCCTCGGCGACGCGAAGCGCTTCCCGGCCGAGCGGGCAAACGCGGCGAACGTCGCCGAGCTCGTTGCGCTCGTCGCGAAGCACGACGCCGACGTGCTGTGCAGCTTCCTGCCGGTGCAGTTCAACCCCTCCACGCTGCAGGCCGCCCTCGAGGCGAAGGTGCATCACCTCGACGCCTCCACGACGCTCTCGGTGCCACATCCGACCGATCCCTTCCACAAGCCGGGCAAGATGCTGGGCGAGGACGAGTTCGCGCTGAGCAGCGCTTTCGAGAAGATCGGCAGGCTCGCCCTGGCCGGCTGGGGCGTGGAGCCCGGCATGTCCGACTGGTACTGCCGCTACGCCGCCGATCACTTCTTCGACGAGATCGACGAGATCGGCGTGCGCGACGGCGCCAATCTCGTGATCCCCGGTGCGACCGGCATCAGCTTCGGCTTCTCGATCTGGATGACGATCGAGGAGTGCACCAACCCGGCCGTCTGCTGGGAGCGCGACCGCGGCTTCTACACGGTGCCGCCGCTCTCGGAGCCGGAGCCGTTCTTCCTGCCCGAGGGCATCGGCTGGGTCGAGTGCGCCCACGTGGAGCACGAGGAGGTCATCGCCGTCGGCCGCACCCAGCATCTGCTCAAGGGCGTCAAGAAGGCCACCTTCAAGTACGCCCTCGGCGAGGAATTCATCCGCGCGATGGAGGTGCTGAAGTCGCTCAACCTGCACAAGACCGATCCGATCCGGGTCGGCGGCGTCGAGGTCTCTCCGCGCGACGTGATCGCCGCCGCGGCGCCCGATCCGAACGAGATCGGCAAGCGCTACGTCGGCCAGACCTGCGCCGGCACCTGGGTGAAGGGCCGCAAGGACGGCATGGCCCGCGAGCTCTATCTCTACCAGGTCACCGACAACCAGGAATGCGTGGGGCTCTACGGCACCCAGGGCGTGGTCGCCCAGACCGCGTTCACGGGGGTGGTGGCGCTCGAGCTGCTCGCGCTGGGCAAGCTGCAGGGCTACCGCGGCAACCCCGAGAGCGGCGTGCGCGTCCCGCAGGAGTTCGGCTGCGACGACTTCGTCGCGCTGCAGGCGGAGTACGGATTCCCCGGCGGCGTGCTCGAGATGGATTCCGAGTACAAGCGCGCGCAGGATCACGCGCGGCTGGTGGGCGGCGCGAAGTAGCAGCGCAGGCAGCGAGCGAAGCCCGCCTCTCGGCCGCAGGCTCCGCCTGTCCCCCTGGCAGCGCGCCGGGCACCTCCTCACCGAGAATGGCGCCCGAAGACAGCAGCGCAGCCAGCAGCAACGGCAGCATGGCGCAATCGCGGATGAAAGAACCGCTTGACGGCGTCGAGGTCGGCAGTCTAGAAGGAAGACAGCAGAAAAACGGAGGGAACCGAATGCGCGTCCGCATGCTGATTGGTGCTCTGTCCTGCGTCTGGTGTGTCGGGGCGGCATGCGCCGCCTGGGCCGAATACGAGGATTGCGACTCCGGCAGCCTGGAGGCACAGCCCAAGAACGTGATCGTGATGATCGGCGACGGCATGGGCCCGCAGCAGCTGAAGCTCGCGCGGCTCTTCGCAGAGTCGGAAGAAGGCGGGGAGAAGAAGCTGACCCTCTATGATCCGGATCTCGGTCTCGATCCCGATCCCAGCTCGATGACCACCCACAACGTGTACGGCGAGGTAACCGATTCCGCCGCCGCCGCCACCGCGATGGCGACCGGAATCAAGACCTACAACGGAGCCCTCGCGGTCGATGTCTACGGCCAGCCGATCACGACCGCCTGGGAGTGTGCAGAATTCGTGTCGGGGAAGAAGACGGGCATCGTGAGCTCGGTATTCCTGATCGACGCCACACCCGGCGTCTGGGCCGCGCACACCACCAGCCGCTACAACTACAGCGAAGTCGCTGTGCAGCAAGCACTGAAGGAAGACCCGGACCTAGAGCCACCGGACATTGGCGAGGTCGAGGTGCTGCTCGGCGCGGGTCGCATCTACTACCAGCCCAAGGGAGCGAACGGCACGGGCGGTCCCAATCTCATCGAAATGCTTCAGGATCAGGGCTACGACTACGTGCGCAAGGCGAGCGAGCTCGAGCGCTCCGCGGCAGACAAGATCCTCGGCTTCTTCGGCGGCACCGCGATGACGTACGTGCTCAACCGCCCGCTCAACAAGAATCTCACCGAACCCACCCTCGCGGACATGACGGCCAAGGCGATCGAGATCCTCGACCGGGACAACGACACCGGCTTCTTCCTCGTCGTGGAAGGCGGCGGCATCGATTGGGTCGCGCACAAGCTCGACGTTGCGGGCACGCTCCACGAGGTGCTGGGATTCGACGAGGCCGTCGCGGAAGCGTTCGAGTTCGCAAAGGCGAACGGCGACACGCTGCTCGTCGTCACGGCCGATCACGAGACGGGCGGTCTCCAGGTCGGCGAGCTGGACGCCGCGTTCCTGGCGGGAATCCGCGCCACCACCGACTTCATCCAGACGGAGATCGACGGCGGCATGACGATCGAAGCGGCGCTCGAGACCTATGCCGGCGTCGGGGGCAAGGGTTCGCCGTGGCCAAAGCTCAGCGCGCAGGAGATACAGCACATCCAGTCCTGCGGCGATGCGCTCGGCATCTCGGACGTCTTGAACGCCCGGGCCGGAGTGAGCTGGGGCTGGAGCGACTGCAAGGGAGGCCACCACACGGGCGTCGAGGTGGACGTCTTCGCCTACGGACCGGGCGCCGAGAAGTTCGGCGGCGACGCTTTCGACAACACGAACATCGGAATTCTGCTCAAGGACGCGGTCACGCACTGAAGACCGCCGCGGCGCCGGTCTCGAGCAGCGCTCAGGCGCCGAGCTCGAGACCCGGCGCGCGCGTGCCGCGCACGGCGCGCTGACGCAGCACCACCCCAGCGGAGAGCGCGATGCCCAGGGCGAGCAGCCCCCCCGTGCCGGGCGGCACGGCGATGGCCGGAGGCTGGCACGCACTCGGCACGTCGCGCGGCGCGATCCGGTAGACCTCGCCGCTGCGGTCCACCACGTAGAGCTCGCCGCGGGCGTCCCGACCGAACGAGGTGATCTCGTTGATCGTGCGGCCCGCCACCGCGAGCTCGGCGCTGCGATCGCGGAAATCCACCACGGCGCCGCCCTGCGTGCGGAAGCTCCAGATCTGCGCGCTGCAGTAATCCGCGAAGAAGTAGGTGCCGGCGAGATCGGGCATGGCGCAGCCGCGGTACACCTCGCCACCCGTCACGGAGCAGCGCTGGGGCGGACCGGCGTGGCTGTACTCGTGGATGGGATCGAGCAGCGCGAGGCCGCCGCAGCCCGCCGTATTGAAGTCGTGCGCCCCTTCGCGGCAGCGCCAGCCCCAGTTCTCGCCACCCGCACTCGCCGCGGGCTGGAGGTTCACTTCCTCCCAGAGGTTCTGGCCGACGTCGGCGATGTAGAGATCACCGGTCTCGGCGTCGAACGCGTTCCGCCACGGGTTGCGCAGGCCGAAGCTCCAGATCTCGTCGTCTCCGGCCTGGCC
>JAOUNA010000315.1 GCA_029881215.1 Myxococcales bacterium | reverse complement strand
CTGCGTAGAGCGTGTCGCCCATTGCCTGCGCCACCTGCTCGGCCTGCTCGAACTCGGAGAGCTGGATCAACGTGTCGCCATAGGCGAAGCGCAGCATCGGCGAGATCTCTCCGCGCGCGAGCGCGAGCGCCTCCTCGAAGGCTTCCTTGGCGGCCTGGTACTGTTCGCGCTGCGTGTAGAAGGATCCCAAGGCGAACCAGCTCTGCGGCGAAGGCTCCAGCTCGGTCCACTCGCGCGTCAAGCGCTCGACTTCCTCCGTGTCGCCGAGCGACTGCATGCGGGCGATGAGCGCACCGCGAAAGCGACTCGGCTCCAGATCGAACGCCGCCCGGAGGATCTCGGTTCCGCGCTCGCGCTTCTGCATCGCGTCGAAGAATTCGATGCTGCCGTCCACCAGAATGGGCTCTGTCGGATACTTCTCCACGCACGCGTTGAAGCCGGCCTCGGCCGCCTCCATCTCCCCGCGCTCGTAGTCGAGCGCCGCGGCGCCCGCGCACAGGCCCGACGCGAGCGTCTGTCGCGCCTGCCCTTCCACGCTCTCGAGCTCCTGCTCGGCGCCCTCCAGCAGCGCCTCGGCCTCGTCGAGCCGCTTGAGCGAGATCAGCGCCATGGCCTGCGGCACGATCCGCTCGAGATTCTTGGGCGCCAGCTCCTCGACGCGGGCCAGGTCTTCGAGGGCTTCCTCGTGCCTTCCTTTGCGCAGATGCGACCAGGCGCGCAGCAGGTGTGCGTTGACGTTCTCCGGAGCGAGCTCGATCACTTGGTTCAGCAGCTCGCTGGCATCGCCCCCCTCTCGCGTCTGGAGCGTGATCTCCGCCAGGAGCAAGCTCGCGTTGACGACGTAATCCGGCGACTCCGCAGCGCGGCGCAGCGGCCAGACGGCCAGACCGACCTCGCCCGTGCGAAACAGCGCCTGGCCCAGCAGGAAGTTGAGCTCTGCGCTGTCGGGATCCTCGTCGACCATGGTGCGCAGGCGATCGACGGTTTCCGCGAAGCGTCCCTTGGACTGGAGCTCGCGGATCTCCGCGAGTCGATCGCCGCTGTCCTTTTCGCACGCGGCGCACAGCACGAGCGCACAGAGGCCGACCAATCTGATGAATCTTCCCGCTGCGAACATGGCCGCGACGACCTCCGTGTCTTGTTGCGCCGAATCGGATTCTGCGGCGCCCCGGCTCTTCCCGCGTTCTCCCTCGGACGCGCGAGTCCGGCGGGTCGTGCCTGGCGTCGGGTCTCTGTGGGGATCAGCGCATCATACTCCACAGGGGGGCGGCCATGATCCCGAACGCGGCGCTGCGGAACAACCCTAGCGCGTCGTCTCGGAAAACTCGCCGGGGAAGAGACTGGCGAGAAAGCGGCGGCACACGGATCGCGCCCAATCCAGGTCGAAGGCCGCCGAATCGCCGCCCAGCATCCAATCGGGCAGCCACTCGATCAGGTGCACGAAGGCGAGCATCGCGGCTTCGGGATCGACGTGTGCATGGGCCTCGCGCGCCGCCAGCTCCGCGATCAGGCGCTGTGACTCGGCTCGAAAGGCGGCGTCGCGGTCGCCGCAGACGCGCAGGTATTCCTCGCGCGCGCGGGTTTCGCCCCAGAACGCGTTCCACACGGAAACGGTTCGCACGTTGCACAACGATGCGTCGAAGGCCACATCGACGAGCGCCTCGAGCTGGCGCGCCGGGTCGTCCCCCGCCCGACTGATCGCGCCGCGCCAGGCACGCTCGTAGCTGTCCACCAGATGCTGCAGCGTGGCGAGCAGCAGCGCGCTCTTGCTCTCGAAGTAGAAGTTGATGATGCCCACCGAGAGTCCGGCGCTCTCCGCCACGCGCGCCACGGTGGTGCCCCCGAGGCCGTACCGCGCGATGCTGTCCATGCAGGCGTCGATCAGCTCGCGGCGGCGCCGCTCGCGCAGTCGCTCCTTGGGACTGCTCGGCCCCGCTCTCGAATTGGCTCGGTCTCGCTTCACCTGCCCGCCCGCCTCGAAGTGCGCTCTCAGGATAAGACAGATTGAATATTCGTTCAACTGCCTCGAGGACCGAAAGACGAATTGTTTCAACCAATTGAAGCCAGGGTCCGGCGACCGTACGGAGCGCCGCGCGCGTGACCCGCGCGGCGCGGGGCGCTCTCGCTCGGGCCGAAGCCGCGGCGAGCGCATGCGCTAGATTTGCCGCCATCCGGGAGACGGGGCGCGCCGCGCGTCGCGCGGCATCGGGCAGTCGCAGATCCTTCCAGCTTCCACGCTCAGGCGGATGTCATGATTCGATCGACAGCCCTGCTGCTCACCGTGCTCACGGGCTTCAGCGGCCTGGTCTACGAAGTCGCCTGGCAGAAGTATCTGGCGACGCTGCTCGGCTCCCACGCGGAAGCCACGGCGGCTGTCCTGGCGATCTTCCTGGGCGGGCTCTCCGTCGGATACGCGCTCTTCGGGCGGATCACCCGCGAGCTGAGCGATCGGTCCGCGCGCAGCGGTCGCCCCCTGCGCTTGCTGGGCTTCTACGGGTTCGTCGAAGCCAGCATCGGCGTGTATGCGCTGCTCTTCCCGACCCTCTTCGGCGTCGCCCAATGGCTTTCCCTCTTCGCGCCGTTCCACGCCGCCGTGTCCTTCATCTTCGACGTGCTCCTCACCGTGTTGCTGATCGGACCCCCGGCCGTGCTCATGGGCGGAACCATTCCCATCCTCACCCTGGCGCTCGCCGAGGATCTG
>JAOUNA010000105.1 GCA_029881215.1 Myxococcales bacterium | reverse complement strand
GAGCCATTCGCCGCAGCCGGCCGCGCCCCGCCTGGGCCCCGGTCGCTCGGCCTAGCTCTGGAACTCGGCGAGCTTGTCGCGGTAGGCGCCGCGCAGCGCGTTGGCCTCGGCGCGGGTGAAGCCGAGCTCCTCGGCGATGGCCACGATCTCCGCGCTCTCCTGCGTCGAGATCGTGCCGTCGGCGGCTGCCACGGCGTACAGACACTGCAGCAGCTCGCCGCGCTGCTCCCGTGTGGACACGCTGCGGAACTGACGCGTGACGATGTAGTTCTCGGTGCCGCCGAGCAGGCGCGCCTGGGATTGGGCGATCTGGACCACGAGCGCGGCCTCCGCCGCCGACAAATGCGCCAGCTCCTTCACGGTGCGCTCCATCTCGCTGGTTTCCGCGGGGTCGATGTGGAGATCGGCGTGGGCGAGGCGGGCGAGGACGTAGGCAAAGGCCGCCAGATATCTCGCATGCTCGGGCTCGATGGTCTCGAGCTGCCGCGCGATGCGGCGCACGGTGTCGGTATCGCGCGCGTCGCTGGCACGATCGGTTCCCAGGCCCAGGAAGCGCAGCAGTGACACGAGGCAGCTCCGCATGCTTTCCCGTTCCATTCTAGACGACCTTTCGGTAGGGTCGCCCGCGTGGATCGCGAGCGGGCGGACGGCGTCGTGCCGGAGGTCGATGAGCGAGCGCTGCTGCAGCGCCTGCGCGCGGGCGAGAACGCGGCGTTCGCCGAGCTGATCCGGCGCCACGGCGGGCGCTTGCTGAGCGTGGCGCGGCGCTTCCTGGTGAGCGAGGAAGACGCGCGGGACGCCGTCCAGGAGGCCTTCATCTCGGCCTTTCGCTCGATCGACCGCTTCGAGGCCAGCGCGATGCTCTCGACCTGGCTGCACCGCATCGTGGTGAATGCAGCACTCATGAAGCTGCGCACGCGTCGTCGCAAGCCCGAGCAGTCCATCGAGGAGCTGCTGCCCGGCTTCCTCGAGAACGGGCACATCGCCCGCCCGGCCTCGCCGTGGCGCAAGAATGCGCTGGAAGGACTCGAGCGGGAAGAGACGAGCGCGTTGGTGCGGGAGAAGATTCAGGCGCTTCCCGAGGGCTATCGTAACGTCCTGTTGCTGCGGGACATCGAAGACTTCGACACGCAGGAGACCGCGCAGCTGATGGGGATCAGCGAGGGGGCCGTCAAGACGCGCCTCCACCGCGCGCGTCTCGCACTGCGAGAGCTCCTCGAGCCCCATCTCCGTGAGGCATCCGAATGAACTGCCGAGAGTTCGTGGAGTTCCTCATGGCGTATCTCGATGGCACGCTCGACGCGCGCGAGCGGGAGATCTTCGAGGCGCACATGGTCGACTGCCCGAGCTGCGAGACCTATCTCGATACCTACCGGGACACCATTCGCCTGGGCAGGCAGTGTCTGTGCGACCCGGACGGTCCCGTGCACGACGACGTGCCCGAGGAGCTCGTGGCCGCCATCCTCGCCGCGCGCGCGCAGCCCGGATCCCCGGCGCGGCATGCGGGCTGGCTGTCCCAACTCGCGGCGCGTCTGGCGGACACGCTCCGCCGCAGATAGCCCGCTCGCGCCGCTAGCGGCGCAGTGCCATCCAGCGCTCGAGCCAGCGCTTCACGCGCGGCGTCAGCTGCTGGCGCGCGTACAGCCCCGCCGCGCGCTTGATGCCCTCCGCCTGCGTGGGATAGGGGTGGATCGTCTTCAAGACCGCGCGCAGCCCGAGCTTGTTCGCGATCGCCAGGGTGACTTCACTGATCATCTCGCCCGCGTGCGCCGCCACGATGGTGGCGCCGACGATCCGGTCTCTTCCCTTCAGCGCGTGGATCTTGACGAATCCCGCCTCCTCGCCGTCCGTGACGGCGCGGTTCACTTCGCGAAGCGGCACGTGGAAGGTGTCGAGCTCGATGCCCGCCGCCTGGGCGTCGCGCGCGAACATGCCCACGTGGGCCACTTCGGGGTCGGTGTAGGTGCACCAGGGCATCACCAGCGAAGACAGCTTCTGGGTGCGCAGGAAGAGCGCGTTGGTCACGGCGATCTTCGCGGCGGCATCCGCGGCGTGGGTGAACTTCCAGCGCATGCAGATGTCTCCCGCCGCGTAGATGCGGCGCTGGGTCGTCTGCAGGTAGTCGTTCACCCGGATGCCCCGCTTCGCGTCGTAGGCGACGCCGGCGACCTCGAGCCCGAGTCCCTCCACGTTGGGCGCGCGGCCGACGGCGAGGAGGATTTCGTCGACGAGGATCTCTTCCGCGCCGCCATCCGGGAGGATCACGCGCAGCGCCTTCTCGCTGCCGCGGGCATCGACCTTGGCGACCTTCACGGCGCCGAGGATCCGCACGCCCTCCCGCTCGAGTTGCGCGTGCAGGAGCTGTGCGGCATCGGAATCCTCGCGCGGCAGGATGTGGCTGTCGGCGTGCAGCATCACCACCTCGGAGCCGAGCCGGCGAAAGGCCTGCGCCAGCTCGCACCCGATCGGACCCGCGCCGATCACGCCCAGGCGCCGCGGGCGCTGCGTGAGGTTGAAGAGGGTCTCATTGGTGCGGAAGCCCGCAGCCTCGAGACCCTCGATGGGCAGCGCGATGGGACGTGCACCCGCGGCGATGATCGCCCTGCGGAAGCGCAGCGAGCGGCCGCCGACTTCCACGGCGTCTCGGCTCGTGAAGCGCGCGTTGCCGAGGTGAACCTCCACGCCGAGCTCGTCCCGGTAGCGCGCGGCGGCGTCTTCGGCGCTGATCTGCGCGCGGATCCGGCGCACGCGCTGCATGGCGGCGGCGAAGTCCGGCTCGGCGCCCGCCGCGACGCGCAGACCCAGAACGTCCGCCGCGCGGCGCGCTTCGGCCACCAGGCGAGAGGCGCGGATGAGGCCCTTCGACGGCACGCAGCCCACGTTCAGGCAGTCGCCGCCCAGATGGTGTCGCTCGATGAGCGCCACCTTGGCGCCGAGCCCGGCGGCGAGTGCCGCGCTGATCAGGCCCGCGCTGCCCGCTCCGATGACGACCAGGTTGTAGCGGCCCGAGGGCTCCGGGTTGACCCAGTCGGAGGGATGCACGTTCTGCACGAGCTTCTGATTGTGCTCGTCCATGGGATGCAGGGCGGGCAGTTCGGACATGGTGCTCTCCGGTGCGGGTTCACTCGGACGCAGCGCGCGGTGCGCGCGCCGCGTCGCTCAGGCGACTTCTGCTCGTGCCCCGTGCGTCGCCTCTGCGAGGGCGCGCCGGGCGATGCGGGTGACGACCAGCGTCACCGCAATCGTCGCCACCAGGCCGAAGCCCAGGAACAGGGAGTGGGCGAGGCCGCGCTCGGGCGCGGCGCCCCCGGCCAGCGCGGCCACGTCTCCCGCCAGCTTGCCGGAGTAGACGTAGAGCAGGGTTCCCGGCAGCATGCCCAGCGAGGCCACCAGGTAGTCGACGAAGCGCACGCGGGTCAGGCCCAGGGCATAGTTGAGCAGGTTGAAGGGGAAGAGGGGCGACAGGCGCAACAGGAACACGATCTTGCGCCCCTGCTCGCCGACGGCCCGATCGATCGAGGCGAACTTCTCGTTTCCGGCGAGCTTCTGCTCGATCGCGGCGCGGGCCAGATAGCGCGACACGAGAAAGGCGGCCGCCGATCCCAGCGTCGCCGCGACGAACACGTAGGCGGTCCCGGCGGAGATGCCGAAGATGGCGCCGGCTGCCAGGGTGAGCAGCGAGGCGGGGACGAACGCGACCACGGCCGCAGCGTAGGCCAGCATGAAGAGCGCCGGGCCCCAGATCCCGAACGCCTCCACGCGGGCCGTCAGGGCGGGCAGGGCGTCCCCCGCGCTGCGCCCGAGCAGCACCAGCGCCACGAGCGCCGCGAGCCCGAGCGCGACGCGGGACCAACGCAGGCCGTCGCCCGCCTCCCGAGGTGTCGCCCGCGTGCCCGGTTTCGTCATCTTCCTCTCGCGCTCTGCGATGTCCAGCTTCGGATGCCGAGGCGCGTCATGGGGTTCAGCCGCTGCGGACCGCGATCGAGGGCGGGACTTCCCGCGCGTTCCAGGCGTGTGCCGCGCAGCGGTTAGGTCAGCGCACCTCCGCAGCTCGAGCCGCTGCCGGCCGTGCAGCCGTGGCAGTGCGCGTTCGTCGCGATGCTCTCGTTCTCGAGCACCGTGAGGTCCTCGACATCCCAGAGGCTGCGCGGGCGCCGTCCGAGCGGAAGCTCCAGCATCTGGTTGAAGTCGCAGTCGTAGAGCTGTCCGTCGTAGCCGACCGACACGAGGTGGCGGCACATCAGCTCGGGCACCGTGTCCGGGTTGAAGTGATTGACGAGGAGTGCCATGTACGCCGCGTGCTGTCCGTCTCGGGCGAGCGTGTGCGCGAAGCGTTGAATCGGCATGTTGGTGATGGTTGCGAGCCGGCTGAATTCGATGCCGAAGAGCTCGCGCAGCTCCTCGCGGTAGCGCGCCTCGAGATCCGCCTGCGCCGGGGGGAGCGCCGGGCCGAGCGGATTGTAGACGAGATCGAGCGCGAGCGAAGAGTCGGGCATGCCGTAGCCGAGCTCGTTCAGCAGACGCAGGGCGCGGATGCTGCGCTCGAAGACGCGCCTACCCCGCTGCTGATCGACGTTCCCCGCGGTATAGCACGGCAGCGAGGCCACCACCTTCACGGCGTGCTCGGCCAGGAACTTCGGCGTGTCCTCCTGGCCCGACTCGAAGAGCACCGTGAGATTGCAGCGGTCGATCACCTCGCGGCCGAGCGCGTGCGCCCCGCGCACGAGCCGTCGGAACTGGTCGTGCAGCTCCGGCGCGCCGCCGGTGAGATCCAGGCTGGCGAGGTCCGGATTGCGCTCGAGCAGCCACAGCACGCGCTCCGCCGTGCGCGCATCCATCGTCTCCGTGCGCTTCGGCCCCGCCCCCACGTGGCAGTGGTGGCACGCGAGATCGCAGCGCTTGCCGACGTTCACCTGCAGCGCGCGGGCGCGCGCGCGCCGCAGCGTTCCCAGCCCGAAGCGGGCGAGTGTGTCGTCGAAATTGGGCGCGCTCATGCGGTGTCTTGGACAGGATACCCGCGCGGACTGCGCCGCAATACCCGGATCGCGCGGCGCTCTCGCGCGTGCAGCGCGCCAGCGCAGCGCGGAATCGATTCCGCTCGACGGGGCCGCTATGCTGCGCACGGATCGGGCCGGCTCCCGAGAGAAATCCGCGGCGGGAGCACCCCGGGCCCAGGAGGTTCCTGTCATGGGTGAAATCCGCTTCGACGGGCGCGTCGCGGTCGTCACGGGGGCCGGCGGCGGACTCGGCAAGACCTACGCACTCGAGCTCGCGAGGCGGGGTGCGAGTCTGGTGGTCAACGATCTGGGCGGTGCGGCCGATGGCACAGGCAGCGGCACCGGCATGGCCGACGCCACCGTGCAGGAGATCGTTGCGGCGGGCGGTCGAGCGCTGGCCAACTACGATTCCGTGGCCACGCCGGAGGGCGGCCGCGCCATCGTGCAGGCGGCACTCGACGCATTCGGCCGCGTCGACGTGCTGGTCAACAACGCCGGGATTCTGCGCGACAAGAGCTTCGCGAAGCTCGAGCCGGCCCAGCTCGAGGCGGTGCTGGACGTCCACCTCAAGGGCGGCTTCTTCGTCACGCAGCCCGCCTTCAGCTCGATGAAGGAACAGGGCTACGGTCGCATCGTGATGGTGTCTTCCGGCGCGGGCATCTTCGGGAACTTCGGCCAGAGCAATTACGGTGCGGCCAAGATGGGTCTGGTGGGGCTGATGAACGTGCTCGCCGTCGAGGGCGCCAAGTACGACATCAAGGTCAACGCCATCGCGCCCGTCGCGCGCACGCGCATGACCGAGCAGATCCTCGGCCCCCTCGCCGACGCGCTCGATCCACAGCTCGTGACGCCGCTCGTCACCTTCTTGTGTTCGGAACAGTGCGCGCTCACCCACGAGATCTTCGACGTGGGCGGCGGGCGCTACGCGCGCATCTTCGTCGGCCTGTGCAGGGGCTGGCTCGCACCCGCGGGTGGCGCGCCGCAGCCCGAGGAGATCCTGGCGAATCTCGACAGCATCCGGGATCAGAAGGGATACACCGTGCCCGACAGCATCACCGGTGAGCTGCAAGCCATCGCCGAAGCGATCCAGCAGCGCTGAGGGCGGAGCCATGCCCATCGACCTCGACAAGGCGCTCGGCGCCTCGCTGCCCGGTGTGGCGGGCGCGTACGGCCCGGACCAGATCATCCTCTATCACCTGGGTGTGGGCGCGGGGGTGCCGCCGACCGATCCCGGTGAGCTCGCATACACCTACGAGAAGAATCTGAAGGTGCTGCCCAGCTTCGCGGTGGTTCCCGCGCTGGGCTCCCTGGCGGGCCTCGCGGGCGCGCCCGGGCTCACCTTCAACTGGGCGCTGTTGCTCCACGGCGAACAGGAGGTGATCCTGCACCGGCCGCTCCCGACCGCGGCCGAGGTCGAGACGCAGGTCCACATTCCGGAGATCTACGACAAGGGCAAGGCGGCGCTCGTGGTGCTCGAGGCGGCCACGCGGGACGCCGCCGGCGTGCCCCTGTTCACCAACCGCTTCTCGCTCTTCCTGCGCGGGGAGGGCGGCTTCGGCGGCGAGTCCGGGCCCAAGGCCGGCAACAAGCCACCGGCGCGCGCGCCCGACGGAATCGTCGCGTCGCAGTCCCTGCCGCAGCAGGCGTTGCTCTACCGGCTCTCCGGTGACAAGAATCCGCTCCACGTCGATCCCGATTTCGCCAAGCTGGCCGGCTTCGACAAGCCGATCCTGCATGGTTTGTGCTCCTACGGGATCGCCTGCAAGGCGATCGTAGACCACGTGCTCGACGGAGACGTGACGCGCGTGGCGCGCTATCGGGCGCGTTTCGCGGGCGTGGCCTTTCCGGGCGAGACCTTCCGCACCGCGTATTGGAAGGAAGCGGATCGCATCCTGCTCGAGGTGAAGAGCGCGGAGCGCGACGCGCCGATCATCTCGAACGCGGTGATCGAGCTGCGCGACTAGCCGAGCGCCTCGCGGCGCCGGCGGGGCTCCCGCCGCGACGGGCTCGTCGGCGTCGTGCCGGCGCTTCTCGACCGAATCACTGCCGCTCGAGGATCCAGAGCTTGAAGTACTTGAGCCGCACGTAGTGGGCGGCGAGGGATGCCATCAGCAGGCCGCGCCAGCCGTCGAGCCAGCCGCCGCGCAGCACGTAGGAGACGAGGAAGCGCGCGGGCGGACGCAGCACGAGATCGCGCAGGCGCGCGCGACGCCCCGTGGCGTGCAGCTCGCGCGCCATGATGGTGGTGTAGCGGTCGATCGTAGCGAGATGCTCTTCGAGGCTGCGATAGGGGTGGTGCAGCAGCTCGCCGGTCAGGCGGGCCTTGCGTCCCTCGAGGCTGACGCGGTCGTGCGGATCGCGCCCGCTCCAGCGCCCGCGGCGGCGATCGAACAGGCGCAGCTTGCGATCCGGATACCAGGTGCCGTGGCGGATCCAGCGACCCAGGTAGCTCGAGACGCGCGGCACCTCCCAGCCCGCGCAGCCGGGGAAGCCCGCGTCGCGCAGCGCGGTGATCTGTCCGGCGAGCTCGGGGGAGACGCGCTCGTCGGCGTCGATGCACAACACCCAATCGTGTCGCGCCTCGCGAATCGCGAACTCCTTCTGGGCCACGTGGCCAGGCCAGTCGCGCTCGATCACGCGGGCGCCCGCCGCCGCGGCGATCTCGCGCGTGCGATCGGTCGAGTGCGAGTCCACCACGACGATTTCGTCGCACCAGGCCAGCGAGGCCAGGCAGTCGCCGAGGCGATCCTCTTCGTCGCGCGTCACGATGCACGCGCTGATGCACGGCCGCGGATCCGTCTGCGTTGCCTCCATGGCCGCGATCCCATCCTCTCGCGCGCCGCCGGGCGCGTCGCCCGCGCCGCCTAGGCCCCCGGGACGGCCAGCAGTTCGTCGAGCGTGGGCCAGTCGACCGCCTGCTGCGCCGCGAAGGCGCGCAGCAGCAGCGCGCGATCCGGATCGTCCTCCTTGGCGCAAAAGCTGGCGAAGGCCTTGCGCAGGCGCGCCTCCGGCGGCTGGGCCGGCGCTGCATCCTCGAGCACGCCGTCCTCGTGCGTCAAGCCGATCAGGTCGAGCCACTCCTCGAGCAGCGCCCTGCGGCACTCGAGGAAGTAGACCGCGAGCAGCTCGTCCGCGAGCGCGTTGGCCGCCACGCGCGAGAGCGCGCGGCGCACGGCCTCGGCGCGCTTCTCGAAGGGCTGGCGGCGCAGGTAGACCGGGCGCGTGCGCGTGGCCAGGGCGGCCGCATCCACGGTCTGTCGAAACATCACGGGCGACTGCGCGGCGAGCGTGCGCATCAGCACGACCGCGCGCTCCGGCGCCATGGCTGCGAACACCTGATAGGACCGCACGCGAGCCCCCTCAGCGGGGGTGTAGCATCGCCTGCTGCGGAGTCACCACGCCCCGCGCCAGGGTCTCCCGCGCCGCCCGTGCGAGCGTCAGGGCCAGCAGCGTGGCCAGGCCCGTGTGCAGCCCGGTGACGTCCACCGGAATGCCGAGCCGCACGTTGGCGACGCCCACCGCGAGCTGCGCGAAGCCCAGCGCGCAGGCGAGCAGCGTCCAGGGGCGCAGGGGCCGCGTCCGCCAGCTGAGCGCGGCGCTGGCCGCGAGACTGCCCAGCAGCAGATAGGCGTTCGTGCGGTGCATCAGGTGCAGCCCCACCGTGCCCTTCCAGCTGGGGAACCAGATCCCCCCGCTGCAGGTCGGCCACTCGGGGCACGCGAGGCCGGCGAAGCGCGAGGAGACCAGCCCGCCGAGCACGATCTGGCCCAGCAGCAGCAGCGCGGAGGCGGCGATCCAAAGGCTCGCGGGCGTGCCGACCGCGCGCGCGGGCGCGCCAGCGGGGGCTCGATCTCGCAGCGTGCAGGCAATCAGCACAAGCGTGACGGCGAAGGCGTTGCCCGTGACCAGATGGCCCGTCACGGTCCAGGCGGCGAGCTGCTGCCAGACGGTCAGTGCGCCGAGCACGATCTGGGCCGCGAGCAGGCCCGCCGCGAGCGCCAGCAGCCCACGCACGCCGCGGGGCGTCCCGGTGCTGTAGAGCGCGACGCCCGCCAGCCCCGCAAACACGAGCGCCACGCTCGCCGCCAGCAGGCGGTGGGACCACTCGAAGGCCACCTGGAAATTGATCCGGGGCACGATCTCCCCCAAGCACAGCGGCCAGTCGGGGCAGGCCAGCCCCGCCTCGTGCGCCCGAACCAGCGCGCCGAGCACGATCAGCACCAGCGTGCACGCGACCAGGGCAGCAAAGCCCGCCGCCAGGTGATCGGCTCGGACTCCCCGGCTGGTCTTCCAGCCCACGTCGCGCACCGCGCGACCCTCCTCTACGATCCCGCTCTCCGACATCGAGCCGAAGACCCTAGAGAATGGCATCCGCAGCGACAACGAGCGCAGCCAGCGCGGAGCCCGCCGTCGACGTGCGCGGGCTCGTCAAGCGCTATGGCGAGCGCGAGGCGCTCTGCGGGCTCGACCTGCTCGTGCCTCGCGGCAGCTTCTTTGGTCTGCTCGGGCCCAACGGGGCGGGCAAGACCACGACGATCGGCGTGCTGACGACGTTGGTGCGGCCCACGGCGGGGACGGCGCGCCTGCTCGGCTGGGACGTGCAGGCCGACCGCGGCCTCGTTCGCGCCGCAGTCGGCGTGGTCTTCCAGGAGGCCAGCCTGGATCCGGAGCTCACCGCCCGCGAGCAGCTCGATCTGTACGCGCGGCTGTACCACATCGACGCTCGGCGCTCGCGCGTCGAGGAAATCCTCGCCCTGGTCGGGCTCGGCGCCGACGCGGATCGACCCACGCGCCAGTTCTCGGGCGGCATGAAGCGGCGCCTCGAGATCGGTCGCGGCCTGCTCCACCGGCCGCGCGTGCTGTTTCTCGACGAGCCCACCCTCGGCCTCGACGTGGCGGCTCGCGCGCGCATCTGGGAGCACCTGCGCGCCCTGCACGCCGCCGGCGACACCACGATCTTTCTGACCACCCACTCCATGGAAGAGGCGGATGCGCTATGCGAGCAGCTCGCCATCGTCGACGGGGGGCGCGTCGTGGCTGCCGGCGCACCGGACGCGCTCAAGGCCGCACTCGGGGGCGACGTCGTGCGCATCGCGCTCGAGCGGCCGGATTCGGCCCGCGAGCGCCTCGCGCGCGTCGAGGGCGTGCGCGAAGTCGCGCAGGAGCCGGGCACCGCCTTTCGCGTCACCGTCCAGGACGGCCCGCGACGGCTGGCCGGGCTGATCGAGTGCGTGCGCTCCTGCGGTGTGCTCGAGGTCACGCTGCACCGGCCGAGCCTCGAACACGTCTTCCTGCACCACACCGGTGCGCGCTTCGAGGCGCGCGACACGTGAGCGCCCTGGT
>JAOUNA010000104.1 GCA_029881215.1 Myxococcales bacterium | reverse complement strand
CCCCGGTCTTCTTCGCCGTGTCCTTCGTGGCTCGATCGTCCACCATCTCGCGCCGCCTCCTCAATCCGCGCAGTGCGGCAACCGCGCCGCACGCTCCGCGACGCTGCTCGCGCAATGCTTCTTCGTAAACGCCCGGCGCATGATCAGGATTCCACGCCGCCGGCCGTTGCTTGCAACTCCCGGTTGACCTCGGCGACGCGCCCGGCCGCGGGCGCCTCCTCGCGATCGGCGACGGGGAGCAGTGCGCGGATCCGGTCCTGGAACTCGCGCACCATGTACTCGAGCTCCGACAGGTAGCCGCCGCCATAGCCGCTCGAGCGCAGGCCCGCGTCCGCCCAGCGACACAGGTGGGCATCCTCGCGACCCACCCGCCGATTGATGCGCATGTTCAGATAACGCGCAGCCCGGGTCTCGCGGCGATCGTCCTCGAGGCCGACGCAGAAGCCGTGCATGCGCGTCTTGTGCGCGCCGAGCGGAACGACCTGGTAATAGGCAGCCAGCGTCGGTGATACGCTGAGCACCGTGCGGGGAAACATGGCGTAGTAGGCCCAGGCGCGTCGGTGCGTCTCGGGAAGGTGTGCCATCTCGGGAAGCAGCTTCTGGTAGAAGTGCTCGCTGAAGACCGCGGAGGGCTTGTCCTGCAGCGTGGCGAATGCGCGCTGCGTCCCGTCGCCCCCGCTCTCGTCGCGGAAGCTGTCGCCGAACAGGCGCCGCAGGCCCGGATGTCCCAGGGGAATGTGGTAGCTCTCGCAGTCGTTCTCGACCACGATCTTCCAGTTGACGTCGAGGTCGAACGACCAGCGATCCCCCTGCGGCTTCATGTCGGCGAGGCGATACGGCAGGAGCTCCGCGTCGAAGCGGCCCATCAGGTCGCGCACGCGCGGGCCCGAGCCCGCGAAACGCACGAAGACGAAGCCCATCCACTCCTCGATGTCGATCTCTCTCAGGCCGGCGGACGACTTCTTCAAGCCGGAGAAGCTCCGCTCGGCGGGCACGCTGCGCAGCGCTCCATCGAAGCCGTAGCTCCATCCGTGGTAGGGACACACGATGGCGCCGCTGCAGTGGCCCGTCTCCGCGCCCGCCACGCGCGAGGCGCGGTGCCGGCACACGTTGTGGAAGGCGCGCAGCCCACCGTCGCGGCCGCGGATCACGAGCGCGCGTTCGTCCGCGACGTCGAGCGTCACGTAATCTCCCGCCTTCGGCATCTCGCTCGCGTGCCCCGCCACCAGCCAGTGGCGACGGAAGACGCGCTCCTTTTCCAGCTCGTGGAATTCGGCGTTGTGATAGGTCCATGCGGCCAGCGTCCGGGGCGCGGGCGCCGCATCGAGCGCGGGCTCGTGTTGGCGCTGCGCCGACGCGGCGCGCGAAACATCGGACGCCGATCCGAATTCGGCGGGAAAGACACTGGCGAGAAAGCGCCGGCAGGTCTGCTTGGCCCGATCGCGATCCCACGACCGGCTCTCGTCGAGCAGGTTCTCGGGCAGCGCGTTGAGCATGTGCGTGAACGCGACACCGAGAGCCTTGGCGTCCACGCCGTCGTAGCCGCCGTCGTGCGCGATCTGCTCGAAGAGCTGCACGGTCTGGTGCAGATAGGCCGCATCGCGGCTGCCGCACACGCGCATGTAGTCGGCGCGGGCGCGGGCCTCTCCCCAGAAGGCGATCCAGACGGCGACCCAGCGCGGATTGCACACGGCGGGATCGAAGTCGTTCTCGAGGATCGCCTCGATCTTGCGCACCGGATCGTCGCCGGCGTGCTCGATGGCCTCGCGACGGCGCCGCTCGAACTCCTCGGCCACGTACTGGAGCGTGGCGAGGAGCAGCGCGTCCTTGCCCTGGAAGTAGAAGTTCACGATGCCGGGCGAGAGCCCGGCGGCCTGGGCGACCTTCGCCACCGTGGTGCCCGACAGGCCGTGCTCCGCGATCGAGCTGATGGCCGCCTCGACCAGCTCGCGGCGGCGGCGCACGTCGAGCCGCTCTTCCCCGTTGGCGGTGGCATGGAGGCTGTCCTGGGCGCCGAGCGATTGCATGGGAGACTCGACTGGAAGGAAGGCGGATGAACGGAAGAATAGCCGGCATTATATGACCGTTCAAGTCTGATTGAACGGTCATATACCCCGCGGGGCGACGAGCTACTCCTCTGCGCGTCTCTGCCGCGCGCACAGCACACGCAGGGCTCCGCGGCGCTCCCGAAACGCGCCGCCGTGCGGGCCCGCTACCAGCGCCCGCCGCCGGGCTTCAGTGCCTCCGGCGCGAGTCGGATGTCGAATGCGTCGCGGATCTTCGCGTCCACCGCCGGATCGATGTACTCCGGATAGTGGGACGAGAGGATCTCGCGCACGCGCTCGTGAGCGCGGGCGCGGATGTCGAGGGAGCCGCGCTCTTCCCACGTGACGGGCCGCTCGCGGTCGCCGAGATCGGGGTAGATGTACTCCGTCTCCATCAGCGTCAGCGTCTGCTCGTGACCCAGGAAGTGCCCCGCGCCCTTCACGACCTCTTCGATCACCTCGACCGAGAGCGTTTCGTCGGTCACCTCGATGCCGCGCACCGCGCGCAGCGCGTTGCCCAGCATCTCCGAGTCGATCACCAGGGCCTCGTGCGAGCAGCCCAGCAGGCTGGCCTGCATGCCCGCGGCCTCGTGGATCAGGTTGGCGCCCGACAGCCCCGTGAGCAGGCTCGTCATCGCCTTCTCGTAACCGGATTGGGCGTCCGGCAGCTTGGAGTCCGTCATGCTGCACGCCACCCCGCTCGGCAGATCGTAGAAGTTCGCGATCTGCGCCGAGGCGGCGTTCAGCAGGGCCTCCTCGGGACCTCCGCCCGAGAAGGAGCCGGTGCGCAGATCCGACGCGAACGGCCAGTTGCTGAAGATGGTGGGGTGGCCCGGCTTGACGAGGTTCACCAGCGCCACGCCGCCCAGTCCCTCCGCCGTGGTCTGCACCAGGGCTCCGGCCAGGGACGCCGGGGCCGTGGCGCCCGCCTGCGCCGCGATGATGAAATCGACGGGCATGCCGACGCGGGCGGCGGCGACCGCCACGTCGAGGCTCAGCTCGCCGTAGCGCAGCGGCGGCACCACGCCGGTGCAGTACACGGAGCAGCAGGGCTGCTCGGCGAAGCGCCCCTCACCGCCCAGGATCATGTCGAACAGCTGCACCGCCGCGTAGATGCCCTCCGCGCAGGTGAAGCCCGCCGCCACGTGCTTCTGCGTGGCCGCCGCGGCCGCGTACACGATGTTGACATCCATGGTCTCGCCGCCCTCGAGCTCGGTGGGCACCACGGTGCGGCCGAACCAGTGGATGTTGGGCAGGCGATCCACCAGGCGTCCGAAGTCGTAGATGTCGAGCAGCCGCGACTCCCGGTACTTGCCCGTCTCGAAGTCGGGAACGGATACCGCCGCACCGGCGGTGCCGTAGTGCACCTTGGAGCCGGAGATGTCGAGGTCGTGCGCCCGATCCCGGCCGTAGAGGATGAAGTTGCGTCCGGCTCCGGCGACGACGTCGTCGATGTACGCCGCCGGGAACCTGATGCGCTGGTCGTCGGTGACCTCGAGACCCTTGGCGCGCGCCAGCTCGATGATCTCGGGCGTGGCGCCGCCCATGCCGACGCCCGCGAGGATGCGCAGCGCGCCCTCGTGGATGCGCTCGACGTCGCGCTGCGAGAGGGGCTTGTAGATGCCTCCCTCGAGGCCGGGCCAGACCACCCGCGCGCGCTTCTGCTGGGCCTGCGAGCGCACCGTGAGGCGCGCCTGCCGACCCCGTCGGCCACCCGATCCCGGTCGCGATTCCGTCATGCTGCCCTCCTCCGAGAGCACCGCCCGCGGGCCTCTCGCAACTGGGTTGGAGCCGATCCCCCGGCGGCCGGACGGATTCGCACGCCGGAGGAAGGAGATTCCACCCGAAAGTGAGTCCTTTCGCAACGCCGGCAGCGGCGCCGGACGCGCGGCCGGACTGCGGAACGCAGCGCGGAGCCTTCACGGCGCCGCGCTCCGCATTGGTCGCTCACTGGCCGAACAGATACAGGATGTAGAAGTTGGCGAGATAGATCGCGATCAGCAGCAGACTCGCCCAGCGGATCCGCTGGATTGCGCCGCGCGGCGCGCCGTACATCAGCCCGACGACGGCGATGCCCGTCATCACGATCGCGGAGAACGCGGAGACGACGTGCAGCTCGGACACGGCGCCGAGAATGGGGCCGCGCGCGAAGCAGAGATCTTCGATCCCGAGGATCAGCACGTTGAAGAGATTGCTCCCGAAGAGATTGCTCACGGCCATGTCGAACGCGGCGATCCGGACCGCCGCCACCGTAACCACCACCTCGGGCAGCGACGTCGCCAGCGCGATCAGCAGCGAGCCGATGAAGGTCTCATTGACCTGCAGGGCGAGCGCCAGTCGCTGCCCGAGGAAGGGGAGCCACACGCCCATCGCCACCACCACGCTCGCAGCCAGCGCGTAGCGCAGCGCGGCGCTGCGCAGCGAGATCGGCGCCGGCTCCCCGCGCGCCTCCTCGATGGGCAGATGATCGTGCCCGGGCTCGTGACGAAATGCGGCGCGCACCGCGATCACGTAGATCACGGCGACGATGGGCGTGTAGACTCCCACCCGCCCGATGGCGACGCCGCGTCCCGCCTGCTCGAGCAGCAGGCTGAAGCCGACGACGCCGATCGAGATGATGCCGTACGCCGCCGAAAGGATGTGCTGGCGCCCGAGCCGCCCGCGCAGCCCCCCGGCCGGCGCCAGCGTGTCGATGATCACGAGAATCGTGAGATTGAAGACGCAGCTGCCGAGAATGGCTCCGACGGCGATGTTCGGGGCGTCTGCCAGCACGACGGCGCTGACGCCGGTGATGAGCTCGGGGAGCGAGGTCACGACCGCGAGCAGCACGAGGCCCACCCAGGTGCCACCGAGCCCGGTGCGCGTTCCGATCACGTCGCCGTACAGCGCGAGCTTGGCGCCGGCGAAGGTGATGAGCGCGCCGGCCAGGCAGAACTCCAGGAAAGCGAGCACGGGATGCCTCCCCCTCGGTGGGCCTCGAATGCTGCGCGCGACACGTCCTCCGCCGCGCCGCGGTTCGCGCTGGCACGGGTGCGCCGCCGCCTACCAGCGACCGTTGCCGGGCCGCATGTCCTCGGGCTTCAACACGATCGGGAAGCGCTCGCGGATCGCGGCGTCGACGGCTGGATCGATGTACACAGGATAGTGATCGGCGAGAATCAGCGCCGCTCTCTCGTGGGCCAGCGCATACGCATCGAGCTTGCCGCGATCCCTCCAGTCCGCGTAGGTGCTGCGGTCGGCGACCTGCGGATACTGGTACTCGCTCTCCATCAGCGCGAGCGTCTGCGGATGATCCAGGAAGTGCCCAACGCCCTCCACACTGTCCTTGATCGACTGGAAGGACAGCGTTTCGTCCGTCACCTCGATGCCGCGCACGGCGCGCAGGATGTTCCCGAGCATGTCGTTGTCGATGACCATCGCCTCGAACGAACACGCCATCAAGCTGCCCAGCATGCCCGCCGACTCGCCGATGTAGTTGCAGCCCGCCAGCGCAGCGAGCCCCGCCGTGAGGCCCTTCTCGTAGCCGGCCTGGGCATCGGGCAGCTTCGAATCCGTCATGCTGGCGCTCACGCTGCTCGGCAGGCCGTAGAAGTTGCACAGCTGCCCCATCGCGGAGGCCACCAGCGCCTGCTCCCCGCTGCCGCCCGTGAACGAGCCGGTGCGCAGATCGGAGATGAAGGGCCACGCGCCCATCAGGAAGGGGATGCCCGGGCGGATCAGGTTCATCACGGCCAGCGTGGCGAGCGTCTCCGCGAAGGTCTGCACCAGGGCGCCCGCCAACGCGGCGGGCGCGGTGGCACCGGCCTGCGACGCGACGGCGATGTCGTACGAGATGCCGAGGCGCGCGCACTTCACCAGCACCTCGGCGTTCTCGCTGCCGAAGCGCAGCGGCGACACGACCGGGCAGCCCCCGAAGTTGAAGCAAGGGCGCTTCAGGAACTCGCCTTCGCCGCCCAGAAAGATGTCGAGCAATGCAATGAAGTGATCGATGTGATCGGCCGTGGCCGTGGAGACCGCGCACGGCTTCTGCGTGCCGGCGAGCTGCGCGTAGAGCGCGTTGATGTCGTGCACGAAGGCGTCGCCGCTGTGCTCCGTGGCCACCACGGTCTGGCAGAAGCAGTGGAGGTTGTCCAGGCGGTCGGCGAGCCGCGCGGTGTCGTAGAGATCCACCAGCGTCGAGGGACGGGTGTCGCGGGTCGCGTAGTCGAAGATGTTCACCGCCTCGCCGGCCGTGCGGAAATACACCCGATCGCCGCCGACCTGGACGTCGCGCGCGGGATTCGTCCCGTGAAAAGTGAACTCCTTGCAGGCGCCGTCGATCACGTCCTCCATCAGCCCGCGCGGAAAGCACAGCCGCCCGCTCTCCGACAGCACGGCGCCCTTGGGCAGACACGCGTCGAGGATGCTCTGCGTCGGACTGCCCATGCCGATCTGCTCGAGCACGTCGAGCGCCGTGGCGTGGATGCGCTGCATGTCGCGCTCGGAGAGGGGGCGGAACGAGCCGCCCTTCAGGCCCGGTCCCACTGCGCTGGCCGCCGAGGCCGCCGCGCGCTGCGCGCGCCGCCGGTCGCGCGCGCTGCCCTCGCCCCGGCGTCGCGCGGGGCGCTCGCGCTCGATCTGGACCATGGCGACCTCCGTCTGGATGACCGCCGATCCTATCAGACGCGGTCCCGCTCGCGCCGCGCCGCCCGCGCCCTAGCGATCGAGGAGTCCCTTCAGCGCGTCGGCCGCGCCCTGGACTCCCCGGTCGACCGCCTCGTTGGCGGCTTCGGCGGCCGCGGCCTCGGCCTGCCCGCGCAGGGCCTGCACGTCGATCCCCGCCATGCCCTTGCCCGCCGCGCGCAGGAGCACCTCGAGAATCTGTGCCGTCACCTGGGCGCTCGTCGCACCCCCCTGCTGCTTGCCGATGTCCTTCACGTGGATGTCGGGAATCTGCGCCGCGGCGCTCCTGTCCGCGAGCAGGGAAGCGGCCACCTCGACGCGGCCGCCACGCACGCTGAGATTCTGGATGACGAACTTGCGCTCGGCGCCGGCAGTCTCCGCGGGCTCGCTCTCGGCGCGCTTGGTGTCTCCGGCATACCGCGCGCTGAACGCATCCACGTTCTTCTGGATGGCCGCAAGGTTCGTGCTGCGCCCCGACCACTCGTAGATCACGTGCGGCTCCTCGATCAGGATCTCCTTCACCACCACCGGATTGCCCGTGAGCGTGGCGGTATCGAGCGCCACGTGAATCCTGCCGAGAGCAAAGGTGTGGGCGGCTGCGAAGCCGGGAGGACTCCCGATGGCCAAGCCGCCGATGCTCCCCTCCCCGGAGCGCAGCGAGATCTCCACCGTCTTCACGTGCACCGGCGCGCCCGTCGCCTCCGCGCCGTATTTCTCGATGGCCGCGGCGATGATCGCATCGAGAGAGGACATCACGAAGAAGAGCGCCGCCGCAACCACCACGACGAGCAATACCACGCCGATCAGGATCTTCTTCACGGCCGCCTCCTTTCCTCCCTCCGAACGTGTCGGAGTCTATCGCGCGCGCTCCAGGCGTCGAGCGCGCAGCCGATGCCCGTAGCCAGGCGCGGGCCAATTCTGGTAGAACGCATCGAGACGCCGCGCTGAGCGGCGTCGCCGGACGCCGAGCGGAGGCCCAAGTGAACTGGGTGAAGGTTTCCTACCCCGAGCAGCGCAAGGTCTACATCGACGGGGAGGTGTTGGGAAACACCAATCGGCTGCAGTTCGTCGGAGAAGACGGAACGTGGGACCGCGCCACACGGGTGCGCTGATCGGGCTCGCGCTCGCGTCGGCCTGCGCCCACTTCCCGCTCAATCCACCGCTGGACGCGCTGGATCCCCAGACGGGCTATCGCTTCGAAACGCTGGCGCTGGGCGCGGGCAACACAGACGAGAACTTCGTGATCCTCACCCTCTCCGGTGGCGGAATCCGAGCGGCCGCGTTCGCGTACGGTGCGATGCGCGAGCTCGCGGTGGTACGCACGCAGCGACCTCGCCGACCGATACTACGCGGCGCACATCTTCGGAGCGACGCGTTTCGCCGACCTGCCCCGCGAGCGGCCACTGCTGCTGCTGAACGCCACCGACATCGGCATCGGCATCGGCGCGCGCTTCGCCTTCCTTCAGGACCACTTCGATCGGCTGTGCTCCGATCTCGGGCTCAACGCTAGCCGCTTCGAGCGAGCGCTCGACTGGAGCGCCTACGAGAGCCGGGAGATCCGCTTCATCCACCTGAACGACGGCGGCCTGGTGGACAACCTCGGCCTGCGCGGCCCGATGCTGGGCTTGCAGTCGCCCTCGAGCCCGCTGCCCATCCTCCGCCTGATCAATCAGGAACGCATCCGCCGCGTGGCGATCGTCGTGGTGGACGCGAGGACGCGGGACTTCCCCGACGCAGACCGCAGCGCCCATGCACCCGGCATCCTGAGCGTGCTCCACGCGGCGGCGACCGAGCCGATGGCAAATACCTCGACCGACAGCATCGAGCTGGCGCGCCAGTACATCTCCGCCTGGAATCGCCAGCTCGCGGACGCCGGGGACGCGCCGCCGGTCGCCTTCTACCTGGTGCGCGTCAGCTTCGCCGCCGAGCGCGGCGCCGCGCTGCGCGCGGAGCTCGAGGAGATCGGGACGCGGCTTCAGCTGCCGCCCGCGCAGGTGACGCGCGTGGTCGAAGCGGGCGCGCGACTGCTGCGCCAGTCGCCGGGCTTCGCGTGTCTGCTGCACGCGCTCGCAGAGGATCCGCCCGCGCTGCCGACGCATGCGCGCTGCCCCGAGTAGCGGGCGGCGATCACTCGATATAGCCGAGCGCCCGCAGCTCTTCGCGCAGTCGCGCATCCAGCGCCGAATCACTCCCGCCGCGCGCATCGGCGTCGGGCAGATCGACGGGCGGACCGGGATCCGCCGGACCGCGCCGCACGGGATGCGCCTGGACCCACTCGGGCGCGAGCAGGTCGGTCAGCACCTCGCCCTCCAGCGTATCGGCCACGTCCATCCCCATCAGATACAGCGCCGTCGGCGCGATGTCGTAGATCGAGACGGGCGACGCGCGGCGCAGGCCCACCCGCAGCGGACCCCCCGCGGCCACGAAGATTCCGAGCAGCGCGGCGTCGCTGCGGTGATGCCCGGTGAGCGGCTCGCCGCGCTTCGAGGTCTCGGGATGGGCCTCGAAGCCGTGATCCGAGAGCAGCAGCACGACCCGATCGGGCGCGCCGCGCGCCGGCAGCTCGCCCAACAGCGCGTCCACGAGCCGATACTGGTTCTCGACGACGCCGGCGTAGCGCGCCTGCTCGCCCGGATCGACGGGCGGCAGCGCGGCGTAGGCCGGCGCTGCGGGCTCGTGGTAGCGCCAGAACAGATGACTCACGGGATCGATGCCGCGCAGCAGCAGCAGCTCGAGATCGAAGGGTCCCATGCGCTCGCGCAGCTGCACCAATGTGCGCAGCGCCGCCTCGTCCTCGACGCGCACCCGCCGCGCGAGCCAGTCGGCGTCGCTGTCGCTCGCGGCTCGCGCCGGCATCCGGAACAGCGTCTCCGCGAGCAGCTCGAGCACTTCGGGCGGATGCGTGAGGTGCGCCAGCTGCGGCGGGAGCAGCGTTCCGAAGCGCAGGCGCAGATCCTCCTCCCGCGTCTTGAGGGCGCGCTCGGAGACGATCACGCCGCGAATCGTCTCGGCCGGATAGGTGCCCCACCAGCCGATCACGGCCGAGGTCAGGCCCCGCCGCGACGCCAGCGTCCACAGCGCGGGTGCGCGGCGCTGGCGCGCCGAGACGAGCTCGCCGCCGCGCACCGCGAAGCGCAGGATGCCGTGCTCGCGCCGCGAGACTCCGGTGGCCACCGTGGTCCAGATCGGCGGAGAAATGAGCGGTCGCTCGGAGCGCAGCGGCGCGCGCACACCCGTCTCGATCAGCCGGCCGAGATTGGGCAGCTCGCCGCGCGCCAGCAGCGGATCGATGACGCGCCAGGCAGCGCCGTCGACGCCGATGATCGTGACGTGAAGCCGAGCCTCCGAGCAGCCCAAGCCGATCGCCAGGAGCGCGCAGGCGGCGAGCACCCGCCCGCTCAGCCCCACGCGGAGCGGCGCAGGCGCCGGGCACGCGCGCGGGCCCGCGCCGTCGAACGAGCCGTCCGCGGCAATGCCGCACGGTCCGCAGCTGGGCATGATCGTCCTTTGTAGCCGAACGCGTGCGGTGCATCACGCCGGCCGGCGCGGGCGCGGGCGCGTCCCGCCGCCCAGGCTGCCGTTCTAAAGCTCCCCCCGTTCGGGCCCGAAGAATGCGCTGGAAGCGAGCCGCACGTGCAGGATCCCAAGAGCCAGACCCTCGTCCTCCTGTCGAG
>JAOUNA010000103.1 GCA_029881215.1 Myxococcales bacterium | reverse complement strand
GCGGCTCTTCCACAGCGCCGCAGCTCGAGAGGTCGCAGGCGCTCGGCGAGAGGCTGCGCTCGGTGGTCGTGCGCTCGCTCAGGGTGTCCGGCGCCCCCGGTCTCTGCGGAAGATCCAGCGCGGTCTCCTCGGCGCCGGCGATTCTGTCCTGGGTCTGCGTCTCAGTGGTTTCCTGCATCAGCGCGGCGCGGAAGTGAGTCGTGGTGGGGAAGCGCGCGTTCGGATCCTTTTCGAGCGCGCGCAGGATCGCCTCTTCGAGGAAGGCCGGAATGTGGGGAGCAAACTCACGCGGCGACGGAGGCACCGCCTCGACCTGTGCGCGCATCAGGCTGTACTCGTTCTCCGTATCGAAGGGAACGCGACCGGTGAGCAGGTCGTAGAGCACGATTCCCAGCGCGTAGATATCAGAGCGCGCATCGCTCTCGTCTCCGCGGATCTGTTCGGGCGCCATGTACTGCAGCGTCCCCACCATGTGCCCGTGTTTGGTGACGCGGTCGGAGCCGAGCGCTCGCGCGATTCCGAAGTCCATGACCTTCACGACGTCTCGGTGTGTCAGCATGAGATTGGCGCCCTTGACGTCGCGGTGCACGATCCCCCGCTCGTGGGCGTAGCCGATTCCATTCAGGGCCTGAACGAAGAGGGGCAGGGCGGTGTCGGGTGCGAGGCCTCCCGTGGCCCGCACCATGGCGGAAAACGTCTGCCCCTCCACGTACTCCATCACCATGAAGTGGCGCCCGTCCACCTCGATCAGGCTGTGCAGCGTGGCCACGTTCGGGTGGTTGAGCTGCGCCAGCGTCTGTGCCTCGCGGCGGAAGCGCGCCAGCAGCTTCGGATCCGAGGCGAGCTCGGGGCGCAGGGCCTTGAGCGCCACGACGCGATTCAGCGCCGTGTCGGTGGCGCGGAACACTTCTCCGACGCCGCCCTCGCCGATCTTGTCGAGGATCCGGTAGTTGGCGACATGCTTGCCGATCATGGTGCTGTCGGATGCCCCCCGCGCCGAGCGCGGCGCAGACTCTCTTGGTCCCCGCGGGTGCGGGGAGGGATGCGCTCGCGATCGCTATCGGACGCCCGGAGGTCGCGCTTGATGGGGCGAAACACCCTCCACACCGCGCGATTTCTCGGCGGAAAGCCGGCTGCGTAGAGGCGCTCGTTCTACCCTGGCTCGGCGGCAGTCGGAACGGGAGCATCGCGATGAATCGCAATCGGGGGCGCTTCTCGACGCTCCTCGGCGCGCTGGTCGTTACCCTGTTTGGAGTCGGATTCCTGCCGCACCGGCTGGTGGGCTTGCCGAGCATCCAGATTCTCTTCTCCGGCGTGTTCGTCGCCGGCGTCTATGCCGTGAGCCGGAACCGCCGCGTGCTCGTCGGCGGATCGCTGATCGCGGCGGCAGCGCTGACCGCCACCTGGTGGCGAACGCTGGCGCCAGGGGCGCCGGACCTGCTTGCGGGCGTGAGTTATGCGCTGGATGCGATCTTCTTCGGGTACGTGGCCTGGGTGATTCTCGACGCGGTGCTCGAAGATCTGAGCGTCACGGCCGACACCATCTACGGGGGCGTCTGCGTCTACCTGCTGATCGCCATGCTGTGGGTGGTGTTCTACTCCGCGATCGAACACTTCACACCGGGCGCGTTCCAGCAGCAGGGCGTCGCCGTCTCGGCGCTCCCGAGCGCGCTGCGCGGAGCAGCCCTGTTCGGCGACTTCATCTACTTCAGCTTCGTCACGATCACCACGCTCGGCTACGGCGACATCACGCCGATGAGTGACGCGGCCCGCGGGATCGCCGTCGCCGAGGCGGTGCTCGGCCAGGTCTTCCTCGCCGTCTTCATCGCACGCCTCGTGGGGCTGCATCTGGTGCAGGGAGGCCGCGGATCGCACTGATGCCAGCCGCGGCGGACCGGCTGCGAGGCTTCAGCCCGGTCTGCGTTCCGCCGATCCTGCCGTGGATGTGGCTCGACGCGATTGCACTTTTGATCCTGGGAGGGTTCGTCGCGCTCGGCGCGCTGCGCGGCGCACTGGCGACCGGCATGGGGCTGCTTTCCCTCGTGGTGGCCTATGGCTGCGGCCTGAGTCTGGGCCCCGCCATGGGCCCCAGCCTCTCGGTGTGGCTCGACGTGCCCCTGCCGCTCGGCGTCGCGTGCGCGGGCAGCGGAGCGTTCCTGCTGGCCTACTTCGCCATGGGGATCCTCTCGACCGTCGTGCAGCGCCTGGCGCGGCGTCACGACCAAGAGCGGAGCCCGCGCGATCGCTTCCTGGGCGGCGTATTCGGGGCCGTGCGCGGCGGGTTGATCGTGCTCCTGCTGAGCTGGCTGGCGCTCTGGGTCGATGCGCTGCGCGTGACGGGAACCGTCGAGAATCTGCCCGCGTTGGGGCCCTCGAAGGCCGCCGCGATCACCGGGGAACTCGTCGAGAGCGGGCTCGAGGCCGCACTCAAGGATGCCGGTGCAGCGGGGCGCGTGGTGGCGCGCATGGCCGCCCGCCCAGGCGTGACACTCAACGAGTTCCAGTCCGTTCTGGAGGACGAGAGCATCGAGGGTCTGCGCGCCGACCCCATGTTCTGGACCTACGTCGAGCACGGCAACGTCGACGCAGCACTCAATCGCATGAGCTTCCGACGTGTCGCGCAGAACGACGCGCTGCGGCGACAGCTGGCCGATCTGGGTCTGGTCGAGGAGGAGGCGGCGCTCGACTCGCGCGTCTTCGGAGACGCCATGGGCGAGGTATTCCGCGAGGTCGGGCCACGCATCCGCGGCTTGAAGAACGACCCCGAAGTTCAGGAGCTCATCCAGGATCCGGAGATCTTCGCCATGATCCAGTCGGGCGACACGCTCGGCCTGCTGCGCAACCCTCGGTTCCGGGGCCTCGTGGAGCGCGTCAGCTCGCGGTCGCAGGCGGATTGACGGGCGCTGGCTCGACCTCCCGGCCGCGCGGGAGGGTCGGCATCTCCTCGGGACTCACCAGGCCGGCGGACATGATGAGCTTGAAGGCGTCTTCGACGCTGAGAGCCACCTCGATGATCTGGTCCTCGGGAACCAGCAAGTAGAAGCCCGAAGTCGGGTTGGGCGTCGTGGGCAGGAAGCAGTTGATCATGTGGCCCTCGGTCGCGTCCTGGATGCGCCCGCGCGCCGCTCCGGTCGTGAACGCGATCGCGTAGATGCCCTTGCGCGGATACTCGATCAGCACGACACGGCGGAATCGCGAGTGTCGACTCTGCGAGAAGATCGCCTCGAACAGCTGCTTGACACCCCCGTAGATATTGCGCGCGACCGGCACCCGCGAGAGCAGGCGCTCCCAGATGCGCACGAATTCGCCGCCAAAGAAATGCCGCGCAACCACGCCCATCAGCAAGATCACCACGAGCGTGAAGAGGGCGCCCACCAGCGGGAGCTTCGGCGGCTCTTCCAGGCCGGGAAACAGCAGGCTGAGCAGATGGGGGAGGAGCAGATTGTCGAGGCGCTGGATGATCCAGGCGATGGCCCAGATCGTGATGCCCAGCGGTGCGAATGCGAGAATGCCCGCGACGAAGTAGCGGCGCAGCGCGTCGCTCACCCAGCCCCACAAGCGGCGTTTCACGCGGTCCTCTCCTCTGCGATCTGCGCGTTTCGGCCGTGGCAGTCTGCGCGTGCGCCGGCGACCACGTGCGCGGGCGGTTTCACGGGCGGCGTGCCGCCCCGGCGCTCGCGCGGAGTGGATAGCACCTGCCCCCGGATCTCGCTCAGCGCAGCAGCCAGGCGCTCGGAGCGGCAACGCGCGCGCAGGTCGAGTCCGAGGCGCACGCCGGCACCGCGGCAGGGAGCGGCGCCGTGCGCACGCTCGTTGCGATCGGCATCGCGATCGGAGCGGAGCTGGTAGGCTTGGGTGCGGATCCGTCGGATCCCTGGGGAGGCCACGAGCGGACCATGCGCCGGCAAGATCTCGCGCTGATCGGATTGCTCGCACTCGTCTTCGCACCGGCGCTGCTCGCGCTCGCGCGTGTCTGGTCTTCCGTCGACTACTACTCGCACGGATTCCTGGTGCCTCTGGTGGCCTACTGGATCTTTCGCAGCCAGATCCGCGGACTGGCTGCGGCCGATCGCGATGCGCGCGGGACGCTGCTGCTCGCGGTTTCCTTCCTGGTCTACGCCGCGGGGTTGTTCCAGGCATCCGTGTCGCTGCAGGGCGTCGGCGTGGTGATCGCCGTTGCCGGCACCGTGCTGCGCACGTGGGGCACGCTCGGCCTGCGCCGGCTCGCCTTTCCGGTGGCGTTCCTGCTGTTCATGGTGCCGATTCCGCCCTCCCTGTTGTCACCCGTGATCGTGTGGCTGCAGCTCCAGGTGAGCGTGGCTTCCGTGGCGATCCTGCACGCCTTGGGGTTCACGGTGTTGCGCGCCGGGAACGTGGTGCTGCTGCCGGGCGGCGAGAGCCTCTTCGTTGCGGAGGCCTGCAGCGGGATTACGTCGCTCGTCACGCTCTTGCCGCTCGGGATCGTCCTGGCCTACTTCTCGCCGCTCTCCCGGATCCAGCGCCTCCTGCTCGTCGCGGCGGTGGTTCCGGTCGCCATGTTCGGCAACCTGGTGCGCGTGATCGCGACGGTCTTTGCCGCGCGTCACTACGGCGTCGCGCACGCGACCTCGAGCACCCTGCACGAATTCGCCGGCCTGCTCAGCTTCTTGCTCGAGTGCGCGCTGCTGATCGCACTGATCCCGTTGCTTCGCTGGTTCTCGGGTGCGTGCTGCGCCCGGAGGGGCGTGACCCGCGCCGCTTGACCGGCTTTGCCGCGGCGATACCGTGCGCCCGTGGCGAAGCACGCCAGCCGCGGAAACGAGGCAGCTGCCGGCGCGCCGCAGACGCTGACGGAGCGCACCGTGGCGTTGGCGCTCGCGGTGGGATTCGACCTGGCCGGGGTCGCGCGCGCCGAGCCCACCCCGGAGACGCGATTTCTTCGCGAGTGGCTGGCGCGGGGCTACGCGGGTGAGATGGCCTACCTCGCGCGGCGCGCCGAGGCGCGGATCGACCCGCGCCGCGTGCTGCCCGGCGCGCGCAGCTGCGTCGCGCTGGGCTTCGTCTACGATCCGGGTCGCCGCCAGGCCGCGGCGCCCGGCTCGCTCGGCGTCGCGCGCTACGCGGGGGGCGACGACTACCACGACATCCTGATCGACCGCCTGCGTGCGTTCGAGACCGGGCTCGAGGTGCTGGCCGGGCGCAGCGTTCGCACCCGGGGCTACGTGGACACGGGCCCGGTTTCCGAGCGGGTGTTCGCGGCCTACGCCGGCCTCGGCTGGATCGGCAAGAACACGTGTCTGATCCATCCGCGTCTCGGCTCCTATCTCTTTCTGGGGGTGGTGCTCACGGATCTCGAGCTCGAGCCGGACGCGCGCGCGCCGGATCACTGCGGCACGTGTCGCGCGTGCCTGGAGGCTTGCCCCACGCAGGCCTTCGCCGCGCCGCACGTGCTCGATGCGCGGCGCTGCATCGCCTACACGACGATCGAGTCGCGCGAACCGATTCCGCTGGCGCTGCGCGAGGGCCACGGCGCCTGGGGCTTCGGCTGCGACATCTGCCAGGAGGTGTGTCCCTGGAATCGCCGCGCGCGGCGCAGCATTCCGTCCGATCCGCTGGGATTGCGCGCCCGCATCGCGCCTCGGCCCGAGTGGCTCGCGCCCTCCCTGGCCTGGGTTCTCCAGCTGTCCGAGCAGGCCTGGCGCAGCGCCGTGCGAGGCACGGCGCTGCGTCGGGCGCGGTATCGGGGACTGCTTCGCAATGCGCTGGTCGTGGCGGGCAACTCGGGCGATCGCGCGCTCGCCCCGCTGCTGCAGCGCCACGCGCAGGGGGGCGATGCGCTGCTCGCCGAGCACGCGCGCTGGGCGCTCGCGCGTCTCGGGTGCGGCGCGCCGGGCGCTGCGGCCCCCGGCGCGGATCCCGAGCGAGCCTGAGCCGGCGCGCGCCTCAGCGCTTCCAGGCCGCGATGTTCGCCACGGCCGTGGGGGGGTCGTCATCCGTCAGCCCCTCCCAGGCCTCGCGGATGTCGAGCTCCGCAAAGAGCTTGGGCAGCTCGCCGTCTTGGAGCAAAAAATCAGGATTCTTGATGTGATAGCCAAGATCCTTCTGGTGGATCGTGAAGGTTTCGTAGAGCAGCAGGCCACCGGGCTGGAGCGCATCGATCAGCGCACGCGCCAAGGGGCGATGCAAGAAACGGAACACGAGGATGGCAGCGCAGCGACCCGCGACGAGGGGGAGTCCGAATTCGGTCTCGAGATCGGCGCGCAGCAGCGCCACCGGCTGCGCGTTCCGGCGCGCCTCGGCCCAGAGCTCCGCCAGATGGGCTTCGTTGCGGTCGATGCCGATCACTGGAATCCCCAGCGCGGCGAGGTGCAGCGCGTGGCGACCGCGTCCGCACGCGACATCCACCACCGGTCCGAGCCGCGCCAGCGTGCGGAGCTCCTCCAGGTGCGCGAGCAGGAGGGGCGAGGGCTTGCCGGGTGCCGCCATGGCTCAGCGCGGCGCCGCGAGCAGCGCGGCCAGCCGCCCGGGAAAATCCGTGACGATGCCGTCCACGCCGAGCGCGAGCAGGCGCCGCATCTCCTCGGGATCGTTGATCGTCCACACGTGCACCTGCATGTCGTGTCGGTGGGCGTGCGCGACGAACGCGGCGGTGACCAGCGGATCGCCCGCGAACGACGCGGGCACCTGGAGTGCCATGGGACCGGGCTGCGGCGCTGCACCGCGCACCGCGGCGAGGCTGAAACGCGCGACCTCCTGCGCGGAAGCGCCGAACGCCACCGGGACGCCCGTGGCCGCGGCGCGCGACCGCAGCTGCTGCATCGCGGTGTCGTCTGCGGCGACCAGCAGCGTGCGGGAGGCGGCGCGCGCCTGCGCGATCACTTCGAGGCTGCGCTCGACCAGGTCGGGCGTGCTGTCCTTCAGCTCCAGGTTGAAGCGCGCGGCCGGGAATGCCTCGAGGGCTTCGCGCAGCGTGGGGATGCGGTGCCCGCGTCCGCGTTCGGGGAAGCTGCGACCCGCGTCGTGGCTGAACCGATACCCCGCATCGAGCCGGCTGATCTCGCGCAGGACGAAATCGCGCACGGCACCCGAAGCGTCGCTGACGCGCGCCACGTCGTCGTCGTGGATCAGGACCGGCTCGCCGTCCCGCGTGAGGTGCACGTCGGTCTCGAGGATGGCCGCACCGTCCGCGAGACCCCGCGCGAAGCCGGCGAGGGTGTTCTCCGGCAGCTCTCCCGCGCAGCCGCGGTGGCCCATCACGATGGGCGTTGCGAGGGCGAGGAAAGGATGCGGCACGCGCATACGGTATCATGCGCCGCCCGATGGCCGTTCTCACGCGCAACGCGATTCTCGCAGAGATCGAGGCGGGAAACGTCTCGATCACTCCGTTCGAGCTCGATCAGCTCGGATCGGCTTCGATTGATCTGACACTCGGCGACGAGATCCGCGTGATCCAGAGCGGCGCGCGACCCATCGACGTGCTCGCCGATTCCGACTTCCGCGATTTCACGCGCGTCGAGCGCTTGGACGATCCCTATGTGCTCGCGCCGGGCAGTACGATCCACGGCATCACGCGCGAGCGCATCCGCCTGCCGCGCAACCTCTGTGGATTCCTCGAGGGGCGCAGCCGCTTCGCTCGCCTGGGTCTCATGATCCACGTCACGTCGGCCTTCGTGCAGCCGGGCGTGGACAATCGCCAGGTCCTCGAGATGAGCAACGTTTCCGGGCACCCGCTGCGCCTTCACGCCGGAGTCCGCGTGTGCCAGATCGTGCTGATGCGCACCGAGGGAGAGGCCGCCTACGCGGGGCGTTTCGCCGAGCAGGAGAAGCTCTGACGCCGTGCGCGCCGTTGCCCAACGCGTGCGCTCCGCGCGGGTCGCCGTGGAGGGAGAGGAGGTGGCCGCAATGGGACCGGGGATCCTGGCGCTGGTCGGCGTCCACCGAGAAGACACCCCCGCAGCGGCGCAGGCCCTGGCCCGAAAGCTCGTCGAGTTGAGGATCTTCGACGACGCGCAGGGGCGCATGAACCGCTCGTTGCGCGACACGGGCGGGACGCTCTGCATCGTCTCGCAGTTCACGTTGTACGGCGATGCGCGTCAGGGGCGCCGGCCGTCCTACACGGAGGCGGCGCCCGCCGAGGCGGCAGCGCCGCTGCTCGAACAACTGGCCCATGCGGCGCGGGATCTCGGCGTGCCCGTGGTCACGGGCCGCTTCCAGGCGGTGATGGACGTCACGCTGACGAACGAGGGTCCGGTGACGATCCTGCTCGACACGGATCGCCGCTTCTGAGCTGCGCCGCGCCGGGCCTGGAATCGGGCAGACTTGACGAGATCCGCTGGCGCGGCATCCTCCGCCGCGGGGAAGACGGTGTTTTGATACGGACCTGGGGGGGTGCCGTGACCACCGTCCAGCGGATGCACGCCGCGGCGTGTGTCCCGCGATCTCGCCGTATTGCGGGATCGAGCAGCAAACCGAAAGAGGTTGGACGTGAAGAATACGACACGAGTGCGCGCGACCTTGTTCGCGTGCGGCATGGCCATTGCGATCGCGCCGGGGATTGCCCGGGCGAACGATGAAGGATTGACCAGTGAAGCGGGTGTGGGTGCCTTGGCGGCGCTCTCGACCCTGATCTACGGCCCCACAAAGATCGTCTATGCGACCCTGGGCCTGGTGTTCGGAGGCATCGCCTGGGGACTCTCCGGGGGCGACCACGACGTGATGGCCGCGGTGATCACGCCCGCGGTGCGCGGTGATTACGTGGTGACACCGAGCCACGTTCGCATGGAGCAGACCCTGGAGTTCCTGGGGCGCGAGCCGGAGTATCGGACCACGCAGCACGCCATGGTTGCCGAGGATCTCTAGCCGGGAGCGTGCTCGCGATCCCAGCGCGCCTCGCCGTCCGGCAGCCGCCGGGCGGCGAGGGCGCGTGGCGCTCCGCCCTGGCGGTGGACGCGCGAGCGCCGCCGCGCGACTGGCGGGGTGCGCATCGAACCGCGATTCTCTCGGCTCGCATGGTCGAATCCGCTCCCCAGATCTATCTGGCTTTCGCCGCCGGGATCCTGTCGGTCCTGTCGCCTTGCGTCTTGCCGCTCATGCCGGCGTACCTGTCGCTGATCTCCGGCGTCTCCGTGGAGCAGATGCAGGACGGTCGCGCCGACGGGGCGGTGCGCCGCCGCGTCATGCTGGCGTGCCTGGGCTTCGTCGTCGGGTTTTCGTCCATCTTCATCGTGATGGGCATCGGGGCCGTGGCCGCCGGGCACGTGCTGCGCAGCTGGCGGGCCGAGATCTTCGGGATCCAATTCGGAGTGACCCAGATTGCGGGGATCTTGATCATTCTGCTGGGGCTGCACATGACCGGGATCCGGCCCATTCGGGTGCTGTACCGAGATACGCGCTTCCACTTCCAGATCAGCCGGCGCAGCTTCCTGAGCGCCCTCGTCGTGGGCGCGGGATTCGCACTGGGCTGGTCCCCGTGCATCGGTCCGATCCTCGCCACCATCCTCACCGTGGCGGGTCAGCGGGAGACCGTTTTCGACGGCGTCGTGCTCCTGACCGTGTATTCTGCCGGCCTCGCCATCCCGTTCCTTCTGGCGGGCTGGAGCATCGAGGTCTTCTTCGAGGCGTTCGACCGGATCAAGCGCCACTTCCGAAAGCTCGAGATCGGCTCTGGGCTCGTCCTGGTGGCGGTCGGCGTGTTGCTCGTCACCGGACAGCTCTCGGCACTGAACAGCCAATTCACCTTCATGAACGATTTCATCAATGCAGCCGAGCGGGCGCTCCAGTAAGCCGGTTCGCCGCCGCGTGGCGGCGCGGCCGGATCTCATGCGGCGCCGCACCGGCGCGGGGCTGCTGGCGTTGCTCGCCCTGCTGCTGGGCTGCGGCAGCTCGGTCGAGAGCGACGAAGGGTCGGCAGAGCCCCGGACTCCTGCGCCGGATTTCGAGCTCGTCAGCCTGGAAGGCGACGCGATTCGACTCTCGGCGCTGCGCGGACACGTGGTGGTGCTGGATTTCTGGGCCACCTGGTGCGCGCCCTGCATCTTCCAGCCCCGGGAGCTCAATGCCCTCCGGCGCGAGTATCGGGACGAGGAGAATGTGGTCGTGCTCGGTGTCGAGGTGGGGGGGGCCAGCGCGGAGGAGATCCGCGCCTGGGCCGCGGAGAACCGGGCGATCGCCGAATATCCGATCCTGATGGGGGGAGACGAGGATCTGGCGCGCCGCTTCGGCGCCTACGGATTCCCGGCGCTCGTCATTCTGGCCCCGGACGGCGGGATCGATCATGTCGAGATGGGCGTGACGACGGCCGAGGAGGTTGCAGCGCGGATCGAGCCGCTCCTCGAGGCCGCACCGCCCCCTCCGGTCGCCGGCGACGGCGCTCGGGAGTCCTCGGAATTTCGGGCGAAAGGGGCCT
>JAOUNA010000314.1 GCA_029881215.1 Myxococcales bacterium | reverse complement strand
CCGAGGGTCACGTTCGTATCGGGATCGACCAGCGCTTTGCCGCGGCGGTAGATGAACCAGTTCTCTTCCTTGGAGTCGCCCATGCCGCGCACGTAGGCCTGGTTGCCGGCCTCGATGATGACGCGGTTGTCTTCAGTGGCGATGATGGTCGGCGCATTGTCGAGGCCGTCGGGCTCGATCACCAAGGGTCGAGAAAGGAACGGCTCAATGGCGCTTGGTGGGATGCTGGGAATCGCGTCGCGCGCCGTGGACTCGGCGCGCACCCGCGGGGAGAGCTTGACCGTGCCCACCACGCTGCCGACGCCGAGGCCTGGCCGGCCCGCCGGCGCGCTGGCACCGGCATCGCTGGGCGCAGCCGGCGGCGCCCCAGCGTCCGTCCCCGGCGCCCCGGCGTCCGCCCCCGCTATCGAGAGCGTGCCGCTCACGCGATCTAGGACAATGACGTCCCCTGGGTAGATCCAGTGCGGATTGCGGATCTGCTCGCGGTTGAAATTCCAGATTTCGGGCCAGCGCCACGGCGAATCCGTGAAACGCTCCGAGATTCCCCACAGCGTATCGCCGCGCACCACGACATACCGATCAGGTGCGTCGGCCTTGAACGCCAGGGGGGTTTGCGGGATCGGCGGGACCTGCGTCAGCGCTTCGCTTGTGGCCAGGCCGCTCAGGGCAAAAACGAGCGCTGTGATAGACTTACGCAATTGGTCGTGCATGGTGCCCCCGAACCTTATCCTTGTTCCCGGGCTGGCTTGAAATGCCCCTTTGCCATCCAAATGTAGCACAAACCTCGAACTGTTTATCTGGTGCCTTAGATTGTGCATCTAATTTATTCAATTTGCAACGCTATTTACCCTTCCGATGGCTCTGCTGAACATCCTTCGCTATCCCGACGCCCGGCTGCATAAGACGGCCGCTCCTGTCACCGTTTTCGACGAGGCCCTGAAGAAGCTGGTCCGAGACATGGCCGAGACGATGTATGCCGCGCCCGGCGTCGGCCTTGCCGCGTCGCAGGTGGATGTGCACAAGCAGGTCATCGTCCTCGACGTGTCGGAGCGCCACGATTCGCTGGTGGTGCTGGTCAATCCCGAGATCGTTGAAGCCTCGGGCGTCTCCGACATCGAGGAAGGTTGCCTGTCGGTGCCTGGCGTGTACGACATCGTCGAGCGCGCCGAGCGCGTCAAAGTGCGCGCCTTCGATCAGAACGGCAACCCATTCACGCTCGAGGCTCAAGGTCTTCTCGCCGTGTGCATTCAGCACGAGATGGATCACCTGAAGGGCAAGGTGTTCGTGGAGTACCTATCGCAGCTCAAGCAGCAGCGCGTGCGCGCAAAGCTCACCAAGCAGCTGCGCAAGAGCGCCTAGCACCTTCCTGCGCCTCGTCTTCGCGGGCACCCCGGTATTCGCAGAGCGCGCGCTCGCCGCGTTGCTTGACGCGGGCCACGAGCTGGCGCTGGTGCTGACGCAACCCGACCGCCCTGCGGGGCGCGGCCTGCGCCCGGCGCAAAGCGCGGTCAAACAGCTTGCGCTCGCGCGCGGCCTCGATGTACTGCAGCCCGCGACGCTGCGTGATCTCGATGTGCAAGCGCGTGTCGCTGCAGCCCACCCGGCGTTCCTGGTGGTCGCGGCTTACGGCCTGCTGCTGCCGCAATGGGCGCTAGACATCGCGCCCGGCGGCGCGCTCAACATCCACGCGTCACTGCTGCCCCGCTGGCGTGGCGCAGCGCCGATCCAGCGCGCGCTGCTTGCGGGCGACGCGGAAACCGGAATTACCATCATGCGCATGGATGCCGGTCTGGATACCGGACCCATGCTCGCTCAGGAACGCATCGCCATCTCCGCCGGGGACGATGCACAGTCGTTGCACGACAGACTCGCTGCCCTGGGCGCGCGCATGATCGTGGCTGCGCTTGCAGAGGCGGCCGCGGAGCGAGTGCGCGCCGTACCTCAGTCCGCGCAGGGAGTCACCTACGCGCGCAAGATCGAGAAACGCGAGACCGAGATCGACTGGCGCCGGCCTGCGTCCGAGATTGAGCGTGCCGTGCGCGCCCTGCGCCCCGTGCCGGGCGCCGCGGCCAGGCTGCGTGGCGAGACGATCAAGATCTGGCGGGCCGCCGTGCGCGGCGACGCCGGCGATGCCGGGACGGTGCTCGCGGCGGACGCAGCCGGGGTACTCGTCGCCTGCGGCGAGGGCGCGTTGCTCGCCACCGAGCTGCAGCGCGCCGGGGCCAAGCGGCTTGCAGCTGCCGAGTTCCTGCGCGGCTGTGCGATCGCTCGCGGCGAGCGGCTGCAATGACGCGCGTGGCGCCACTGGCACCGGCGCTCGCCGAGGCCGCGCGCGCCACGGCGCGCGTGGCGGCGGGGCGCAGTCTTGATGAACCGACCGAGCAGGGCGAAGCGCGCAGTGCGGTGCTCGACCTGTGTTACGGCACCCTGCGCCGCTATGGCCGGGTCCATGCCCTGGTGCGCGCTTTGTCGCGCAGGGGCGATGCCGCGCCGCAGGTACAGGCCCTGCTCTGGTGCGCGCTGTACGCCCTGGAAAGCGGACGCTATGCCGAATATACGGTCGTCGATCAGGCGGTGCGCGCCTGCGCGCTGCTCGAACATTGGCCCGCGCGCGGCTACGTCAATGGCGTGCTGCGTAGCTACCTGCGCGATCGCGATGCCCTGCAACGGCGCGTGCTCGCCGACGACGAGGCGCGCTACCAGCACCCGCGCTGGTGGATCGAGCTC